>JAQBVV010000061.1 GCA_027622905.1 Acidobacteriota bacterium
CGAGGAACATCCCGTCCTCCACGAGCTTGGGCCGCACGATCTCGACGAGCTCAAGATGGGCGTCGGTGATCTCGGCCTCTCGGAGCTTGCCGCCTGCATGAATGTTGCTTCGCATATCCGATCCCGATCGGAGGCGCCGGAAGGCGGCGTACTTCCCCCGGTACTTCAGCGGACTGCCGTTCATCACGAACAGCCGGGTGTCGCCCTCGCTGGCCGCCGGCAGGTACTCCTGGGCGATCACGTAGCCGTCCTTGGTCAGGACCTCGACCATCTGGTTGAGATTCGAGCCCGCGCTCTCGTCGACCAGGAACACGCCCTGCCCGCCCGAGCCCATGAGCGGCTTGAGGACGATCTTGCCACCCTGGGCTTTGGCGAACTCCTTGATCTCGTCGCGGTCCATCGTGATGAGCGTCGTCGGCCGCACTTCATCCGGGAACAGCTGGAAATACATCTTGTTCATGGCCTTGGCGAGGCCGTTCGGATCGTTCAGGACGAGCACGCCATGGCGCATGGCGATGCGCCCGAAGTTGATGCCGACGGTCTGCGCCCAGGACCGCAGGCCCGTATCGGACGACGGATCGTTGCGCAGCATGAGCACGTCGAGGTCGTCGACCGTGATCCGTTCGAGTTTGGCCTTCTTCCCCTTCAGATCGTCGATGTAGACATCAGAAGATTTGTACTGCTTCTTCGGGGCCGAACGTGCCCTGGCGCGAATCTTTTCGTCGGGGTCATACGCGAAAGACTGCGCATCCATGACCCAGGCCTCGTGGCCCCGATTGATCGCGGCCATGGCAAGCCGGGTCGTCGTATAGCCTGGCTCCTCGGTATTGATGTCGTTGACGAAAAATCCGATTCTCATGGGTCACTCCTTGTCTAGGTTGCGAGGTCAGCCACCTCGGCGCCATGCCGAAGCGTGGCCAGGCGCGCCATGGCCTCTGGCTGCATCAGGTACCGTGGCCGAAAGAGGGGTTCGACGAGTACGTTGCGTGCCTGCAGATCAGCAATGACGTCCAGATGGCCGAGCGCGATCTTACCCACGAGAAGCGAGCCAAGTTCGCCCCCCTGGGCGATGTGCTTGAGCAGCGAGACCAAGCCACGCAAATACACCGCGTCCTTGGCCTGGCCACCACCGCGAAAGACGCGCATGGTGATGGTGTACGCCGCGTGTTGGGCGAAGTCGTAGTCGCGATCCAGTTCTCGAAAGACCTCGACGAACGAGGCGCCGTCGACCATGCGCTTCACCGCGACGACGCGGGCGGCAAGGGTTCGCAGCCGGGCCCGGCTCAGTCCGCCCACCAGATACTCAGCCAGGACCGCCAATCCTTCCTGCAGCTCGTCGTATCCGGGCAGTCCGTTTCGCAGTTGCTTGAACGGTTGGGCGGCACCGTTGTAGTACGTCACGATGTGCGTGCCCACCTCGTGCTGCAACAGCGCCTCGACCCGGGAGGCTGGTATCGAGATATCGGCTGGGACCAGCAGGTGGCCACGCGAGACCATGAGGCTGCTGACGTCATCACGGATCTGCACGCGAGCCGGCAGTCGGTCCGATGAGCCACGCAGATAACGGAGTTCGGCCTCGGCGCGAGCCGCGAAGGCGTGCGCGTCAAGCGTGCCCCCCTTGCCCGTTTCACGACTGCGCGAGGGAATGTCGTCGAGCAACCGTCGCGCCTGCTCGAAGAGGTCGGCGTCGACGGTGCCGAACAACTGCAGGCTCCCGTACCGAAACCGTGGAGTATCCCGATCCGACAGCATCGTGATCTTTCGATCCAGCTCATCCTGTTGTTCGCGGAACAGGTCCTCCAACGTGGGATCTTCCACGCGTTCGAGTGGGATGCGGTACAGATCGCGCTTGGCGAGCGCAGGGTCAAATGGAAGCGGCGGGTACGAAAAGTGAGGCGGCGTGGTGAAGCCGTGGCGTCGAAAGACATTCCAGGTGTCCTCGGCATTTCGAGGCGTCGAGAGCAGCAGGAAGTCAAACCGATTGCTGATGTCGGCGAGGCCCCGATCGGCCTCCCAGACGGCTTTGACAAACTTTCCGCGGCCGAGCGCGTGGTAGTGACTCGGCCGCTGCGTCGTGCGCCTGGTCGTGAATTCGAACACCGTGCGTTTGAGCACGCCCGCGAGGTCCCGTCGAAGCCCTCGGTGGACGACGGGAAACTCGCGACGGCCGTCGGGGTCGGCATATACCCGAGACAGTTCGAGACCGACGAGAAAACAGCCCGCCGAGTCCGCGTGCGGGCCGAGGAGCGGACGCAGGTGTACGGGTGATGGATTGCGCCGTCGTTGGATCTCGACGCCACTGGCCAGTCCCCACGCCGGTTCGCCTATCCTGGTGAGCCCTGCTTCCAGTTCGGCGACGGTCGCCGCCGGTTCGCCGCCAGGTCGCGTGACGACTCGACAGATGGGTGCCTTGGTGGGGGCGATCGCTCCGGCCGTTCGTGCGACGGACACTTCGATGAGCAGGCAGGTGCCGAAGTCTTCAACAAGCACCCGGACGATTGCGCTGACCAGCGCAGCGAGGTCCCGCGCCAGCGCCGGATCGCCAGGCGCGAGGAGATACGACGCCTGTGTCGTGATGAGTCTTTCACTCTGCAGGTCGGTCTCGCCTGGCGGGCGGCGATAGACAGAGAGAAAGGGCAGCGCCCGGTCGATATGGAGAC
This sequence comes from Acidobacteriota bacterium, assembly GCA_027622905.1. Taxonomy (GTDB): domain Bacteria; phylum Acidobacteriota; class Vicinamibacteria; order Vicinamibacterales; family UBA2999; genus JAQBVV01. The sequence continues at coordinate 2,661 of JAQBVV010000061.1, forward strand.
GACCCCACGGCTGCAAGGTGCGCCTGACCTGCTGTCCGGCCCGAAGCCGCTCGGCGACCTCGGTGAGATGTATCCCGAGGGCCGTCGTTGCTCGCTTCGAGCGACTGGGAGAGTCCAACATCCTCACCCGTCAGTCGATCACGCCCGCCAACTCCTCGCGGAGCCCGGGGAGCGTGGATTGCAGCGCCCGGGTAACTTCTTCGTGGATGTTCGTGTCGAGCGTGCCGCTCCACTCGTCCATGAAGAACTTCTTGAACTCGATGGAGAGCGAGCAGGCCTGCGTCGGGAAGGCCTTGTGAATCCAGCGCGACATGTTCCCGCCCTGAAACTTGACGTTCTCGCGCACGTCGAGGTGGCGACCCAGGAAGTTGAACCCCCGCAAGTCAGAGATGAACCGGTCGACGAGCGGCGCCCAGCGCTCCCGATCGAGCGAGGCCGTGCCGATGTTGACCTCAGGATTGTCGAGCGGCTCGGCGGACGGGCCGTCGGGGCCTTCTCTGCGGTGATTGTAGGTGTGGAAGTCCAGGACGAGGACACCACCGAAGCGCTGAATGCGCCCAGTGAGCAGGCGAGACAACTCGACGTAGAACGCGTCGTACTCTTCGAGTGAGCGCGCCACCAGCGCCGGTGGTAGTGGGTCGGTCCACACGTTGAGCCCCCAGGCGTCCGCAGGCGTGGCATAGATCGCCTTCTCCCTGGGTCGGTTGAGGTCAACTTCGAACCGCGATCGCCGGCCGACCAGGCGCACAGGCGCCACCTCCGTCCAGCTGCCCGTATACGGGTCTTCTTCCCGCAGGCGCTCTGCGTCCGAGAGCGCCATCAGGGCTGCCACCTCCTGACGCAGGTCATGGCCGTCGTGAATCGCGGCTGCGACGATCGGACCGTCTCCCTCAACGAGTTGCCACACCTGATCGGCCAATGCATTCCTCCATGCGGTGTTCCGCGGTCCATCTCAGATCTTCCGCCTTCGCTCGAACCGCGTTGCCACGCTCGACAGATCGGTGGCCCGTCCGGTCCGTGCTAGTCATTCCAGACACCTCCGCCCCCAGGAAAGTCACATCGTGGAGCGTCCGGCTACTGAGCGGCCGGGCTCACGCCCCGTGGCGTTCCTCGCCCGGCCCGGTCACGACGCGCACGGACGTGGCCCGACCATTCCCGACTGCAAGGACGTGGGCCGTCGCGCCCGTGAGTTCGACGGCATCACCGACCGCGGGCAGGCGTTTCAGGCGCTGGACCAGCAGTCCCGACAGCGTGTCCGGCCCCTCCGTCTGGAGGTTCAATTTCAGCTCGCGATTCAAACGCTCGATGGCCACGCGCCCCCGCACGCGGAAGACCCCCGGCGTCTCGTGCTCGATGTCGGCCGACTCACTATCGAATTCGTCCTGCACGGCCCCGATCAGCTGCTCGACGATATTCTCCATGGTCACCATGCCCACCACTGTTCCGTGCTCGTCGTACACCAGTTCCATGTGCTGCTGACTGCGTTGCATGTCCCGGAGTACTTGGCTGATCGGGCGCGTCTCCGGCGTGATCTGCAGGGGGCGTGCGATCGAGCTGAGGGTGGAGGCATCTGTCGTGCTCGCGCCAACGAGGTCCTTGATGTGGACGACGCCGATGGCATCGTCCAGAGACCCTCGGCACAGCGGGAATCGCGTATGCCGGGTCCGTTTCGCCACATCGAGGCAACGTGCGAGGGACCACTCCTGGTCCAGAAACACGACCTCGGTCCGGGGCAGCATCACCTGCCGGATCAGCAAATCGTCGAACCGGAACACGGCATTCAGGAGCTGGTGTTCAGACTCCGTGAGCTGTCCAGAGACGCGGCCAAGTCGAATGTTGGCCACGATCTCCTCCTCCGTGATCGCTGGCACGCCGCGAGCACCCGAGAAGAGATGGGTGAATCCCTGCGTCACCCGAATAAGCGGCGCGAAGCCCTTCTGCAGCAGGGTGATGGGCCAGACGAGCAACCACCACGTGCCTTGCCAGTGCATGGCACCATACGTCTTGGGCAGAATCTCTCCAACGAAGAGAATGGCCATCGTCAGCACGATGGAGAAGAGCACGACGCCCCGCGGTTCCAGGAGCTGGGCGGCATACATGCCGCAGATCGTGGCTCCTGCGGTGTTCGCCAGGGTGTTCAGGATCAGAATGGCGGAGGTGGGCTTGGCAATGTTGGCTTTCATGGCCAGGAACCGCTCGGCCAGCAGTGGGTGGGTCCCGTGGACTCGCTCCGCTTCGAGCGCGCCGGACCTCGTCGAATAGAGGACCGACTCGAAGAGCGAACACATCGACGAGACGAGTACGGTTGCAGTAGCGACCAAGAGCAGTACCGTCATTTGTAAGTTCCCGCCTTTCGACTCAGATTGACAGCCTCAGGAGACCCCGTGTTCCGCCGCACAGTCACTGACACTGATGGCCATGTGACCAGGGCCCGATGTGCGGTGTCTAAGATCAGGTAGGCTCTGTGAACATGGCTTCCGTGCCAGACGCCGCCGAGGATCAGCTCATGTCGGATGAGGAACTCGTCCGGCACATCGTGGCCGCGCCAGAGCGTGACGTGCGGGCCTTCGAGCAGCTTGTGAACCGGTATCAAGCGAAGATCGTGACTAATTGCCGGTACCTCGCGAATGCCACCGATGCGGAAGACCAGGCACAGGACGTGTTCGTCAAAGTGTACTTCGCGCTGGACCGATTCGAGGGACGGTCCGCCTTCAGGACGTGGATTCAACGGATAAAGGTCAATCACTGTCTGAACTTCCTTCAGCGCCGGCGGGAGGCTGCGGTCTCACTCGACGACCCGATGCGGGACGTGCAGGATTCCAGACAGGTTGCCGGACTTTTCGGGCCGGGAGCTCGCAGCGAGGCTGTATCCGGCGCGCATCGTCGCTGGCGATCTTTTCGATGTCATATGGGATGACACGCGCGACACGTGTGCGGTACTTGTCGCTGATGTTGCGGGCAAGGGTGCCGCGGCAGCGATGCTGATGCCGGTTGTGCAGGTTGCCGTGCGGCGCCTCCGGCTGCAAGGCGCTCCGCTGGATGAGATCGGCGCGGGCCTGAATGACACGGTCGGTGGGCTCTCGGCGGCTCCGCGCCTCGTCTCGCTGGTGTATCTGCAGTTCGACAGACGGACAGGAGACATCGAGTACGTGAACATGGGACATCCGCCACCCGTGCTGGTCACCGGTGGGTCCCGACCGACGGTCCGCTGGCTCGATGTGGGCGGTCCCGTCGCGGGCGCCATCGAGAGCGCGCGCTACGAGATTGGCCGCGAGCGTCTCGACGCGGGAGATACGCTGTTGCTGTATACGGACGGCGCGAGCGAGGCCGAGAATGACCAGGCGGAGCCGTTTGCTGAGGGTCGACTCGCCGCAGTCGTGTCCGAGAACCGCGAACAGCCTCCGGATCGGGTCATAGCGGCCGTGTGCGGCGCGGTCGACGCATTCTGCGCGGATCCGTTGAGTCGGGATGACATGACGCTGTTGGTCATTCGCAGACGCCAGGCAGGGTGAGGCCCTCGACGGTCCGTCACGACTCGAAGCTGCGCAGTGCCTCGTCCTCGCTGTCGAAGCGTTCAAGGATCTTCGACAGATTCATGATGTCGAGTGGATGCGCCACGCGTTCGTGGACATTGGCCAGCTTGACGACGCCGCCCTGTGCGGCCGCAGCCTGGTGCGCCCCGACGAGATCCCCCAACCCGTGGCTGTCCAGAGACGATACGCCGGCGAGGTTAAGGACAAATGCCCGGCGGCCCTGTACCGTCAAAGCCCGCACCTTCTAGGTCGCGTCTGCACGCAGTTCCCCGATCATCGCTCGGCTGGCGAGGTCCAGCACCGTAACCCGGCCAACAAGACGTTCTGTGAGACAGCGCATGTGTAATCGACGCCTCCTTCCGTGACACGAACGTTCCAACGACCAGTCTACAGTCGGGTGATGACACTGCGGATGCGTCCGCGGGAGACAGCGTTGTGGGATAATCGTCCCGGCGGGGCGTGGCGCAGCCTGGTAGCGCGCCTGCTTTGGGAGCAGGATGTCGCAGGTTCAAATCCTGTCGCCCCGACCATTCCTCACATTTCCTCAGACTCCGTCGCATCGTCGCCGCGTGATGCATCACCGTTCATCACGTTTCATCAAGAAATACATCACAGAATCGGTCACACAGCGGATTGTCAACCGCTATGTCTCCAGTTGCAGCACACGGTTTGGTATCAGTCCGCACGCATTGCGACATTCGTTCGACGAGCCATCCGAGCAATCGGCGCAAGCGCACGAGGTTTTAGGCAGCCGCCGTACATGAACGCTAGACAAACCGGACATCAAAGCGGACAAATATCCGGCCATATATGTCCATTAGAATACGACTAAATATCTGATATATATTTACTTGTGACTGATAACACTTCGGAAGTAGAAGAGGATATCAGACAGGTCGAAGACCGCGGAGAGGCGACGGGCTCTATGGAACCCATGCTCCTTTCTGAGGGCTCACCGCACCGCGCTGCTCTGACAGATTTGGCCGTCGAGCTTGCCGCTGCGTCAGCTGGTTTTGGGCGCAGCATGCCTGAAGGCATTGTTCGTCCGCTCGCAGATTCGGTTCGGGCAATGAACTGCTACTACTCGAACCTCATTGAGGGCCACTCTACCCATCCGGTCGACATTGAGCGAGCGATGCGGAGTGACTTTAGCGCTGATCCTCAGAAGCGGAACCTGCAGCTCGAAGCGACGGCCCATGTGAACGTTCAGCAGTGGATTGATGAAGGCGGTATCCGCGGCAGAGCCCCGTCAGTCGCAGCGTTGCAGGAGATTCATCGGCGCTTTAGCGAGCACCTTCCAGAGGAACTGCTCGTGGCGCGCGACCCTGATACGGCACGCGAAATCAAGGTTGTTCCTGGCGAGCTTCGTCGCGAGGATGTGATGGTCGGCCGGCACGTGGCGATTAGCCCCGGCGCGGTCCCCCGATTCATGGAGCGGTTCGAACGCGCCTACAGCGGCCTTGGGAAAGCAGAGACCATCCTGGCAGCCGCGGCGGCGCATCACCGTTTGCTGTGGATACATCCGTTCGCAGACGGCAATGGCCGTGTCGCACGTCTGATGTCCCACGCGACGCTTCGTGATGCACTTGACACGGCGGGGATCTGGTCAGTGGCACGAGGACTCGCGCGCCGTGTGACGGCCTACAAAGCCGGCTTGATGGAAGCCGACCTACCACGGCGCAACGATCTAGATGGTCGCGGCACATTGTCGGAGGAAGCCTTGGCGCGATTTATTGGCTTCTTCCTCGAAACTTGCCTCGATCAAGTCAAGTTCATGGAGCAGCTCGTCCAGCCCAAACGACTGCGCGATCGAATTTTGATTTGGGCAGAAGAGGAAACGCGCGCCAGTACCCTGCCCCCAAGGTCCGGCAAAGTCTTGGAGGCAATCCTTTTTCGCGGTGAGCTACCCCGCAGCGAAATGCCGGCATTGTTGGATACAGGCGAACGAAATGCCCGGCGAACCGTGTCCTCTTTGCTCGAACGCGGCGTCCTGACGTCCGACAGTTCGCGCGCACCTTTGCGCATTGCGTTTCCAGCCGCTTTGGCCAGCAGGTGGATGCCAGGGCTGTTTCCGGAGCCATAGCGTGTTGTTCGCAATGGCACTCTATCCGATCAGAGTTCTTTGACCTGGGTCGAACGTTGGCCTGGACCGCAGAAGACCAGGCGGCAGCAGCGGTTGTACCCGCCGATCCCTTTCGCTACCGCGCGAATGTGATGCACGCATAACGCAGTCTGGCGGGAAGTCACGAGAGTCAGCCTCGGTGGGACGGGGACGCCGAATGACGGGTTCGACGTCGCTCACCTGGGTTTAGTGATCCTTGCGCAGCGTCTCTCCCAGACCGAACCCCACGACTCCGGCCGCGACCAGTGCCGCCGTCGCCGTGATCGCGAACGCGCCCGCGAACCCGGAAGCCCCGGCGACGGTGGCGGTGATGACCCCGAAGCTCACGGGGTTCATCGCCGAGCCTGTTTCGGCGATCAGCCGGCTGACGCCGAAGAACTTTCCCCGGGCCTCGTCGGGAGCGACATCGGACCCGATCGTCTGCATCGTGCCCGCCATGGTCGAGATGCCGATGTTGATCCACACGAACGCCGCGATGAACGCGCTCAGGGGTAGCGACAGGGCAGCCGTGATCGACATGGCTCCGATGCCCAGCGCCAGCACCACGGCTGCGGGCACGACCTGCCGCTTTCTCCCGAACCGGTCCATGATCTGTCCGGAGAAGATCATCAGGGGAATACCCAGCAGTCCGGTGCCCAGAAGTACGGCCCCCAGTACCGCGGGGCCCACGCCGTACGAGAACGTCAGGAAGATGAGGTACGTTCCACCGTTGCCCTGCAGGCCGCCCCGAGCCCAGTTGGCGAAGAACTGCGCCGTGAACAGCATCAGCACGGGAGGCGTGAGCAACGTGTTCCAGGACGTGTCCGTCGCCGCCAGCGTCGTTCCCGAGCGGCGCGCCAGCACCGTGGGTGCCGTCTCCGCGATCAGGTAGTACGACGGGATCACCGCCAGCAGTGCCAGCAGTCCGAACACCAGGAACGGCACCCGCAGCCCCGTGAGCTCGCCGAGCAGGCCTCCGAGAAACGGGCCAGCCGTGTTCCCGATGCGTTGCGCGCTCGACATTCCCGTGATCTGCCGCCCGCGTCTACTCGAGCGCACCGAGTCCGCGATCGCGGCAAGGCGGCTCATCTGCCACATCTGCTGTGCCATCCCGCCGACGATCAGATAGAGGAGAAACTCCCAGTAGGATCCCGCGAAGAATGCCAGGCACGCCGAGGCGGACGAGAGCAGGGGCGCCCCGACCAGCACGACGCGTCGCCCGAAGCGGTCGATGACGTACCCCGTCGGCAATGTCGACAGCATTCCGCCGATCATCGGAGCGATGACCGTCAGCGACGCGCCGGCCACTCCCATGCCGAAGTCGTCTTTCGCGATGAGCGGCAGCACCGGCAGCGTGAATCCCCTGCCGGTGCCGAGCAGAATGGCTGGCAGCAGGAGCGAGAACACGAACTGGTGCCGGGCGAAAAAGCCAGGCTCCTGCTCGGCGCGTTGCGACCCTGCCGGAGACGTTGTTGTCATCCCTGACAGCCGGTGGCGACCCGTCCCACGGGCTGCGACACTGCGACTACGAGCCCGAGCGAGAATCGGTGTCGTGCTGGTGCGTGTGGGTATGGCCGTGGGGACCGTGCCCGTGGTCGTGCCCGTGGTCGTGATCGTGCATCAGGTCCTTGGCCACGTCCGGAAACATCTCGCGAGAGGTCAGCGCCTGGCCGCCGGCCCACTCCACGCCGCCCTTCTTGCGCGCCGCGGAGAGGAGGTCCGTCCACGTCAGCTTGGCGGGATCGCGCGCCACGTCGAGACGCTGCGCCAGTCCCGCGAGCACCAGCTTCCGTATGCGCCGGCCATCCCATCCCTCGCAGAGCGCGGCCAGTTCGGAGAGACGGGCCTCGTTCTTCGTGAGCGGCAACAGCGCCGGCCATTGTACCGCGAGCTCGCCGAGCGCATGCTCGAGGATCCGCGCGATCGTCTCCTGATCGGGCAGCGCGAAGCGCATCACCAGGTCGGCGCGCGACAGGAAGGCCTCGTCCACACCCTCGATGAAATTGGTCGTGGTGACGAACAGCACCGAGGGCAGGGTCTTCGCGATCTCGTCGATGCCGAGCAGCACCGCGTCGGTGGCGCGATGCACGTCCACGGGGTTCGCTTCGAACGACGCGGCCGAGCGCCGGACCGCGAAGCTCTCGACCTCGTCGATCAGCACCACGGTGAACGGGCGACGGGCGGCGATCTCGGGCACGGTCTCGGTCAGCAGCCGCGTGACGTTGCGCTGGCTCTCGCCCAGCATGTCGCTGGGAAACGCGTGCGGATTGATCTCGAGCAGCGCGGTCGCGCCCTGGCGCGCGAGCGCCAGCGCCGCCACCTGCGCAAGGCCGCGCGCCATCGTCGTCTTGCCGGTTCCCGGCGGGCCGGCCAGCACGATGAGCCCGTGCGGCAGTCCGGCAAGCATCGACAGCTGTCGGCCGTGCTGCAGCACGAGCAGCGCCTGCGCGAGGAGGCGCTCCTTGACCTCCCGCGGAACGATGATCGCGTCCCAGTCGTGGTCGTGGTGTTCGGCCGGCAGGACGTGCATGGAGAGCACGCCAGGGGGCAACGCGGAGCGTGCCCGGTCCGTCACTCGCCTGGTCGCCGGTCATCCGGCCACTGGATCTGCGACAGTTCCTGCGTCGAGATCAGCGTGTCTTCGGCCTCCTCGAACAGCACCATCGGATCCATGAGCGTACGCATCGTCTCGAGCAGCGAGTCGAACATGTGTACGCGCACCAGCCGGCACTGGTTGACCGGGTCGTCGTTGAAGTGCTGATGCCACAGGAAATGGTCGACGATGATGAGGTCGCCCTTCTTCCAGGGGTAGTGCTCGCCTTTGTCCGGCGCGATACCGAGGAAACTGTGGCCGTGGCCCTCGACGACGTAGAGCCACGCTTCGCCCGGGTGGCGGTGCAGCGCCTGCGTCTTCCCGGGCGCGAATTGAATCATCACCTGGGTGAGGCCGGAGGCCTGGTTGCCGATCGCCCGGTCGTTGAGGAACTTGGTGCGCGTCCCGCGCGGCGTGGCAAGGATCTCCTGCTCGTCGTACGGCGTATGGATGCGGCCCGAGCGGCGCTTTCCAGCCTCCTGGGCGACGCGACGGAGACGCCGGGCGTACGGGTCGTCGCCCGGGCCGCCGTCGGAAAACTTCGGGCGAGGCGGCAGTCTCTCGAACGGCTCGTGGCCGGCATCCTCGATGAGGCTCATGCCCAGCGTCCAGAGTGTGGGCTCCGACGAGTAGCTCATGAAGCGGCCGGGGCGGTCCCCCTCGTTGCCGTGGCGGTGCCAGGACCAGGCAGGGATGTGAATCGCGTCCCAGGCTTTCCAGTCGTACCGCACGCCATCGACTTCGGTCCAGCCGCTCCCGTCCACCATGAACAGCACCGCGTCCCACGAATGGCGATGGATCGTCGAGGTCGTCCCCGGATCAACCTCGTGCACGTGCGCATCCAGGCAGCGGGTCGGGCGATCCCCATCCCAGCCCATGTAGACACCGGAGCGAAGGCCGCGCGCGGTCGGCACCAGGGTCACATCCTCCTGGCGGATCACCGTCTGGCGATACGTCTTCCATTCTTCGAGGAACGCGGCGCGCCGCTTCTTCTGGATGTGATAGTGGGTCGTGGTGGTTCGGGTTGTGGTGGCCATGCAGAGCCGGGGACCAGACGTTCCGGTGTCGAAGGAACATCGTTCCCGGAATTGCCCCGTGCGCGGAGTTAATCATAGAATCGCCGAGACCGTCAATTTCCCTGGAACAATACAGCCATGAAGAAACTCGGGGCCGGGGTCCTGTGCGTGCTGCTCGTGTCCGCCGTGGTGGCATGCGGCGACCCGGGACAGGACCAGGCGGAGGACAGCGCCGACTTCATGTACAGCGGCGCCGACCGCGAGGCGCGACTCATCGAACGCGCGAAGCGGGAGGGCCGCGTCGTCCTCTACACGTCGCTCGCGCCAACCGAATCGCAGCCGCTCGCCGCGGCCTTCGAGAAGAAATACGGGATCAACGTGGAGCTGTGGCGCGCGCTGTCGGACCAGGTGGTGCGGCGCGCCGTCACCGAAGCGCAGGCCCGACGGTATGACGTGGACGTCATCGAGACCAACGGCCCCGAGATGGAGATGCTCGCACGGGAGCAACTCCTCGCCGAGTTCTATTCGCCCCACCTCGCGGATCTGCCCGCCGAGGCGATACCGGCCCATCGCACGTGGTTCCCCGATCGCCTGAGTTTCTACGTCGTGGCCTACAACACGAACGCGGTGCAGCGCTCCGAGATTCCGGCCATCTATGCGGGCTTTGCCGACCCCCGCTGGAAAGGGCGCATTGCCGTGGAAGCCACCGATGCCGAGTGGATGGCGACGCTCATCAAGTCCGGGCAGCCGGGCACGGACATGGAGTTCTTCCGCGCGCTCTCGGCATTAGGCCCGGATGTGCGCCGGGGCCACGTCCTGCTCGCCAACCTTGTCGCGTCCGGTGAGGTGCCTGTCGGACTGACTGCCTACCACAGCAACGTTGTGCCGCTCATGCGCGAGGGCGCGCCGATGGACTACGTCCCGGTGCAGCCCGTGGTCGCGCGTCCCCAGGGCATCGGCGTGGCGACCAACGCGCCGCATCCACACGCCGCGCTGCTGTTTGCCGACTTCGTCCTCTCGCAGGAAGGACAGGAGTTGTTCGAATCGCTCGGGCGCGTGCCGGCAAGTACGCGTGTCGAGAGCGACCTCAACAACTTCCCGTTCGTGATGATCGATCCGGCCACCGTGCTCGACGAGAAGGAGCACTGGGACACGATCTGGAACGACCTGTTCCTGAGGAGATAAGCGACGCAGACAGAGTCCGGCCCGCCGACGGCGCTCTACGTCAGCGTCGGGTAGTCCGTGTAGCCCGTCTCGCCTGGCGTATAGAGCGTCGACACGTCAGGGGCATTGAGCGCGGCGCCGCCCTTGAAGCGGGCCGGCAGATCGGGGTTCGCCAGGAACTTTATCGCGAAGCTGATCACGTCCGCCTTGCCGGCGGCAAGGTCCGCTTCGGCGCGCTCGACGTCGTAGCCACCGGCGAGAATGAGGTTGTGTGGCAGGTGCCGGCGGAACGTGTCCTTGATCGACGCCGGCACAGGGGGAGCCCCGCCTGCGGAGTGGTCCAGGATGTGGACGTAGAGGATGCCCCGCGCGCCGAGCTGTTCGGCCAGATACGCGTAGTCGGCCTCCATCGCGTCGTGGAGCGGCATGTCGTTGAACACGCCGTACGGCGAGAGACGGATGCCCACCTTATCCTTGCCGATGGCGCTCGCGACCGCGTCCACGACCTCGAGCGCGAAGCGCGCCCGGTGCTCGATGCTCCCTCCGTAGCCATCCGTGCGCTGATTGGACGTCGGTCGGAGGAACTGCTCGATGAGGTAGCCATTCGCCCCGTGCAATTCGATCCCGTCAAAGCCGGCAGCGATCGCATTCCGCGACGCCACGACGTACTCCTCGATCGCGGCTGCCACGTCTGCTGCGCGCATCTCCACGGGCACAGGCAGGTCCTGCATCTGGGCCTGATCGGTGTACATCTGGCCAGCGGCGGCGATGGCCGACGGCGCGAGCACGCGGGCGCCGGCGGGCATATTGAGGGGGTGGCTGATGCGGCCCGTGTGCATGAGCTGCGCGATGATCTTGGCGCCACCGGCATGGGCCGCGACGGTCACCAGCTTCCACCCGTCCGTCTGGGCGGCCGAGTAGAGCCCCGGGATGCGGGGGTACCCGAGCCCGTTCGGCGAGGGCGCCACGCCCTCCGTGATGATGAGGCCTGCCGACGCGCGCTGGCCATAGTACGTGGCCATCAGTGCATTGGGGATATTGCCGATCGCGCGGCTGCGCGTCATCGGCGACATGACCATGCGGTTCCGGAGCGTCAGCGGGCCGAGCGTGGTAGGCGAGAGCAGAAGAGACATGCCACCATCCTACATGCATGGCCGCCTGGCCATCCTGTGTTCAGGACGAACGCAACAACCGCCTGATCTATGCTCTGACAAAGGAGCCAGGACAAAGGAGCCAGTATGAACTTCACAATCGAGCGGTGCGTTTCCGCGTCAGCAAGTGCCGCACGACCGGCAATTGCGGCTGCAGCCCTCGTGGCCATCGTCGTGCTCTGTGCCCAGGGGGGCGTGCTGTCCGCCCAGGAGCAGGAACAGGAGCACGATCCGACCTGCGACTTCTGCCCGGGGACCTACATCCCGAGCGCCGAAATCCAGGCGTACGTGACGCGAGCGATCGCGAATCAGTTCACCGACCAGCAGATCCGGCAAGTGGATGCTGGAAAAACCAACCTCGGAATCGGCGTGGTCTATCGAGGGAAGCGGGACGACCCGCAGGCCAACGTGGCCGAACACGACCTGGTCAGCGAGGTGTACTACGTCATCGACGGCGAGGCCACGCTGGTGCTGGGGCCAGATCTCATCGGCAAGGAGCGCCGGCCGTCGACGCAAAGGGCGGTGAGTCTGATCAATGGCCCCGGGAACGATGCCACGGGCATCCGGAACGGCGTTGCGCATGAGCTCAAGGCGGGGGACATGGTGATCATTCCCGCAGGAACGGGACATCAGTTCACCACGATCGAGGATCACATCACCTACGTGATCGTTCGAATCGATCCCGACAAGGTGACGCTGCCCAAGACCGAGGCGGACTCGAGGGCCGATCTCGCCACCGACGGTCGCGCCACTGCGGGCAGCGGTGCAGGCGCAGTGGGCAGCGGGCGCGAGAACTAAGGGCTGGCGCCTCGCGCTATGTGGCTGACGCCGCGCGCCTGCTGTCACGTATCGCGAGAAGAGGCAGCGGAGCCACCAGCAGCGCCGCGATCGCGGTGAGCAACCCGTATGAGCCCAGTCCCACGACCACGCCGGACAGCACGCCCGCACTGGCTCCCGCGACCCCCATCACGAGGTCCGCAGCTCCTTGCACCGTGGGCCGTACCTCGGAATCGACCGACTCGGTGAGCAATGTGGAACCCGCGACCAGCGTGCACGACCAGCCGAGTCCCAGCAGGAAGAGCCCGACGGCGATCCGTGTCGAGTCATATTCGCTGGCGGTGCCAGCGATGCCGACCGCCGCAAGCAGGATGAGCGCGCCGCCGACGATCACACGGTGACGTCCGAAGCGATCCGAGAGCACGCCCACCAGCGGCGACGCCATGTACATTCCGCCGATATGCCCGCTGATGACGAGGCCGATGACGCCCAGCGAGGCGCCACCGTGTTGAAGGTGGATTGGCGTCATCGCCATCACTCCAACCATCACGGCGTGTCCGCCCGCCATCGCCAGTAACCCGACCGCAGCCGATGGAGCCTGGATGATGTCGGACAGCGATGCACGCAACGAGCGCGTGGGGCGACGCGGACCCTCGAACGTTCCGGAGCGTCGAGCCGTCTCTTGGCGGGCGACGAGCAGGGGGTCGGGGCGGAGGAACAGCCCGATCACCGTGGCAGCCGCGGCAAAGGCCACCACCGTGAGCATGTAGGGACCAGCGAGCCGCGGGACGCCGATGCTGATCGCCAGGTCGCCCATGGGTTGGGCGAGGTTAGGGCCGAGGACGGAGCCAACGGTCGTGGCCCACACCACCGTTCCGAGCGCGCGCCCCCGGTGCTCCGGCGCGGCGAGGTCAGTCGCTGCGTAGCGGGACTGCAAGCCCGCGGCCGTGCCACCGCCCGTGAGCACCATGCCAAGCACTGCGACGGAGAACATGCCGATTAGCGCCCCGATGATCGTGAGCAGCGCACCGGTGATACCGACGGCGTAGGCCAGCACCAGGCCCAGTCGGCGACCCCGCGTGTTCATGAGCTGGGCAACGGGCAAGGCGATGAGTGCCGCGCCGATGACCGAGGAGGCCGAGGCCAGCCCGCTGAGCGACTCGGTACTCAGATCGGCGGCGAGCAGCGCACCCACCGCGATTCCTGAGGCGACGCCGATGCCGGCCAGCACCTGGGCAGCGGCGAGCACGCGCACGGTCCGCCGCTGCATCCGTGGCAGATCGTGTGGTGCGTCGGTCGTCGCCAAGGCGCTCATACTCCAGGGTATTGTCGGCGCAGAAACGTCTCGGCGCAGAAGCTCTGTGACCGCCGGTCTTCGGGCCCCATCGGCGGGTGCCGGGAGGAAAGGGGGGCTGTCAGGGTCGCAGAGCAGCCCGAGCCTTCCGCAGCGCCGGGCTCAAATAATCACCTTTGTCATGATGCCCTCGGGGAAGATCTCCTCCGGCGTCATCAGTCTGTGCGCGATGCCTTGCTGAAACGTGTAGCGCAGCATCTGCTCCCAGGTCGGGCGGTTCTCTTCGATGCCATACGGGTAGAGGTCGCCGCCGAACGTGTCGCGCATCCGGCGAGCGTACGTGGCCAGCCAGGGCACCGGATAGCGTGACACCGCGGGATCGAGAATGCGCTCGACCGAGCGGCGCTTCGACTCCAGAAACGCGTTGTACAGATTGCGCGCGGCCCAGGGGTGCTCGTCGATGATCGATTTCTTCATCGCGATGATGTGCATGATCGGCCACGCCTTCGTGCGGGCGTAATACGCCTCCTCCATCTCGACATGATCGGGGAACAGGCGCACGACGTCCGGATGGCCTTCCAGGAAGCAGGTCGGCGGGCGCGCGATGATGGCGCAATCGATGTCGTGCGCGGCGAGCATCTCGCTCAGGCTCCTGCCCGCGACCCGCGTGAGCGTGACGCCCTCGGGAAGCGTGAGCTCGACTTTCTCCTCTCGGCCAGGGGCGTTTGCGCCTGCCTGATACCAGTGCACGTCGGTCAACGGCACACCCATCTCGTTGTGCATCCATCCGCGCATGTAGACGGCGGCCGAATGTGCCCATTCGGGCGAACCGACCGTCTTGCCTTTCAGATCCTGCACGCTGGTGATCTTGCTCTTCGTGTTCACGTAGAACGACGAGAAGCGGAACAGGCGGGAGCAGACCACGGGAAGGCCGACGATGTCGGTGTCCGCCCTGCTGATCTGGGCCGCGAACTTGGCGAACGACAGTTCCGAGACGTCGAACTCGCGGTTCGCGGTGAACCGCGCGAAGCACTCGTGGTGACCGAGATTGAGCCAGTTGTGATCGATCCCTTCGGCCGTCACGGCGCCGAGCCTGAAATCACGGAAGTGATCGTAGTCGGTGGTGGCGATGCTGAGCTTCAGCTGTGACATTGATAGAGAGGCCCGTTCAAGTGGAAGGAGAGGCTAGGAGCGTGTCCGAGTAATCGTCTGTGACATGTCGATGATTCCGCTACGCGCCGGCGCGGCAAAC
>JAQBVV010000239.1 GCA_027622905.1 Acidobacteriota bacterium
TGCCCGGCGGTTAAGGAGGACGATCGGTGCTCCGGTTCGTCCTTGCGGTGATCCTCTTTGTCCTGGTCGGTCGTGCCCTCGTGCGACTGGTCGGTATCGTGATCGACGCGGCAGGAGGACGAGAGGCGCGGGCTGACAGCGGAGGCCCCACCTCGACGAAGCTTGTGCGGGATCCGGTGTGCGGCACCTACGTGCCACCGCGCTTGTCGTTGTCGATCACGGCGGCCGGCAGTACCCACTACTTCTGCTCCGAGCAGTGCAGAACGACGTTTGGCGATCGAGCCTAGTCGCAGGGATCGCCTGGCCGGCCGGCTAGCGCGTTTGTCGATTCGGTGGAGACCGAACAACGCGGGAAAGCGCTTTTCGAAAAGGCCTGGCCCCTGCGAGAAGCCCCAGACCGAAACGACAAACGCTCTCGACGCGCTCGATGAACGACCATGACCAAAACCGAGGAACAGCTTCGCGCTGAGATTGTCGAGGCCGGCCGCCGGCTCTATGCCCGCGAGTTCGTGGCGTCCAACGACGGCAACATCAGCGCCCGCCTCGACGACCGTCGCCTGATCACCACGCCGAAGAGTGTCAGCAAGGGTTTCATGACCCCCGACATGATGGTGATCGTTGACTACGAGGGCAAGAAGCTCGCCGGCGAGCGGGATCCATCGACCGAGTTGCCGATGCACCTCGAGATCTACCGGAATCGCCCGGATGCCGCTGCCGTCGTGCACGCGCACCCGCCCTATGCCACTGGTTTCGCCGTTGCCGGCATCCCGCTGACGAGGGCCGTCCTTGCCGAGGTCGTGACGACGCTCGGGAGTATCCCGATCGCGGCCTACGGCACACCGTCGACGAGCGAGCTCCCCGAGGCCGTGCGCAAGTACATCAAAGCCCACGACGGCATGTTGCTCGCCAATCACGGCGCGGTGACATGCGGCAAGGATGTCATGAGCGCTTACTACAAGATGGAGACGATCGAGCACTTCGCCAGAATCAGCCTCGTCGCGCGGCAGCTCGGCGGCGAGTACCTGATTTCCCGAGAAGAGGTCGCGCGGCTCCAGGGTCTTCGTGGCTTCTATGGCATTCTCTCCCCCGCACCCCTGTGTGCCGATCCGACAGATGTCGACGGCGACCAGGTGGTCTGCCAGGAGCTGGAGGCTCCCGAATCGCCAGCCCGACGCCTGGTGCCAGCGGTCTCCGTGGCGCTCGAGCAGGCGAGCAGCGAGGGAGAAATTCGGCTAACATACGCTGAACTGACAGCGCTCATCGCGGACGCAGTCAGGACGCTCAAAGATTAGTACGCTCGGCAGATATAGCAGAGCAGGCGTCAGTCACAGAGATCCGGAGGCACTGCATGGGAGAGGCGTTGGGAATGGTCGAAACCAAGGGTCTGGTCGCCATGATCGAGGCGGCTGACGCCATGGTCAAGGCGGCGAACGTCACCCTTGTCGGCTGGGAAAAGATCGGCGCTGGCTACGTGACCGCGATCGTCCGGGGTGACGTGGCAGCCGTGAAAGCGGCAACCGACGCCGGTGCGGCGGCCGCGCGCCGCGTGGGCGAGCTCGTGTCGGTGCACGTCATTCCGCGCCCGCACGCGAACCTGGAAGACGCGCTGCCCATCGGGAAGGCCGGCTCCGGGAAGTCGTAACTAGTGGTCTGGTTACGAATCAGCGCGCCTGGCCAGCCGGCGCGGATTCCAAATGAATCCGCGCGAGGCGCCTCGCCACCCTCGGTGCACACGCCAACTCGGAACCAGACCACTAAGTACGTGTCCGGATGATTCTGGCCCGCATCGTCGGGACCGTCGTCGCCACGCGGAAGGATCCGAGACTCGTCGGCCACAAGTTGCTTGTGGCCCGCCCCATGGACCCACAGCGCAAGTCCGAGGGTGCCTATCTGGTCGCGGTCGACACCGTTGACGCGGGGGTCGGTGAGAGCGTCCTGATCGTCAGCGGTAGCTCCGCCCGCATGGCGGTCGGACTGAAAGACTGTCCGGTCGACGCGGCAGTCGTCGGCATCGTGGATACGATCGACGTTCCGGCGGGGGACTGATCGGGTGCAACTCGCCAGGGTCATCGGCGACGTGGTCGCCACACACAAAGACGAACATCTCACGGGAATGAAGCTGTTGGTGCTGCAACCGCTGGCGGCTGACGGCGCGGCGTTCGGCCGGACGCTCGTGGCGGTTGACGCCGTGGGTGCCGGAGTTGGAGAAACCGTCTTCTTCGTGCGTGGCAAGGAGGCGAGCTTTCCGTTTCATCCGACGTGGGTGCCGACCGACGCCGGCATCGTCGGTATCGTGGATCACTGGGACCTTGGCTGATGCAGATCGCTCGAGTGGTCGGAACCGTCGTGGCGACGCAGAAGCACTCCGCGTTCGATGGTGCCAAGCTGCTGCTCGTGCAGCTATTGGCGCTCGATGACACCCCACGCGGGCCGGCGTTGCTGGCCGTCGACGCGCTTGGTGCCGGGGTGCATGAGAAGGTGCTGATCGTGATGGAAGGGCGCGCGGCGGGGCAGGCGCTCGGCCGGACGATGGCGCCGGTGGACGCTGCCATCGTGGGCATCGTGGATACGGTGGACCTGGAGGCATGAACGAGGAGGAGCTTCGCGTGCTCGTGCGCCAGGCGATCGTCGGGACCGGCCTTCCAGCTGCGCAGGTGAGAGCGTTTTTCGATTCGGTGGAGACCGAAAAACGCGGGAAAGCGCTTTTCGAAAAGGCCTGGCCCCT
>JAQBVV010000062.1 GCA_027622905.1 Acidobacteriota bacterium
CCCCTCGCTCCTCGCCGCGCAGGTCGCCCGGTTCCTCTGATGATCCCATGTCCACGCGACTCTGTTTAGATCCGCATGAGATCAGAAGTGCCTCGTCCTCACGGTCGGTCACACCGCAAGCGCGGGGCGCGGACGGAGCAGCCACGGGGCCGCTGCTGACTCGGCGGGCCGCCAGCCACGAACCGCGCTCTATAATCAAGCCATGAACCAGGAAGTCTTCGCCGCACTGAGCGACGCGCTGCAGCAGGGCGAAGAGGTGGCGCTCGTCACGATCGTGTCATCGACCGGCTCCACGCCGCAGCGCGTGGGCGCCAAGATGCTCGTCTTCGCGGATGGACGAACCGTCGGCACGATTGGCGGGGGGTGCTACGAGAACGACGCGTTCTGGAAAGCGCGGGAAGCCATCACCAACCGCCGACCGCTCACCGTGGCATTCGAACTCAACGACGACTTCGCCCAGGAGACCGGTCTGGTGTGCGGTGGCCAGATGGAGGTGTTCATCGAGCCGGTCGAACCGTCGCCAGCCGTCTACGTGTTTGGCGCGGGTCACGTCGGCTACTTCGTGGCGAAGATGGCGCACGACGTCGGCTTCCGCGTCCATGTCGTGGACGACCGCGAAAAATTCGCCAACAGCGAACGGTTCGGCGATGGCATCGACGTGATGGTTGACCATATCCCGACGTGGATCGAGGGCCATCGGCTCCCGCCCACGGCCTACGCCGTGATCGTGACGCGCGGCCACACGCACGACCTCGACGCGCTGCGCGCCTTGACGGCGAATCCGCTGCGCTACCTGGGGCTCATCGGCAGCAAGGCCAAGATCAAGCGTATCTACGACGCGCTGCTCGAAGAGGGGGTGACGCCGGAAGCGCTGCGGGCCGTGCATGCGCCTGTCGGTCTCGACATCGGTGCGATCACGCCCCAGGAAATCGCGATCAGCATCCTGGCGGAGCTGATCGCGGTCAAACACGGGAAGATCACCGACCCCAGCGTCGCCGCCGTCAGCATGCGCTGGGAAGGCGCGCTCGGAAAACAAGCGCTGGGAAAACAACAATGAGTACTCGCACTGAAGAACGTTCGGGCATTCGCTATAATTGAAGGCTGAGCAACTGACATCCATGTCTTCCTCCGAGCTCTCCGATCGGTCCCGACAGCTCCTGGCTAGGCTGGTACGCGAACATATCGCCAGCGGCGAGCCGGTGGCGTCGAAGGCCCTTGCCCGACAGAGCGGCCTGGGTCTGTCGTCTGCGACGGTGCGGAACGCGCTGGCACAGCTCGAAGCCGAGGGGTATGTCCACCAGCCACACACATCCGCCGGACGGGTGCCGACCGACCGGGGCTACCGCGTATTCGTGGACCTGCTCCTCGAGGGGCGACGACCGTCTCGCCCGACTGCGGGCGTGGAACACCAGCTCCGCGAACAGACCGAGCGGTCACCGCTGCTTGATGACCTGCTCGCGAATGTCTCCCATCTGGTCGCCCGGGCCGCGCGACACGTCGGCTTCGCGCTCTCCGGCAGTCCGGTGCCCGTGCTGCAACGAATCGAGTTCGTGGCGCTTGGCGGGTCGAGAGTCCTGGTCGTCGTGGTCGCGCGAGGCAATCAGGTCACACAGAAAGTCGTGGATGCCGGCGAAGACGTACTCCCCGACGACCTGGTGCGAGCCGCCAACTACCTGAATTCAGAGTTCTCCGGTCTGCCGCTGCTCGACGTACGTGAGGCGGTGCTCACGCGGCTGCGGCACGAGCGCACGCTCTACGATCAGCTCCTGACCC
The DNA here is from genome assembly GCA_027622905.1 of Acidobacteriota bacterium. Lineage (GTDB taxonomy): Bacteria > Acidobacteriota > Vicinamibacteria > Vicinamibacterales > UBA2999 > JAQBVV01. The sequence continues at coordinate 1,774 of JAQBVV010000062.1, forward strand.
GCGCACTGCGGCTCGCTCGTTCAACACTCGAGGAGCTGCCACAGCCCCACGCCTTTCACGTGGAAGGCGTGGCCTCGCTGATGGCGGGACCGACACAGGAAGGCGTGTCGCTCGCAACGCTCCGCGCGCTCGTGGAAATGATGGAAGAGAAGGGACGCCTGGTCCACCTCCTGAACGCGTACATCGAGGGGCCAGGGTTGATCGTGGTGATCGGCAAGGAACACGCCGCCCCCGACCTCCGCCCGTTTAGCCTGGTGGCGTCCACGGTGGTCGACGGCACGACCGTGCGAACCGTCGGCGTCATCGGTCCGATGCGCATGCACTACTCGCGCGCCATCACGCTTGTCGACGGCACCACGCAGGCGGTATCGCGCGTGCTGCGCGACGCACATTAATCCCATGACCGTACCCAACGATCACGACGAAGCCACACTCGCCTCCCCACCTGAGGACCCGGAGGCCAGCGACACGCCGGCACCCGAGACCGACCCGCTGGACGCGTTGCGCCACGAGAAGGACGAGCTGCAGGACCGGCTCCTGCGGACGGTGGCGGAGTTTGACAACTACCGCAAGCGCATCGAACGTGAGCGACGCGACCATGCCCACGCCTCGATGGCCGACGTGATCCAGGAACTGCTCCCGATCATCGACAACCTTGAACGAGCGCTCGACGCGCCCGCGGGGAGCGACCCTGATGTCTACCGCACGGGCGTCGAGCTGATCCACCGGCAGATGGCCGACCTGCTCCGCCAGCACGGCGTGACGCCGATTGACGCCACCGGCACGGAGTTCGATCCCAACGTGCACCAGGCGGTGGCCCACGAGGTCAGCGCGGAGCACCGGGAAGGCGAAGTCATGGAGGAGTTCCGGACCGGCTACATGATCGGCGAACGACTCCTGCGGGCCTCGATGGTCAAGGTCGCCAAGGGTGAGTAAGCGCGACTACTACGAGGTCCTGGGCGTCTCCAAGACCGCCGACGAACAGACGATCAAGAGCGCGTATCGCAAGCTGGCGCTGAAACACCACCCCGATCGCAATCCCGGGGACAAGAACGCCGAAGAGCAATTCAAGGCCGCGGCCGAGGCCTACAGCGTGCTGGCCGATGGCGACAAGCGACACATGTACGACCGCTTCGGCCATGCGGGCCTCGGGGGCGCCGCGACCGGCGGCTTCGACCCGTCGGTGTTCACCGGCTTCGAGGACATCCTCGGCGGGCTCGGCGACATCTTCGGCTTCGGTGAGGGCGGCCGGCGGCGAGGCGGCCCGCAGCGCGGCTCTGACCTTCGCTACGACCTCGAGATCTCGTTCGAGGAATCCGCCACGGGTGCCGAAACGCACATCCAGATCCCGCGACAGGAACTGTGTGACACCTGCGGCGGCAACGGCGCGGCGGAAGGGTCGAAGCCGACGACGTGTCCGCAGTGCCATGGACACGGCCAGCTGCGCTATCAGCAGGGGTTCTTCACCGTAGCCCGCACGTGTGCCCAGTGCCGGGGCACCGGCTCCATCGTCACGAAGCCCTGCCTGACCTGCCGCGGTGCCGGCCGCGTGCAGAAGGAACGCAAGCTGACCGTGCGCATTCCGGCCGGGATCGCCACCGGTCAACGGCTCAGGCTGAGTGGCGAAGGCGAGGCCGGCCCATCGGGCGGACAGGCCGGCGACCTGTACGTGGTCATCCACGTCCAGGACCATGCGTTCTTCCAGCGTGACGGCAACGACCTGTATTGCGAGATCCGGGTGAACTTCCCAACGCTCGCCATCGGCGGAGAACTCCGCGTCCCGACGCTCGAGGGAGACGAGCCGTTTTCGGTGCCCGAGGGTACGCAGAGCGGAACGACGTTCACCCTGCGCGGGCGCGGCATGCCGGACGTCAACGGGCGCGGTCGGGGCAACCTCATGGTGACGGTGAAGGTCGTCACACCCAGGAAACTCACGCGCGATCAGAAGAAGCTCATGGAACAGCTGGCCAGCTCGCTGCCGGCCGAAACATTCGAGCCCACCCCGGTCGCAGAAGACGATGACAAAGGGTTGTTCGATCGGGTGAGAGATATCTTCGGATGAGGACCTGGCCTGCGCTGGAGGTGAGCCGACCGGACTCTCCCGACCGCCTCGATCTGTTGCAGGCGACCTTTCTCGACTACCGGATCGCGGCGATCGACGACACCAACCAGGACGGCCTGCAGGTCTACTTCAACACTCCAGAGGAGCGCGATCGGGCCGCGGCCGATCTCGGCCAACAGTACCCCGACCTCGCCCTCACGCCGATCGACGTACCGGATGAGGACTGGGTCGCCAGGTCTCAGGCCAGCCTTCGTGCCGTGCGCGTGGGCAACATCATCATCGCGCCCCCCTGGGACATCCCTCACACCGGCAAGTTGAAACTGGATGCCGCGGCAGACAGCGGAGGCACACCCCTCAGGCGTCCGGTGGTCATCGTGATCAGGCCGTCGATGGGCTTCGGGACGGCGCATCACGCGACGACCCGACTGTGCCTCGCATCGTTGCAGCACGTCGATGTACGCGGACAGTCGGCGCTCGACGTCGGCACCGGCTCCGGCGTGCTGGCGATCGCAGCGAGCCGGCTTGGCGCCACGTCCACGATGGGGATCGACGATGATCCTGACGCGCTCCACGCGGCCGAAGAGAACCTCCTGCTCAACCGCGCGGCCGACGTCACGTTCCGGGTGAACGATGTGCGCGACATGACGCCTGGCACGTTCGACCTGGTCACCGCGAACCTGACCGGGGCCCTGCTCGTGGAGACCTCATCGCGGTTGCGCGATCTGACCGCTCCCGGCGGCCAGTTGATCCTCAGCGGATTCATGCACGAGGAGGAGGAGGCGGTCGTCGCCGCATACTCCGACTGCACCGTCGGCACCCGGTCCGAGGAAGACGGTTGGGTATGCGTCGGCCTTCGGCACCCCTGACGCCGTTCCGCCTGTGCTGCAGCCTGCTGCTGCTGGCCGTCGTCTGGACCTCCGCACCCAGCGCCGAGCGGATGGGGTACCCGCCGCAGGAGTTCGCGACGCGCCGGCAACGGCTCGCCGGCCTGCTCGAACGGGGCACGCTCGTCATGTTTGGTGCGACTGAAGCGGCCCCAGGCGCGCGCTTTCGTCAGGACAACGACTTCTTCTATCTGACCGGCAACGAATCGCTGAACGCGGCACTGGTCATGGACGGTGCCACCGGCGAGGCACATCTCTTTCTGCCTCGGCTTCGCGCGGCCGAGGTGCAGTACGAGGGACCGAACTGGCTCAATGATCCTGGCGCTGTCCGCACATACGGATTCGCGTCCATCCAGCCGCTGACCACGCTGGACGAGTTCCTGGCGCAGCGGCTCGGCAGGGCCGACACCGGCCCGCTCTGGACGCGACTGTCTCCCCGCGACACGGTCAACCACAGCCGCGTCGACGCCGAACTGGCCACGGCCAGACGACTCGCCGGCCCCTACGCGCAGCATCCCACCGAAGATGCGTCGCGCGCCGCAGCGCTGCGCGCGCGCTTCCCGTCGGACGCGCTGGAGGACGTCACGCCCCACCTCGACAGGCTGCGCATGATCAAGACGCCCCGTGAGATCGAGATCCTCCGCTACAACGCCCGGATCAGCGCCGAGGCCCTCCGTCGGGCGATCGAGGTGTCCGGACCGGGACGTTTCGAGTACGAACTCGAGGCCGAGGCGACGCACTGGATGCTAACGCACGGGTTGCAGGCCGCCGCCTATCCGGCCATCGTCGGGTCCGGTCCCATGGGCAATCGGTGGCACTACGAAGACAACGGCCGTCGGATGGCGGCCGGCGAGCTCGTCGTGATGGACTACGGCGGCTCGCTGGACCACCTCACGGTGGACATCACGCGGACGTGGCCCGTGTCGGGGCGATTCAGCGAGGCGCAGCGCACGGCGTACCAGACGACGCTCGACGCGCAACGGGCGATCATCGACGCTATCCGCCCTGACGTCTCGCGCGAGACGGTTCGCCGGATCGCCGAACGCATCTTCGAAGCGCAGGGGTTCAGTCCCCGGTATGCCTATCTGGGACACTACGTCGGCCTGTCGGTCCACGATGTCGGTGACTGGGATCTGCCGTTCGAGGCGGGCATGGTGCTGGCCATTGAGCCGATCATCGACATCCCCGACCAGCAGCTGCACATCCGGATCGAAGACACGATCCTGGTCACACCGACCGGCGCCGAAGTACTCAGCGCAGCGCTCCCGAAGGACGTGGACGCACTGCTGCCGCTCGTCGGTACGCGATCGAACTAACCTAGACCCGGGCAGGAAAACTTGATCCTTGACCAGGTCAGAGTTCGCGCCAGCGCGTGAACAGCGCCGTCAGCGCGACCAGCGCCATCGAGTCCGCGCGGAGGGTGCGGGGACCGAGCGTCACGAGCCGGCACGCCTGAGACGCGGCGGCGATCTCCTCGGTCGCCCAGCCGCCCTCCGGTCCAACGACAATCGTCGTCGCGGGTGGGGCCTCCACCTCCAGGTCCCCCATCGCGATCACGTCCGCCGATGCCGTCGGCTCGACGCACAGCAGACCCGGACGCGCACTCCCGGACGTCGCCTCGGACGCCTGATGCCGCAGCGCCGCGATCGCGTCGGCGAACGTGCACGGCTCCAGCACTGCCGGCACCACGGCGCGACCGCACTGCTTGGACGAGGACACGGCGATACGCTGCCACCGCTCCCGTCGGTGACCCCGTTCCAGTGCTGCCAGCGCGATCTCGGTTCTGGCGGTCACCAGCGGCTGGATCGCCGCGACGCCCATCATCACGGCGTCGCGGACGACATCGTCCATCTTGTCGCCCTTGAGCACCGCTTGCGCGAGTGTCACGGCGACACGTGCCTCCGTGACGGCCGGGCAGCCATCCCCGACGCGAACGCGCGCACCGTCCTTCGATGCGGTGGCCACCGCGGCGTCGAACTCGGCGCCCCGCCCGTTGAAGATCCGAACCGCCGCGCCGATCTTCAGTCGAAGCACGCGGAAGAGGTGCTGAGCTTCGTCGCGCGGCAGATCCACGACATCTCCGGGGGACTCCGCCGCTGGAGCGTAGAATCGGATAGGCACGCCGTGATTATAGGTGCGCGCCTGCTATACTCGCGCCACCTCAGATGTTCTTCCGCGGTCAAACCATCGGGAAATACCGCATCCTGTCCCCCCTTGGCAGCGGCGGTTTCGGCAGCGTGTTCCTGGCCGAAGACACGTGGATCGACAAGAAGGTCGCGCTCAAGGTTCCGCACAAGCAGGGCCTCGACTTCGGCGACATGGTCAAGGAACCGAGACTGCTCGCGTCCCTGAACCACCCCAACATCGTGGCCGTCCTGACCGCTGAAAAGCAGGACGGCGTGTTCTTCATCGTCATGGAGTACGTGACGGGCGAGACGCTGGAACACATCATCATGCGCGAGGGCGCGCTCGACTTGAACCGGGCGCTCGACTTCACGTGTCAGATCTGCAACGCCGTCGATCACGCGCACCGTGCGGGCATCCTGCACCGGGACATCAGACCGGGCAACATGCTGGTCTCCGAGACGGACATGCTGAAGGTCAGCGACTTCGGCACGTCGCGATTTCTGGAGATCGCCGCCCACGGAACGACGGTCATCGGCAGCCCACCCTACATGGCGCCCGAGCAGTTTCACGGGAAGGCGGTCTTCGCCAGCGACATCTATTCGGTCGGCGTCACCATGTATCAGATGTTGACCGGGTCGCTGCCGTACGACACGCCAGCGCCTGCCGATATCGAGCGCCTCATGCGGGGCGAACTCATCACGGCGCCGCGGCTCAAGAACAGCAAGATTCCCCGGGCGATCAGCGACATCGTGCTCAAGGCTCTTGACCCGGATCTGACGACGCGCTACCAGCGCGCCGCGGATCTGTTGAACGATACGCTGGCGGCGCGAGAGAAGAGCCCCCGGAAGGCGGGCCGAAGCGGGACGCTCCCTTCCCCGCCTGGCGCCGACAGCGTGGCGGATATCCAATCCCGTCTCAAGGCTAGGGAGACGCCACAGCGGCGCTTTTGCTGGCACTGCCGGAAGCCGCTCCACGCCAGGGCCGACCGCTGCCCGTTTTGCAACGAGTCGCAATAGCGCGCCCATCTGGCGCCGATGTCACGTCTACCTCGTCCCGTGGACGCGTGGTTCCTTGCTGACGTCCCGACGCGCGGCGGACGCCGCCCCCCCCGAGGCGGTGCCATTCGACGCCCGGCACCAGACGTAATACGATCGGGAGGAGCAGCGTCGTGACGCCTCGGACTACTGTCCACTTCGACAGCCGACGATAGAGATCGAGACGTTGTGTAGGGAGTGATTGAATGGGTTTTCCGGGCACGGGCAAGATCTGGATGAACGGCTCGCTGGTGGACTGGGCCGACGCGAAGATTCACATCGCGTCGCACGTCGTCCACTACGGCAGCGGCGTGTTCGAGGGCGCGCGCTGCTACGACACCGCCCAGGGGCCCGCCTGCTTTCGGTTGGACGCGCACATGCGCCGCCTGCTCGACTCGGCCCGCATCTACCGGATGGACGTGCCGTACGACCAGCAGACGCTGACCGATGCCGTGCTGTCGCTGATTCTGGCCAACGGGTTCCGGGCGTGCTACATCCGCCCGCTGATCTATCGAGGCTACGACTCCCTGGGGGTGCACCCGCAGGCGTGCCCGGTGGATGTTGCGATCATGGTATGGGAATGGCCCTCCTACTTCAGCAAGGAGGCGGTCGAGGAAGGGATCGACGTCAAGATCTCGACATGGGCGCGCAACGCGCCGAACACGACGCCGGCGATGGCGAAGAGCGTGGCCAACTACGCCAACGCCCAGCTGATCAAGATGGAAGCCACGAGCGATGGCTACACGGAGGCGATCGCGCTGGATGTCTACGGCAACATCAGCGAAGGCAGCGGCCAGAACGTCTTCGTGGTCCGAGACGGCATCATCTTCACGCCGCCGTTCGGCGATTCGGTGCTCGGCGGTATCACGCGCGATTGCGTCATCACGCTGGCTGGCGACCTTGGATTCGAGGTCCGCGAGCGCACGCTACCTCGCGAGATGCTGTACATGGCCGATGAGGTGTTCTTTGTCGGCACGGCGGTCGAAGTGACACCGATCCGATCGGTTGACCGGATCCCCATCGGCCCTGGTCGACGCGGACCGATCACCGAGGCCCTGCAGCAGCGGTTCTTCCAGATCGTGCGCGGAGATGCGCCTGATACCCACAACTGGCTGCTGCCGGTCCCCGTCGCGGCTTCGCCCGCCCGCTGAACGCCCGTGGGAACCTCCAACATCAACGACCTGCTGAAGATCGCAGTCACGTGCGGCGCTTCCGACCTGCACCTCAAGGTCGGCATCGTCCCGATGCTTCGGCTGGGCGGCGCACTCGCGCCCGCACCCGGGGCCGACCGCCTGACGCACGACGACATCACGGCCGCGCTGGACGCCGTCCTGCCGGCCGAGTTCCGCGACGCCTTCGCCGCCGACCGCGAGGTTGACCTCGCGTACAGCGTGGCCGGGCTGGGGCGCTTTCGGTGCAACGTGTTTCATCAGCGAGGCACGCTTGGCATGGTCTTCCGCGTCATCCCGATGCGCGTCTCCAGCATCGAGCAGCTCCTGCTGCCCTCGGTCCTGGAGCGGATCGCGTCGGAGGAGCGTGGCCTCGTCCTCGTCACCGGCACCACCGGGAGCGGCAAGAGTACGACGCTGGCGGCCATGATCGACCACGTCAACTCGACGCGCACGTCACACGTCATGACCGTCGAGGATCCGATCGAGTTTCTGCACCGCGACAAGCACTCCATCATCAGCCAGCGCGAAGTCGGTGCGGATACGCGGTCGTTTTCGCACGCGCTGCGCAGCGCGTTGCGCCAGGATCCAGACGTCATCCTCGTCGGCGAAATGCGCGACCTCGAAACGATCGAGACGGCGCTGCTGGCGGCCGAGACCGGGCACCTCGTGTTCTCGACGCTGCATACGCTGGACGCCGCCGAAACGATCAACCGCATCATCGCGGTCTTTCCACCGCACCAGCAACAGCAGATTCGCATCCAGCTCTCGGGCGTCATCAAAGCCATCCTGTCCCAGCGACTCATTCCGAAGGCTGACGGCACCGGTCGGGCCCCGGCCGTCGAAGTCATGGTGGCAACGGCGTTCATCAGGGACTGCATTCTGGACGCCAGCAAGACACACCTGATTCGAGACGCGATCGCCCAGGGGACGTCACAGTACGGCATGCAGACGTTCGACCAGTCGCTCTTCCGGCTCTACCAGCAGAAGATTATTTCCGCCGAGGAAGCCCTCCGGTGGGCGACGAATGCGGACGAGCTTACGCTGAAGATGCAGGGCGTCACGTCCACGAGCGAAGCCGCGGTCGACGATATGGCGCGTGCGGCCTCGACCGCCACGCCTCGTGGACTGAGGGCGCGCGGCTAGGTGGCCAGTGCCTATGTCACCGGCCTGCGCATGCTGGGTCGTCGAGAATTGTGCGAAGCGCAGGTGCGCACGCGCCTGACGCGCCGCCAGTTCGACGCCGACGAGATCGAGGAGGCGATTGCGCGGCTGCTACACGAGCGCGCGCTGGATGACCGCCGCACGGCGCTCGCCTGCGCGAGGACCGAAGCACACCTGAAGCATCACGGGCGACGACGCGCCCTCCAGCAGCTCGAAGCACTGGGTATCGACCGCGATCTCGCGCGCGAAGCCGTCGCCGAGGTCTTTGCGGATCTGGACGAAGACGAGTTGATCGCGCAGGCACTCACCCGGCGACTTCGCCACGAATCGCTGGAGGCCGCCACCGCCGTGCGGCGCGTGCATCGCTATCTGCTCGCACAGGGATTCGACGCAGCTCGCGTGCATGCCGCGCTGAGGAACCGTGCCACGCACGCCAGCCATGACGACTAGCGCGAACGACATCCGTCGTTCATTCCTCGACTATTTCGCTCGCCAGGCGCACACGGTGGTCCGAAGCGCACCGCTGGTGCCCCACGAGGATCCCACGCTGCTGTTCACCAACGCGGGGATGAACCAGTTCAAGGATGTCTTTCTGGGGCGCGAGACGCGCCGATACACGCGGGCGACCTCGTCGCAGAAGTGTATGCGGGTGAGCGGCAAGCACAACGACCTGGGCAACGTGGGGCCCTCGCTGCGGCACCACACGCTCTTCGAAATGCTCGGCAATTTTTCGTTCGGCGACTACTTCAAACAGGACGCGATTCATCTGGCCTGGACGCTGTTGACCGACGAATGGCAACTACCGGCCGACCGGCTGCATGCGACGGTGTTCAAGGGCGATGCGGCGGTCCCGCGCGACGACGAGGCCCACGCGATCTGGCGGACGCTGCTGCCCTCGGCACAGATCGGTGAACTGGGGGCCGCCGACAACTTCTGGCAGATGGGCGACGTCGGTCCGTGCGGGCGATGCTCTGAGATCTACTACTACCGCGGCGCTGACCTGCCGTGCCCGGACGAGGCGGCGGGCCGCCCCTGCCGCGGCCTCGAGTGCGACTGCGACCGTTACGTCGAGATCTGGAACAACGTGTTCATGGAATTCGACCGTCAGACCAACGGCACCCTCAGCCCGCTGCCGGCGCCATCGATCGACACCGGCATGGGCCTGGAACGCATCACGGCCGTGCTGCAAGGCCACCTGTCCAACTACGACACGGATCTGTTCACGCCCCTGCTCGCCGCCATCGGAGAACGTGCGGGCGTCTCGCATGGCGGCACGATGGCACCATCGGATGTCTCGATGCGCGTGATCGCCGACCATACGCGCGCGATGACGTTCCTGATCGCCGATGGCGTTGTGCCCTCCAACGAATGGCGGGGCTACGTGCTGCGCAAGATCATGCGGCGGGCGATGCGCCACGGAAAGCGGCTGGGCATCGATGAGCCGTTCCTGCATGCCCTGGTGGACACGCTGGTCCGCGATTTCGGCGGCGCGTATCCGGAGCTCACGACCGAGCGTGATGCCGTGGCCCGCGTCATCCTCAGCGAGGAGGAGCGGTTCGACGCGGTGCTGGCCAGCGGCCTGCCGCGACTGGAAGAAGTACTGGATCAGGCGGCGGCGGGCGGCGGTGTGGTCAGCGGCGATGCGGCGTTTCGCCTGTACGACACGTTCGGCCTTCCGCGCGATTTCATCGAAGACATGGTCGAGGAACGCGCGCTCGCCTTCGACCGGGATGGCTTCGAGTCGGCGATGGAGGGGCAACGCACCAAGGCCCGCGCAAAGAGCAAGTTCGGGGCCACAACCGGCGGAGATGAGCCAGCATGGCACCTTCGCCCGGGGACCACTCCGACGCCGGACGTCTTCCGCGGGTACGACGCGACGAGGCTGGAGGCATCGGTCGTCGAACTGCTCGACGAACATCGACAGGCCGTCGACCAGCTGCCGCAAGGACACACCGGGCTGGTGGCGCTGGCTGAAACCCCGTTCTATCTGCAGGCGGGTGGCCAGATCTCGGATACAGGTTGCCTGATCGCGCCGGACGGCGAAGCGGGGGTCAGCGACGTCGTGAAGGGGCCCGCCGAGACGCCGCGCTTTCATGTTGTGCAGGTCACCCGCGGCACGCTACGCCACGGCGATCTGGTGAGCGCCCGCGTCGACGAATCGGTGCGCGACGCCGCGCGCCGGCACCACACCGCGACGCACCTGCTCCACGCCGCGCTGCGCCAGGTGCTCGGGCCGCACGTCAAGCAGGCCGGATCGCTGGTCACCCCGGACCGACTCCGCTTCGACTTTGCGCACGTCGGCGCGGTTACGCCGGAACAACTGACCGAAATCGAACGGATCGTGAACGCCCGCGTGGTCGAGAACCTCCCGGTGCAGACCGAGGTCAAGGATACGGAGGAGGCGATCGCCGGGGGCGCCACGGCGCTGTTTGGTGAGAAATACGGCGACAGCGTGCGTGTCGTGTCGATTCCCGGCTTCAGCGTCGAGTTGTGTGGCGGCACGCATGTGCGGTCGACCGGCGACATCGGATCGTTTGCGATCGCGTCGGAGACTGGCGTGTCAGCCGGCGTCCGGCGGATCGAGGCCGTCACGGGTCTGGTGGCCGCCGAACGCGCGCGGGTGGACAGCGAACTCCTTGAGGCGCTGTGCTCCACCGCCATGACGACCCAGGAACCGGCGGTGCTCGCCAGGTGGCGCGACGCGGCCGGGGAGCCCGACGCCCACGCGGATCACACGCGTCAGGCCGTCCGCGCGATCGACGCCATCCTGAAACTCCACGCCGACAAGAAGCGCCTCGAGCGTGAGAATCAACAGCTCCGCATGAAGGCGGCGATGGGCGGAGCCACCGGCGGACCGGCGGACGACGTGATCGAGGTCGCCGGCGTGAAGGTTGTCGCCCGAGAAGTAACCGGACTCGACAAGGACGGCCTTCGTGCGCTGGTCGATCAGCAGCGCTCCCGCCTCAAGAGCGGCGTCGTGATCCTGGCGTGTCCATCGGACGGCAAGGTGACGGTGGTGGTGGGCGTCACACCCGATCTGACCACGCGAGTGTCTGCGGGACAGGTCGTCAAGCAGATCGCCCCGGTCGTCGGAGGCCGAGGGGGTGGGCGACCTGACTTCGCCGAGGCGGGTGGCAAGGATCCTGCGAAGATCGGCGAGATGTTCGCCGCTGCGCGTGGGGCGATCGAGACGCTGCTGACCGCGTCGTAGAGCCAGCCGGCGCGTCACCGCCAAGCCGGTGAGCCTGGCCCGGCCGCCCGATGGACGGCGTCCGCTCTAGAAACTCACCAGCGACAACAACTCGTCGCTGTAGGCCGTCCTGGCCTCGCCATAGATCGGCGTCACCGCAGACACAAACGCCTGGTGCTGCTCGGCCGTCAGTTCAATGATCTCGCCACCGGCGGCCCGAATCGCATCCTGCGAGTCTTCCTCTTCCTGCTCGTGCAGATCGCGCTGAAACGCCACGGCCTCGGTCACGGCCGCCCGCATCTCCGCCTGCAGCTCCGGCGGCCAGGCGTCGAACGTCGGCCGGTGGAAGAAGATCGGACGCGAGATATAGAAGTGATTCGTGGCCGTGTGAAAACGGTGAAAGTTGTGGACACCGTAGGTCACGGTGTTGAAAAACGGATTCTCCTGTGCGTCCAGCGTGCCCGCTTTCACCTCGGTGATGGCCTCCGACAGATCCATGATCCGCGGATCGGCGCCGAGCAACTCGAACGTGCGGGCCTGCACCTCGCTTGGCAGCACGCGAATCGCCATCCCTTGCAGATCGGCTGGCGTGCGCACCGGCCTGATCTTGTTGGACACATGCCGGAAGCCATTTTCGAACCAGCCGAGGATCCGAAAATTCATCCCGGCTTCGATCCGTTCGACCAGCACCCGGCCGAGCCGTCCGTCCATGGCCGCACGCGCCGCGGTGACGTCCGGGAACAGGAACGGCAAATCGACGATTCCGAGTTCGGGCACCCGGCCGGTCAGGTAGCTGCTGGACTGATAGCCAAGCGTCAGGACGCCGCTCTCGACGAGCCACATGATGTCTTCGCCGCGGTAGCCCAGGTCAAGGATGTTGTAGACGTACTTCACTTCCACGTCGCCGGGAAACCGTGCCGTCACCCGGTCGCCGATCCGCTTCAGCGCCAGACTGAAACCCGTGGTGTCGGGGCTGTAGCCGCCCATGAAGATCCGGATCGGTCCGCCAGTGGGTACCGCCGGCGCGCCCTGCTGGCCCGCGCGGGCCAGGGGTGGGCCGCCACCGGCCGCCAGCGACCCGGCCCCCGCAACAACCGACGACCTGATGAAGTCTCGCCTCAGCATGGCGGCCATTCTACCCCCAGTCGGGACGCCGGCAGGCGATCGCCATGGCACGCTGGCTGAGCGGCAGGCAGGGGACAGGCGGGGCCAGGCACGGGGGCAGGCAGGGCCAGGCGGGCGTAACGAGCGGCCGCAGTGGGGCCGATAAGCCGGAGGAGTGCTAAGGGAGCCCGTACGTTAAGCTCCTGTGTCCGAGATATATGCCCACACGCGTCCTGCTTCTCGCCCTTGGTGCAGCCCTGACGTGGCCGACCCTGGCCAGCGCGCAGATCTACGTCTGGCGCGATGCCGGCGGCACCCTGGTGCTGTCGGACCAGCAACCCGCCGGAGAGTCCGTCACCTACGCCGTCCCCAACGCCCCGGCCTTCCGGGTGACCAGGCCCACCACATCTGGCGCCGCGCACGAGCCGTTCGAGCCACTGTTACAGGAGTACGCGGCCAGGCACGGCCTTCGGCCAGGCCTGGTCCGGGCCATCATCCAGGTGGAATCGGGATTCGACCCTGGCGCCACCTCTCCCAAAGGGGCGATGGGCCTGATGCAGTTGATGCCGGCGACCGCCCTGGCGCTGGGCGTCCGGCGTCCCTACGACCCGACCGAGAACATCCGGGGTGGCACGGCCTACCTTCGACAGCTCCTGGACCGGTATGACGGCGACGAGGTCCTGGCCCTCGCCGCGTATAACGCCGGTTCCGGTACCGTCGATCGCTATGGCGGCCAGGTCCCGCCCTACCGGGAGACGCGGGACTACGTCCGCAAGGTGGGCTCGGCCGAGGTCGAGGTGGGCCTCGTCGATGCGCCCAGGCCTGGCAAACGAACGGTCTACAAAAGCCTGGATATTATCGATGGGGAGCCGGTGGTCCGGTATTCGACCGAACGTCCGGAATCAGGCGCGTACCAAATCGTCGATCCCTGAGTTACAATAGCCGCTTCATGGCAAAGCGTACCAAATCGGGCCTCAAGGCCCACAGACAGAACGTCAAACTCCGGGAGCACAACCGTGAGCTCCGAACCAGGATGCGAAGCGCACTCAAGTCCATCCATGCGTTGATTGACGCCAAGGACGTGGCTGGCGCCACTGCCGCACTTGGCAAGACCGTGTCGATCGTGGACAAGATGGCCACCAAGGGCATCATCCACACGAAGACCGCAGACCGCTACAAGTCGCGCCTGGGCGCGGGCATCGCCCGAGCCTCCGCTTAGCAGCGCTAGGCGGTCCTCGTTCGTCCCTCGCACAGTTCCATCACCAACCGCTCGAGCAGCACGCGCGGCTCTCCGCCGGACGACTTGAGCGCGAGGTCCGTGCGGAACAGCGCCTCGACCGCGCGCGTCAGCCGCGACGCTGGCAGCTGCTCGGTCACCCATCGCAACTGGCCCATCAGCATCACCGGCATGGCGCCGGCATCGAGCGCCAGACCAAGTTCCCGCAGCGCTGTCGCCGCGTCGTTGCGCTTGATGGCATTGGCGATCCCGAAATCCGTCTGCGCCTCCGGACCTGCCGCCACCACCTGCCGGACGTCCTCCACGCTGATGCTCGGTTGACCCGCCGCATAGAGCGCGAGCCGCTCAAGCCCTCCCCGTAACGGGATGATGTCGAGACCCGCCCGCTGCACCAGCGCGGTGACCGCCGCAGCGTCAAGCGACACCCCCAGCGTTTTTGCGCGCGCCTTCACCCATCGCTCGGCCTCGCGGTCGTCGCCGATCGTTCCGCAATCGACGACATGCGCTTCCTTCATCAACAGCTTCACCGCCCGTCGACGCAGATCGACCGAGCCGCAGACAAACACCGTCGTCGCATGCGAGGGCGGCGCCTTCAGGAACGCCTCAAGCCGCTCCTGCTCCGCGTCGGCCGCCTTCGATTCCCGCTTCGGGATCAGGAGCTTCTCAGCCCCCAGCACCACGACGATCCGGCGCGGCGCCATCATCGGCAGCGTCGCCGTTGCGTCCACCAGATCCGCCACCTTCATCTCGCCGCCGTGCAGGCGATCCACATTGAACGCCCGCAGACCCTCGTCGACCATGTCTGCAAACTCTGCGGCCACAGCCGACTTCTCCACGTCGTCGTCGCCGACAAGCGCGTAGAGCGGCGCGGTGTCACCGGAGGCAATCTGCGTGCGGAGGGCGGTGGGGGTCAGGGGCGGCACGACACCGATGATATCGCTGGTGCGTTCTCTTGGGTCGGGCGGATTCGGTCGGTCCCGCCGACTCGGCGTCACCTGACGCGGCTTTCACGCTCCTCGCCGCCCGAGGCACGCCCGCACCTGCAATACCGACGCTGGCAATCCCCTCCATGTCGATCTTCGCTCGCGATTCACGGCCGTCGGACGCGATGTGCTATCGCTCGTGCACATAACCCCCGTCACGCCGCCCTCGTCCGGCGGCCGGCTCCGCCCGTCGGGACATCGACCTCCGCTCGTACCCTTCCGGTCGCACCGCGAGTAGTACCCAACTCCAAAGCCAGCCATCGCGGCATGCACCGACGTTGCTGATTCATACGTCACGGATCGCGCGGACCGAACTCGCGGCGACGAATCGCTGCGGTCGATGTCCAGATTGGCGGTTCGTCGCCGGGCTACGAACGGCCGTCAGCCGAGGGTGGCGTGACGGGGAATTGGAGCGCGAGGCACCCGCGACCCGAGCCGGAAGTCGTTGGCTGCGAGGTTCGCTGCATAACAACAAGGTGGCTGCCATGGCAGGGGAAACCTGCAAGTGACTGTCGTGGCCGCGCTTGGCCGATTGTGGCGGGCACGCGGTGAGCGGCATTAGACGCGGGGTTTGCAGCTAACGCTGGCCGCGTTGGAGCGCGTGCTCGCATGCTAAGATTAGCCGTTCTTCTGAGCCTGGTGATGGCAGCACAAGCTTTCAGTTGGAAGTCTGCGGCTGACATCCAGCAGTTCTGTGATGGCGTGCGCTGGGGGCGTTCGCTCCGGGGATGTCCCGTGCGCTGTTGAAACTCGGCGGCGGCTCGGGTGAGGTTCTACGCGACGTTCACC
>JAQBVV010000063.1 GCA_027622905.1 Acidobacteriota bacterium
CGAACGGCCGCCCAGGCCTTTCGGTCCCCGGCCTCCTCGTTGAGGCCCGCGTACGCAGGAGATTCAGCTCGTGACTCGGCGGGCGGTTCTGGGGCGCGAAGGATCGAAGTACGGGATCGAGGAGTTCCTGGAGGTCAAGTACCTCTGCTTCGGCGGGATCTAGCCCAGATCTAGCCCAGGCCGCTCCCGCGCACCCGCCGGCCTCGCCATGTGACACCAGGATCAGCACACCGTCGATAATCGGCGCCTACCGTCCCCCGAACAGATAACTGCAGGCGATGACCGCGCCGACGACGCCGGCCACGTCGGCGGTCAATGCGGCGGCCAGCGTGTGGCGGATCCGGCGCACCTGCACCGATCCGTAATAGACGGCGAGCACGTAAAAGGTCGTTTCGGTCGATCCCTGAAAGGTGCTGACCAGATAGCCGGTGTAGCTGTCGGGCCCGATGGACGGGTCCTGGATGGTGGCAGCCAGGATGCCGTACGCGCCAGACCCGGACAGCGGCCGCATCAGGGCCATCGGCAGCGCGTCGCCCGGCAAGCCGAACGGCGAGGTCATCGGCGACAGGAACCCGACGATGATGTCGAGCGCTCCGCTGGCCCGCAGCATCGCGACCGCGACGAGGATCGCCACCAGATAGGGAATGATCCGGAGCGCCACCTGAAATCCGTCGCGTGCGCCATCCACGAATACCTCGTACACGCGGACCTGGCGCGCCGCGCCGAACCCGAGCAGCGCCACCATCAGCCCGGGGATGATCCACGGCGACACGGCGTCACCATAGATCACGGCCAGTGGAATCAGACCCACGATCGCCGCCAGCGCCGTCACCGACACCCAGACGGGATAGGCCCCCGAGGAGGCCTCGGCCGGGACGTCAGGGAGTTCGGGTACCGACACGTGGGCGCCAGCAGACCCTGTCGCCGACACGGCATTCGCCGTTGCGGCGACCTCAGCCTCCTCAGCCTTCGTCACATCCACCGTCGAAAAACGTTGGTACACCTTGACGGCGATCAGCGCGCACACGGTCGACACGCAGGTGGCAAACAGCGTTGTCGGCAGAATGCCCGCCGGGTCCATCGATCCGGCCGAGACGCGCAGCGCGATGACCCCTGTGGGGAGCAGCGTCAGCGACGACGTGTTCAGCGCCAGAAACAACACCATGGCGTTGCTGGCCGTGCCCTTGATGGGATTGAGCTTGTCAAGTTCCTGCATCGCGCGGATGCCGAAGGGCGTGGCGGCGTTGGCCAGACCCAGGGCGTTGGCCGAGAAATTCAGGATCATCGCGCCCATCGCGGGGTGATTCGCCGGCACGTCCGGAAAGGCGCGCACCATCAGCGGACGCAGCGTCTTGGCGATGATCGTCAGGAGTCCCCCGGCTTCGGCAACCTTCATCAGCCCGAGGAACAGCGCCATCATGCCCACCAGGCCAATGGCCAGCGTCACCGATCCGCCGGCCGCTTCCACCATAGCCGTGCCCAGAGCGGCCATCGGCTGCACGCTGTCCGGCCCGCCGGGCACCCATTGCAACTGGTGATAGCCGCCGACGACGAAGGCGACAAAGACAATGCCGAGAAAGACTGCGTTCATGCGAGGTGCGCCAATTCGAGAAAAGAAGTCCCCGCGCATGCTAGCGCAGATCCGAGGCACCCTGCCTGTCGTCGGACGACTCGTAATACCATCGAGTGGGGGTGCCCGGACATGAGATCGAGACCGTGAACGACGGCGACCTGGTCGGCTCAGCCGAGATCGAAGCCGCCGCGGAACGCATCCGCGGCCTGGCGCTGCGCACACCGCTCATCGAGGTCGCCACTCGGCGGAACCGTGCGTCAGGCGCCCCGTCAGCACAGTCAGCCGGCACGTTCCGGCTGAAATGCGAGAACCGTCAACCCACCGGCTCGTTCAAGATCCGCGGCGCGTCCAACATGCTGGCGCAACTGTCACCGGAAGCACGGACGGCCGGCGTGGTGACCTACTCCTCAGGCAACCATGGACAGGCGGTGGCGTATGCCGCCCGACGCCTCGGCATTCGCGCGGTCATCGTCATGCCGGAGACCGCGCCGCGCGTGAAGGTCGACGGCGTGCGCCGTCACGGCGGCGACGTCATCTTCGCTGGCACGACGTCGGTGGACCGGCGTACGGTGGCGGAAGTCGAGGCCGCCGAGCGGGGGCTCACCATCGTGCCGCCCTTCGACCACCGGTGGATCATTGCCGGCGCCGGCACGTGCGGCCTGGAGATCCTGGCGCAATGCGCTGACGCCACGGTCGTCTACGTGCCGGTCGGCGGCGGCGGGCTCATCTCGGGCGTTGCCGCCGCGCTCAAGGGAAGCGGCCGGGCCGTGCGGGTGATCGGTGTCGAACCGGTCGGCGCCGCCGGAATGGCCACGTCGCGCGCAGCGGGCCGTCCGGTGACGCTCGAGAGGACGTCGAGCGTCGCCGATGGCCTGTTGCCTCTCCGGCCAGGCGATCTCACCTTCGCGCACGTCCAGCACCTGGTCGACGATCTCGTCACGGTTGATGACAGCGCGATTCTCGATGCCGTACGGTGGGTATTTCGCGAAACAGGGATGATCGTTGAACCCAGCGGCGCCGCCAGCGTCGCCGCGGTCCTGCACGCCGGAGCATCGCCTCCGCCCGGAACGGTGGCCATCCTGTCCGGCGGCAACGTCTCGCCCGACGACCACGCGCGCTACGTGGAGGCGCGCTAGCGCGGATTTCATGAGCGCGTAGCTCCGGAACCGCAGGCAGTCCACTCCTACCAGGGGGGGCGCCTCGACGGTCCGCTCCGCGCAAGTGAAATCCGCGCTAGGTGGGCGCAGTGTGTCCCCCGGGGCAGCGCCGCGCCCGAACACCGCCACCCGCGATGTCGCTCGGCAGCGCCACATGTACGCGTGTAGTATTTTCAGGCACGACTGCCCGCATGTCGCGGCTGACGTTCGGGACTGTTGGCAAAGGAGGCTTGAATGCGTCGAGGACTGCGTGCGCTGGTGGCGGCGTTGGCAATCGCCGGTGGCACCGTGTGGCTGGCTGGCGCGTTCGTCCAGGCTCGGCAGGTCCCCATCCAGGATCAGCAACCTGTGGGAGCAGCGCTTCGACCCGCGGTGGCGGGGCCCTCCGGCGGCGTGTCCACCGGGCATCCGCTGACGACCGCCGCCGCCTTCGGCATCCTGCTCAAAGGCGGAAACGCGTTTGACGCGGGAGTCGCCGCCCTGCTCGCAGGCGGTGTCCTGGAACAGGACCTCTACAGCCTTGGAGGCGAAGCGTTGGTGCTCGTCTACCCGACCAGTGAGCGCACGGTCACGTCGATCGTCGGCCAGGGCTGGGCGCCGAGCGCGGTTGACATCGACTGGTACCAGTCGAGGGACAAGACGCTGCTGGGTGCCGGCCTCGACCCCGCCGTCGTGCCAGGTGCCATTCATGCCGCACTGACCGTACTTGAGCGGTGGGGCACGATGAGCTTCGAGGAGGTGGTGGCGCCCGCGCTCGGGTACGCGGAGAACGGGTTCCCGCTGCGAACAAGCACCGCTGTCGCGATACAGAACGAACTCGAGTTCTTCGAGCGGTGGCCAGACAACCAGGCGTACTGGTTCAAGCCTGATGGTTCTCTCTACAAGGCTGGCGACACGATCACGCTGCCGACACTGGCCAGAACGCTCACCCGCATGGTCGAGGCGGAGCGGGCGGCGAAGGCCCAGGGCCGCACCAACGGTATCGTGGCCGCGCGCGACCGCTTCTACAAGGGCGACATCGCGCGCGAGATGGTGGACTTCCTGCAGGACAGCGGAGCGCCGTTTGCGTATCCGGATTTCGCCGAGTTCTTTGCACGCGTCGAAGAACCGGCCAAAACCACTTACCGCGGCTACACGGTCTACAAGCACGGCTTCGGCAGCCAGGGCCCGATGCTGCTGCAGGCGCTCAACATCCTCGAAACCTTCGACCTGCAGGCGATGGGATACGCCAGCGCGGATTATCTGCACACCGTGGTCGAGGCCATGAAGCTCGCCTACGCCGATCGGGACACGTACTACGCGGATCCGGCGTTCGTCATGACGCCCGCCGAGGGGTTGCTATCGAAGGCATACGCCAGGGAGCGCGCGGCGCTGATCGATCCGCAGCGCGCCTCCACATCCTACGTCGCCGGCGATCCGCTCCCGTACGATTCGCGCGTGCACGAGTGGAACTTCTGGAAGGCAGACCTCCGGGACACGTCGGCAGGTCTCGTTGCGGCGGACTCCGTCTCCCCCGACCTGATGGCCTCGCTCGGGCAGGACTCCCACGGCGTCATGAAAGACACGACACACATCGCGATCGTCGACGACGACGGCAACATCTTCGACGCGACGCCCAGCGGCGGCTGGATCGGCGGGGCCGTCATTCTCGGAGACACCGGGATCGGCATGAGCGTCCGCGGCGAGCAGTTCTGGCTCGACAGCACACGTGCCAATCAGCTCCGCCCACGGGCGCGACCGCGCTACACGCTGACGCCGAGCATGGTCTTCAAGGGCGACGTACCGATGATGGCGCTGGGAACACCTGGCGGTGACAACCAGGAACAGACGATCCTGCAGGCGTTTCTCAGCATCGTCGAGTTCTGGGACGACTGGTATCCGAACCTCCACGCGGCGCTGGAGCGGCCCCGGGCGCAAACGCTGCACCTGTTCGGCTCCTTCTGGCCACACACACCGGATTTCAACAGGCTGAACGTCGAGGCGACGATTCCCGATGCGGTCTACGAGGAATTGCGCGCCCGGGGACACAGGGTCGGCCGACTGCGCCCGTTTGGCATGTCCGGGTGCGCGACGGCCGTGATGATCGACCCGGCAACGCAGAATCGTCTGGCCGCCGCCGATCCACGCCGCGACTGCTATGCGATCGCCTACTAGCGGAAAGTCAACCTTCGAACCAGCCACGCCAGGCTCAGGAGCGGTCCTCATGACGACCACGCGCCCACTCATCGCGCTTATCGCGCTCGTGCTGCTGACGCCGGCATCCATCGACGGCCAGCAGGAAGAGCGCTACGACTACTGGAAGCCCCAGCGACAGATGATCGCGTACGGGCAACAGGCGGTGTTCATGTGTAACGGGTTATTCGCCGGCAACAGGACGCGTGAGTACGTCTTCGCGCAGGAGCTGGCCTTCTTGCCCCATCCGGTTGGCACACCCGCCGGCGGGGACTACGTCGTGGACGAGGCGCGGAAGACCGTTGCGGTCGGGTCTGCCGGTGGCACGCCAATCATGCGAGCGGCCTTCCGCGAGGGAATCGGCTGCGTCATCCTGGCCCCCGACCAGACGTTTGAGGATCTCGACAGCCTGCCCTCGCTCGACCTGCCCTACCCGCCCGGTGACCCGGCGACCATTCCGTGGCCGGATGGCGACCTCGTGATGAGCAACGCCCTGCCGGCCGGCGTCGATGCAGCGGCACTCCAGGCGGCGTCCGACTGGGCATTCAATCGCGAATCGCCAGAGCAGGTCACCCTCAGCCTGCTGGTCGTCCACAAGGGACAGATCATCCATGAGCGGTATGCGCCCGGAATGGATATGACGACCAGGACTCGCACGTGGTCCGCCACCAAGAGCATCGCCGGGACGCTCGTCGGCATGCTCGTCGATCAGGGCAAGTTGCAGCTCGATGAGCCGCTCGGGTTCGATTGGTTACCTCAAGCCCTCTCTCCTGAGACCGATCCACGCAACGCCATCACCCTTCGCAATCTACTGAACATGTCGAGCGGGCTCGACACGATTGACAACGAGGGGCTTGAGTACGCCACTGGATCCGGGTTGTCGTACTGGGCGGGTTCGAGCTCGGTGCAAGGCGCACTGCGGCAGGCGCTCATCCGGCAGCCGGGCACCAGCTGGGACTACGAGAACTACGACACGCTGCTGGCCGTCCTCAAGATGAAGCAGGTGCTGGGGAATGAACGGACCTATCGTGAGTTCCCCAGACGCGCGCTGCTCGACAAGATCGGCATGCGCAACACGCTGATCGGCACCGACCGGTTCGGCGATTTCATCCTGAGCAGCCAGGTCTATAGCAACGCCCGCGATCTGGCCCGATTCGGCATGCTCTATCTGCAGAACGGTATGTGGAACGGCGAGCGGCTGATCTCCCAGGACTGGATCGATTTCGAGCGGACGCCGGCTCCGGCCACTGTCGGGCGAGGCGGCCAGTATGGCGCGCAGTGGTGGCTCGTGCCGGAGGACCGGAACGACGTGCCGAAGGATATGTATGCCGCGTCCGGTAACAGGGGAAACTACAGCATCGTCGTGCCATCCCACGACCTGGTCATCGTGCGCCGCGGTCTCGATTACGGGAGTCAGGGCTTCGATCGCTGGTCGTTGGCGCGTGAGGTCATCAAAGCGATCGACGCACCGGGTAACAGCGGGCAGTAGCGCGACAGCGTGCTGCCGCGCTTCCGCCCGCGCTGCGGGCCTGGCAGCCTGACCACCGGACATGAGGTCTGGTGCCCGATGATGACCGCGCTTGGTCAGATCTCACCTCCCCCGGGAGCCGCGACCCGCGCGCGCTTTTCGGGGTGCGGTCTGCGCGGCCACGCGGACCGAGGCGCGAACCCACTCCGTCAACTCGTGAGTATCCTCGAGGACCCGCGCCGGCACCTGGTAGTACGACATCGTCATGGGCTTGTCCGCGTAGGGCTTGAACGCCGACATGCCCTCGGCCTCGTACTGAGCACGATTGCTGTCATCGACTTTCAGGTAGAGGGTGTTGGCCGCGAGGATCCCGAAGAAGACACCCGCCGAATAGAGGCCGACGCCGCCAAACATCGACCGTGCCAGCACAGAGTCGACGCCAGCCAGTTGCTCAAGGACGAAGGCACGGAACTCCTCGCTGACGCGCGTCGGCTTAAAGGTGCCCTTCGAGGCGGGTGGTTTGCTGGCTTTCTTGACCATCTCCGCGGAAGTCTACATGGACGACCCCACCCGGGCGCAATTGTCTACATCGAGCGCCTGCCAACCATAGCTCGTTTGATAATGGGGCCACGGGCACCCAGGATCGTAGAATCACCAGTGTCGCTCTCCCAGACCCGGCGGGCAGGGGCTGAGTTGGTGTCCGCTTCGCCACGACCGGACCTCGCCGCCGAGCGTGGTTGGCGTCCGAAGCCGACAGACAGTCCACAGAAGGTGAGAGGGATTCATGAGCTTGCGACGCACAGCCGCTTCAATCGCACTGCCGGCCACGCTGCTGCTGGCGTTGCTCGGCGCGGCGACAGCCACCGGGGCGCAAACGCCCGTTGGTGGCCCCGGCGTCATCGTGGCCACCGGCGAAAGCATCATCACGGTCGCGCCCGATCAGGCCTTGGCCATGGTGTCGGTGGACACGCGCGATTCACGAGGACCCGAAGCCAGACGCCTTGGCGCTGTTGCGATGACCTCCATGAGAGCCGCCCTGGCGGCCACGGGCCTTGCGGCCGATGCCGTGCAGACGGCCGGATTCGCACTGCATCCTGAATACGACTACACGAACGACCGGCAGCGGATCACAGGATTCGTCGTGTCGAATCGGTTGCAGGTGCGTATCGACGACGTGATGAAGGTGGCAGACGTGCTCGATGCCGTCGCCGGTCTGCCGCTGCCATCCTCGTCCACCGTGACCATTGCCGACCTGCGCTTCGATCTCAAGGATCGCGCGGGCGTCGAACGTCAGGCGCTCAGGCAGGCCGTGCAGGATTCGACCGAACGCGCCACGGCCATGGCGCTTGGCGCCGGTCAGACGCTGGGCCGCGTCCTCCGGATCGACGAAGGCCGGGCACCGGACGCGATGAGGTTCGGTGAGCAGGTCATGATGGCCCGGGCGGCAGACACGGCAATCGCGACGCCCATTTCGCCTTCGGACATGGAGATCCGGGCGCAGGTGACGCTCACGGTCGAAATCAAATAGCCCCCGGCGCCGCGCCATCGTGCGCGACGACGACTCCTGCGCCGCGATCGTAGAATCCACTGGTGCCGCTCTCCTCCTTCCATCCCGCGATTCAGCGCTGGTTTACCCAGCGCCTCGGGGAGCCCAGCGCCCCACAGCGCGAGGGGTGGCCGCTGATTCGGGCCGGACAACATGTCCTCATTGCGGCACCCACCGGTTCCGGCAAGACGCTGGCGGCGTTTTTCTCGGCCATCGATACGCTCCTGACACCGGGCGCCGACGACGACGGGCGGGAGCCAACCACAGCGCCAGACGCATCTCCAGCCACGACGGTGCTCTACGTCTCACCGCTTCGGGCGCTGGCCAACGACGTCCAGAAGAACCTGCTGGGGCCGATCGCCGAGATCCGCGCGCTGGATCCGACGCTCCCGGACATCCGGGTGCTGGTCCGCTCCGGCGACACGCCGCAGAGCGAACGGGCACGGATGACCAGGACGCCCCCGCACGTCCTGGTCACGACACCGGAGTCGCTCTACATCCTGCTGACCAGCGAGAGCGGACGGAAGATGCTGCGCACGGTTCGCACGGTCATCGTCGATGAGATTCACGCCATGCTCCGCGACAAGCGTGGGTCGCATCTGGCGCTCTCGCTGGAGCGCCTCGAGGCGCTTGCGGGGCCCTATCAGCGGATCGGTCTGAGCGCGACGCAGAAGCCCCTTGGTCACGTCGGTCACTTTCTGGTGGGCGCCGGGCGCGAGTGCGCGCTGGTGGATGCCGGGCACCTCCGCGCGCTCGATCTCGACATCGAGACACCGGCGTCGCCGCTCGAGCACGTGTGCTCGCACGAACAGTGGGACGTGATCTACGCGCGCATGGCGGCGCTCATCGAAGAGCACCGGACGACGCTGGTGTTCGTCAATACACGGAAGATGGCCGAGCGCCTGTCGGCCCGTCTGGCCGAACGGCTCGGCGAAGATGCGGTCACCTGCCACCACGGCAGCCTGGCCCGGGGGCGCCGACTCGACGCCGAGGAGCGACTCAAGACCGGCCAACTCCGTGCGCTGGTCGCCACTGCGTCCCTGGAGCTTGGCATCGACATCGGCGACGTCGACCTGGCGATCCAGGTGGGCGCCACGCGTTCGATCGCCGCGTTTCTCCAGCGCATGGGACGCGCCGGGCACGGTCCCTCGCGCGTGCCGAAGGGGCGCATGTTTCCGCTGACGATCGACGAGCTTGCCGAAGCCGAAGCGCTGCTGGTCGCGGTCGAGCGGAAGGCCCTCGACCGCACGCCGATGCCCAGGGCGCCGCTCGACATCCTGGCGCAGCAGATCGTGGCCGCGTGCGTACCGGAACCGTGGGTCGAAACCGATCTTTACGCTGCCGCGAGTCTGGCCTGGCCCTACAGGGATCTCACCCGCGACGACTTCGACGCGGTCGTCGCGCTCCACACGCAGGGCCGTCACGCGCTGCTGCACCGCGACGGCATTCACGGTCGTCTGCACGCGACCAGGCGGGCACGCATTCCCGCCATCACCTCGGGAGGCGCGATCCCCGACAGCGGCGACTACCAGGTGCTGCTCGAGCCGGGCGGCACGCACGTCGGCACGCTCAACGAGGACTTCGCGATCGAATCCCAGCGCGGCGACATCGTGCAGCTCGGGGCGCACTCGTGGCGCATCCTGCGCATCGAGCCAGGCACGGTGCGCGTGGCCGACGCGGAGGGTGCCCCGCCGACGATTCCGTTCTGGCTGGGCGAAGCGCCGTCACGCACTCCGGAACTATCGTCGCTCATCTCGGAGGTCAGAGAACGCGGCGGCGACCACGCAGATCTGCAGGCCTACATCTCCAACGGCGCGCGTGCACTGGGCGCCGTGCCGACGATGCGCCGGATCGTCATCGAACGCTTCTTCGATGAAAGCGGCGGCATGCAGCTCGTCGTGCACGCCCCGTTTGGCGGTCGCATCAACAGAGCCTTCGGGCTCGCGCTGCGGAAGCGGTTCTGCGTGGGATTCGGGTTCGAACTCCAGGCCGCCGCCAACGAAGAGGCCATCGTGCTCTCCCTGGGTCCGCAGCACTCGTTCCCACTCGAAGAAGTGTTCGGATACCTGCACTCGGCCACCGTACGGGAGGTATTGATACAGGCCCTGCTGGCTCAACCTATGTTCGAGACCCGCTGGCGCTGGAACACCACGCGCGCGCTCCTGGTCGAGCGGGCGCGGGGCGGACGGCGCGTACTGATCCGGTTCCAGCGCATGCGCGCACAGGATCTGCTGACCGCGGCCTTCCCCGACGTCGTCGCATGCGGCGAGACATTGCCGCCTGGAGACCTCACCGTCCCGATGGACCATCCGCTCGTGCGCCAGACGGTCGAGGACTGCCTGCACGAAGCCATGGACCTGGACGGTCTACTGGACGTGCTGCGCGGCCTCGAAGATGGCTCGATCGAGCGCGTGGCGATCGACACGCCCGAACCATCGGCGTTCGCGGGCGGCATCCTGTCCTCCCAGCCATATACGTTCCTCGACGACGCGCCGCTGGAAGAGCGCCGCACGCAGGCCGTGATGAGACGGCGCGGCGGACTCGACGCCAGGACCCTCGACTCGCTCGGCGAACTCGACGCTGACGCGGTGGCTCGCGTACGGGAGGAAGCCTGGCCGCAGCCCGAGCACGCCGAAGAGGTCCACGAAGTGCTCATGTGGATCGGCTACGTCACGGCGGACGAGGCCACCGCGTGGCGGCCCTGGCTCGACGCGCTGCGCCTGGAAGGACGCGTGACGCTCGACGGCGACCGATGGAAGGCCGTTGATGGTCCCCAGGATCCGAGGGCGGTACTGCGAGGTCGAATGGAAGCGCTCGGTCCGGTCGTATCGGAGGATCCGCTCCTTCTTGATCTGGAGAACGATGGCGCAGTCCTCCGGGTGCGCCTGCAGGGGCGTCAGGCGTGGTGCGACCGCCGGCTACTGGCCCGCATTCATCGCTACACGCTCGACCGGCTTCGCAAGGAGATCGAGCCGGTCACGGCCGCGGACTTCCTCGGGTTCCTGGCGTGCTGGCAGCACGCTGACGACGCTCACATGCTCGAGGGACCGGCAGGCGTGCTCGGCGTGCTTCGCCAGCTCTCGGGATTCGAAGTGCCGGCTGCGCTCTGGGAGACGCGTGTGCTCCCCGCGCGCGTCCGGGGCTATCGGCGGGAATGGCTCGACCAGGCGACGCTGTCGGGCGAGTTTGCGTGGGGGCGACTCTGGGGATCCGGCGCCTGCGCGGTTCGCGTGACGCCGATCGGGTTCTATCCGCGTGCCGAGCTCCCGCACTGGCTGGGCATGGTCGACGACGTGCCGGTGCCCGTCGACGGCTACGCCGGTCAGGTCTTCTCGGCGCTGGCGTCCCGGGGCGCGGCGTTTCCGCAGGAACTGTCCGCCGCCACCGGGCTCATCCCCACGCAGGTCGAGATGGGGCTCGCCGAGCTGATCGGGCGCGGCCTGGCGACCGCCGATGCCTTCTCCGCGCTTCGCGGTCTCATCGTGCCGCCTTCTCGTCGCCTGCGTCGGGCGCCGACGGTAGGTCGCTGGTCGCTGCTGCGGCGCGATCCGATGGAGGCGTCGCCGGAGTTCGTGGCACGGCAGCTCCTCAGACGCACCGGCGTCGTGTTCCGCAAGACGATCGAACGCGAGCGCATCCCGATGCCCTGGTGGCGACTCGTGCGCGAACTGCGGACGCTCGAGGCACGTGGGGAAGTGCGCGGGGGGCGGTTTGTCGCAGGGTTCGACGGCGAGCAGTACGCCCTTCCGGAGGCGATCACGCTGCTGCGCGCCGTACGCAAGCGCGGGTACACCGCCGCAGATGTCCACCCGAGCGACCCGCTCCACTATCGCGGCGTGCTCACGCCCGAGCCGCTCACGCGGACGGCGTAGCGCACACGATGAGCGCCCTCACGCGGTAGCCCTGGAGTCCTTCGACGCGCGGCACGCATGGTGCTCACTTGATCAGCAGCGTGTCAGGAAACTGCGCCCGCCATCCGAACCAGAAGGCTCGCTGCGCCGGCACGCGTGAAAGCGCCACGCTCGGATCATCCGCCAGCACCAACGCCTCCTCGGTGACGCGCCAGGCTCGACCCGCAGCGTCCACGACCCCGCCTGGATCGCCAACCTGCGTGAAGCGCACATCCCTGGACTCGAACACGCGATTGGCACCCTCGCGACTCGTCACCACCACGAGCCGGTGGCCTGCAGCTTCCGCGTGATACACGCGATTGCGCCGGAGAAACCTTTCGGCGATCGCCAGCGACTGAGACGCGCCCGTCGCTGGGTCCGACAGTCGCATGACGAGCACCTCGTCCTTGTTCGACAGTCGGTCGTCCTCATCGGGCACCTGAAACATCAATCGGTCATGGGAGAAGTAGTCGCGATAGGCGGCGCCTTCGGCATAGTCTCGGTCGTGCCCTGTCTCCAGCGACAGCACCGTCGTCTCGGGATGCAGGGCGCGCCACTCCTCCCACGTCGTCGTCACGACCGCCCGAGCGCGTAACGCCAGGCCGCTGTCGACCAACGCACCCACGACGGGACGGCCCTCGAATGTCGACCACAGACTCCTGGTCTCGTGGTCGAACATCAGCTTGTTCGACCGATACAGCAGTCCGCTGGTACCGAACCTGATGTGGCGCTCGTCGATGACGCTCTCGTACGGAATGACCGTGCCGCAGAGCGTGCAGTAGACGATCGTGAGCTCCGTGCCGCCAACCCTGTCGAGCGCCATCTCATGCCACGCGAGAATGCGCTTCGGATAGGCACGCGCTTCCCCACCCATCGCGATACCGAACACGATATCGTCGTCATCCAGATAGTCGGCGACCGACGCCTGGAGCACTGCCGGGTACTCCAGCGGCGGAATGCCATTGACCGGCACCCCGCCCCAGTCGATCTCGTCGAGCCGAATCAGGGACGCCGCGCCGGGAGGAAAGAAGGCGGTGAAGCCTGGGTCGATCTGTCCGTACAGCACGCCCTTGAACTCGGCGTGATCCGGATGCGGATCGTAGGGCTGTGCCCAGATCCACTGCTGCCAGGCCTGCAGGTCCTGACCCAATCGCTCTCCGGTCGCGTCCTCGAGAAACGCAAGAAGCGGCCGGCGCACGTCGCGGACCTGGAGCTTGGCGATATCCCACAGCATCCCCGCGTAGCCGTCCCTCCACCCCTCCCCGATCTGGCGGAGCGCGTCCCCCCGGCGCTCCACCGAGGCTGCAGCGTAGAACAGCGCGATGTCCGGCGGCGCCTGCGACGGCCCGGATCCACCACCGCCCGGCGAATCGGCCTCGTCCTGTGCCGCAGCCATGCTGCCGAACACAGCGAGAAGCAGGACGCCGAGGCACGGAACTCTGTGTCTGGCGGTCATGATCGTGTCCTCGGTCCCCTCAGGACATCGTCGAGCGACGTCTGCCGGGATGTCAAGGCCGGAGGCGAGTCAGGAGGGGCGGGACCAGCCTCACTGCAGCCGGTATGATGACGGGGCACCCGAAAGGAGCATTGCGTGGAACAGCGCCAACTCGGCACGACCGGACCCCTGATCTCGGCCATTGGCCTCGGCTGCATGGGCATGTCGGACTTCTACGTCGGACGTGACGACGCGGAATCGGTCGCGACCATCCACCGCGCGCTGGACCTGGGCGTGAACTTTCTCGATACGGCTGATATCTACGGGCCGTTCACCAACGAGCGTCTGGTCGGCCAGGCCATCAAGGCCAGGCGCGACGAGGTCGTACTCGCCACCAAGTTCGGCAACGTGCGCTCTGACGACGGAGCCTTCCTCGGTATCAACGGGTCACCCGACTATGTGCGGCGTGCCTGTGACGCGTCACTGGCCAGGCTCGGTGTCGATGCGATCGACCTCTACTACCAGCATCGCGTCGACACGGCAGTGCCGATCGAAGACACCGTCGGGGCCATGGCCGAGCTCGTGCAGGCCGGCAAGGTGCGCCACCTCGGGCTGTCGGAAGCCGCCCCGGACACCATCAGGCGCGCCGTTGCCGTGCATCCCATTGCGGCACTCCAGACGGAGTATTCGCTGTGGACCAGGGACCCCGAAGCGGAGCTGCTGCCGCTCTGCGCGGAACTCGGCATCACGTTCGTCGCCTACAGTCCTTTGGGTCGGGGCTTTCTGACCGGGCGTTTCCGGTCGGCGACAGACGTCCCCGCTGACGACTGGCGCCACAAGCAGCCCCGCTTCCAGGGTGACAACTTCGATCAAAACTTCTCGCTCGTCCAGAAAATCGAGGCGATCGCCGTGAAGAAGGGCTGCACGCCGGCCCAGCTTGCGCTGGCGTGGCTTCTGACCCACCCGGATGTCGTGGTCATCCCAGGCTCGAAGCATCGGGCGCGACTTGAAGAGAACGTCGCGAGTGCCACGGTCGGCCTGAACGCGGCCGACCTCGCCGAGATCGAAGCAGCCGCGCCGCCTGGCGTGGCCGCCGGCACCCGATATCCCGCTGCGGGGATGGCGACCGTGCATCGCTAGCGCGCCGCGCCGACGCGGCGCGCCACAGTCGGCAGAACCGGCGGCACGGGCCGCGCATGCCGTGGGACTACCCCTGAATCCCAAGGACGGGTAAGCTGATGAGGTGCCCAACGATGCCGCGCCGAAGTCTGCCGTCGAGATCGCCATGGAGCGCCTCCGCAAGCAGGACGCGGACGCAGGCGTCTCCACGCGGCCGATCACCGACGAGCAACGGGCGGCGATCGCCGAGGTCCGGAGCCTGTACGGCTCGAAAATCGCTGAGCAGGACATCCTGCAGCAGTCCGCGATGAACCGCCTCCTGGGAGCCGACCCCGCCGAACTCGACGTCGTCGCCGGTCAATTTCGACACGAGCGGGAGCGCCTGGCATCGGAACGTGATGCCAGAATTGACAAGCTTCGTCGAGGTGCGAACTGACCGTCCACCCGAGCGCGCGCGATGATTGACCTGCTACCGTTCTCGGTCGTCTTCGGCACGAGCGTCTGGGTGCTGCTCGACTCCAGAAGCATCGGGATCAAGAAAGGGAGCACCACAGGCTTTTTCAACATGGGCCCGACCGGCTGGTTTCTGGCCTGCCTCTTGTGCTGGATCGCGGCCTTTCCGGTGTATCTGATCAAGCGACGCGAACACCTGCTGGCGGTCGCCGGGGGCAGCACGCAGGGCAGCGTGCAGGGCGACGGGGCCGGACCGGGTTCCGGCACAGGTAGCAACACCGACTTTGGGGCTCAGCTTGATACGCTCGCTGACCAGTTTTCGCGTGGGCAGATCACGCCCGACGCGTTTCGAACGCAGCGACTCGCGCTGACCGAGCGCGTGCTCGAACGGACGCCCCAGGATGACTTCATGGCCCGGCTGAGCACGCTCGCCGATCTGTCGACCCGAGGCTTCCTCACCGAGGAGGAGTTCCAGGCGCGGAAGAAGGACCTGACTCGTCGCATGCTGGAGGAGTCATCGGACACCGACAGCCCGGTCTCGATCACCTAACCATGCTCCCTGCCGACAGGTGGATGTCACGATGACATCCGGGGTATCGCCTGACACGGGCATGGTTCCCTTTACACTCGTCGCCAATTCCGACGCGCTCGCGCACCTCGTAGCGGCGCTGGCCCGCGCACCGGTTGTGGCTGTCGATACCGAGTCCAACAGCCTCCACGCGTATCGCGAGCGCGTCTGCCTGATCCAGATCTCGACCCCCGATGCCGATTACATCGTGGACCCGATCGCGCTCCCCGACCTCAGCACCCTCGGGCCGGTCATGGCGAACGCCGGCCAACAGAAGATCCTGCACGCGGCGGAGAACGATCTCGTCTGCCTCCGGCGCGACTTCCAGTTCAGTTTCGCCAACATCTTCGACACGATGACCGGGGCGCGTACGCTCGGCTGGCCGCAGGTGGGCCTGGCGCCGATCCTCAAGACCCACTTCGGCGTGACGATGGACAAGAAATATCAACGAGCCGACTGGCAGCGGCGGCCGCTGACGCCCGAGCAGCTGGAATACGCGCGCCTCGACACGCACTATCTGGTGGCCTTGCGTGACAAGCAGTTCGACGAGCTCAGCGCGTCAGGACGGTGGCCAGAGGCGCACGAGGAGTTCGATCGCCTCGCCAGGGGTCGGGATGAGCAGGACGGCATCGGTACGCCCTCCTCCGCCTTCTGGCGCGTGAAGGGCGCGCGCGATCTGTCGCCGCAGCAGGCCGCGCTGCTCGATGCCGTCTTCACCTACCGCGAGCGCGAAGCTGAGCGGCTCGACCGTCCGCCTTTCAAGATCATGGCCGAGGCCACTCTGATGGAGCTCGTGCGCCGCGCGCCACGTGAGACACAGGAACTTCGACGCGTGCCGGGCATGACGTCCGAGCAGGTCCGCCGCCACGGACAGGCCCTGCTGTCCGCCATCGAACAGGGCCTCCAGGCGGCACCGCAGCACGCCCCTCAAGAAGCGCGAGAGCCCGACGACGTGCGCGATCGGTACGATCGCCTGCATACCTGGCGCAAGGAGCGCGCTCGCGCACGCGGCGTGGAATCTGACGTCATCGTGCCTCGCACGACGCTGCACGATCTCGCCCGTCGCGTCCCCCGCACCCATGACGAACTGACGACGATCAAAGACTTCGGCCCGTGGCGACGTGGCGCCTACGGGGACGAGATCCTGGCACTCCTGGCCGCGCCCGCGCCACCGCCACAATCTGCCTGACACGCATCGGTGTCCACCGTGCGACACGACAGGGGTGCGGCTCTCTGGACCGCGGAGCGTTCTGGTACGCGGTCGCGCGTCAGTCTTCGTCTCCGCCTACCGGTATCTCATCCTCGTCGTAGTAATCGATCTTGTGGATCGGCATCACGATGCTCGACAGGACATTCAGCACGTGTCCCCCGATGCGCTTGTAGTACCGCGTGGCCAGCACCAGTGCCGTCGTCGTGCGGGCGTCATACTCCGTGCGCGCGATGCGTGCGATCAGCGTGTCGCAACGGTGCGCCCGATCTCGACCCTGTCGAATCAACTCGATCGCCCGCTCCCGATCGGAGCTCCCGAAGACGACGGACAGCGCTTTGAACGATTCCTCGGCGTCTCGTCGAATCTGCTGGAGTTCGCGCGTGATCTCATCCTCGCTCGGTGCGCCGTGGCGCACGTCGTCGAGCTCGGCCACATTCTTGGCGTAATCCCCGATCCGCTCGACATCCTTGACGAGACTGACCAGCAGCAACGAGTACGGTACGTCCGGCCGGTTGCCAGAGATCGACAGATGCGCGACCACCTGCTTCCGGATCTGACGCTGGAGCTGATTCACCCGCACGTCCCGCTGGAGCAGTTCGGTCCGTGCCTGCGGTGAGGCGGACCCCGTAAAGAACATCTCGCCCGCCGCGATGGTCATCTCGTA
>JAQBVV010000064.1 GCA_027622905.1 Acidobacteriota bacterium
ACGGCTACTCGTGATGCTCGACAGCTTCCGCCGGAATGCGCCTCTGCGAAGATGACAAAGTAGTGCTAGAAGCGGTTTCACAACCTCCAGGCGGGTCCTGACCGCAGACAGCCCATTCGTGCTCGGCGGCACAAACATCTGTCACGTGGAAGGTGCCTGCGGCGCGAACGGGGCGGCCCCGTCTGCGGCCACCCGCGACGAGGTTGTGAAACTGCTTCTAGGGAGCGGATTGGGACGGGGCGCCGGGCTCCTGGACCGGGTAGTCGTCGGTGCTCCCATCGTCGCGGAATTCCTTGGCGACGGCATAGAAGCCCGCGGTGGTGACGGTGACCGTCACCACGTCTTCCTCGTCGTTCTGCCAGAACCAGCCGTGAATGCCGGCGTACGGGGCGACATAGGAACCTCGGCCCTCGCTGGCCGTCCCCCGCTCGAAGCTGTCGGAGGCACTGGGCGGCAGGCCCTCCGGTTCGGTGTGAAAGTCGAAGTTGACCACTCCGGTGGCGCTCCACTTGTAGAGCATGGCCGCGCCAGCGCCGAGTTCGTACTTGTACTCGACGTACCCGCCGAACGGCTCGAGCGTGAACTGTCGGGTGTCGACCTTGTAGCCCTCCGGTTGCGGTCGAACCGGCCCGGATCCGGATGCGACGATCGGTGGAGGCTGCGTCCGCGACAGCTCGATGAGTCCTGTGGCTTCACCGGTGCCGAGCGGGTCGATGCCATATTCAGCCGGCAGCACGATCGTCGCCAGAATGACGGCGGCCGCGACCAGCGCGACGGCGGTGGCCTTCGCGAGCGTGCTCATCGACGGGACCGTGCCAGACGCGGGGGGAGGCGACCCGTGGGGATCACTCATTCGACGAAGTACCCCGTGAGCTGATAGCCCATCAGCATGAATCCACCCATCATGAGCGCGGTGTTGGTCGCGAAGGCGTGCGCGAGAAAACCGATGCGCGTGCGCCAGTAGGTCAGCGCGATCAGGATCGCGGTGAGCGCCAGGAACTGCCCGAGTTCGACGCCGACATTGAAGCTGATGATGTTTGCCACGAGCCCGTTCTGCGGCAATGCCAGCTCCTGAAGTTTCGTGGCGAGACCGAACCCGTGGAACAGGCCGAACACCATCACCGCCGCGCGGGTGTCGGGATGAAAGCCGATGCGCTCGAAGCCACCCATGTTCTCGAAGGCCTTGTAGGCGACCGACAGTCCGATGACGGCATCGATGAGGTGCGCGTTGGCCGGCACGTTGCCGAGCACGCCGCCCATCAGCGTGAGGCTGTGGCCGAGCGTGAAGAGGCTGACGTAGAGCAGCACGTCCTTCAGGCGGTAGAGAAAGAAGATGACGCCGACCAGAAAAAGCAGGTGATCGTAGCCGGTCACCATGTGCTTGGCGCCCAGGTAGAGAAACGGTCCGATGGCCACCCCTGTGATGGACTGCACGAAGTCGGCGTCGCGCGCCGAGACGCCATGAGCCGCGGCCACGTCCGGGAAGAGTGCCGCAACGACGACGCACGTAGCAAGTATGACGATCACGCGCGTGCGGTTCTTCATGGTTGCCTCAAATGGTTGGCTCAATCGAATCCTATACCGGCCCCGCGGTAATCCGGCATTTCTGACACAAACTTCAGGAACTCGTCAGCTGGGAGGGCGCAGCGATGTCACTCGGACGTTGTTCAGCCGGTTGACACCGACACCGGCTCGTCGTCCGGTTCCAGCGTCGCCATCTCCGCCTCCAGCATTCGCTCGCCCGTGGACGCGCCGACTCCAGCGGAGAGGTCAACCGGCGGAAGGAAGGACGTCGCCACCAGCGATGCCGCGGCGGCCACGGCACCAGCGATGAACACGTTGTGGAGGGCGGCGGCGAACTGCAGCCGCACGGCCCCGGTGAGCATCGCACCGCTAGTCGCCAGCGCCTGGGCGCCGCCGGGCAACGAGAGGCCCGCCAGTTGGCGGGCCATCAGAGCGCCCATCGCCGCGATACCCACGGCCGCGCCGATGCTGCGCGAAAACTGACTGAGCGACGTCGCCAGGCCAAGGTGCGAGCGAGGCACGCCATGCTGGACGGCCAGCAGGAGCGACAGCATGGACAGTCCCATGCCTGCGCCGAGGATCAGGCCAGATAGCCCCACGGCGCTGCGTGGGGAGTCGGCGCCGACCATCACCAGGCCGATGTATCCGACGGTCATCAGCACGCTGCCGGCCACGGCGAGCTTGCGATACCCGAGCTTGGCTGTCAGGCGCGCGCTGGCCACGGACATGAACACCCAGCCGAGAAACAGCGGCGTCAGCATCTGGCCAGCCTCGGTGGCCGTCGCGCCCATGACGCTCTGCACGAAGAGCGGGATGAACGCGATGGCGCCGAAGAGGGCCACCCCGGCGAGGAACACCACAACAAGGGCGCGGGCCATCAGGGGATGTTTGAGCAGGTCGAGCGGAAGGATGGGATCCGCTGTATGACGCTCGACGCGCACGAAGCCAACGAACAAGGCGATGGCTGCGGCCGAAAACGCCCAGGCGGCCCCGCCGGCGTCGGAGCCGAGCGCGATGAGGAGGGCGCTGATACTGCCGAAGAGCAGCGCGGCACCGAGCCAGTCAACGCGCACAGCCTTGTTTCGGACTGCCTTCGGGTACGCCAGCAGGATCACGATCCCTGCCAGGAGTCCGAACGGGAGATTGAGATAAAACACCCACCGCCAGGACAGTGCGTCGGTGATATATCCACCCGCGAGCGGTCCTGCGATCGACGCCACGCCCCAGACGCCGCTGAAGAGCGCCTGCGTGCGCGCGCGCTCGGTCAGGGCGTACAGCTCGCCGACGATCGTCATGCTCAGGGGGACGACGGCCCCAGCCCCGAGGCCTTGTAGCGCACGCGCCGCGATGAGCGCGACCATCGACGTGGCGACGCCAGACAGCATCGAGCCGAGCAGGAAGACGGCGACACCGCCGAGATACATCCGCCGGCGCCCGTAGAGGTCGGAGAGTCGTCCCCAGATCGGCACCGAGGCGGTGGACGTGAGGAGGTACGCGGAGAAGACCCAGCTGTAGTGGGCGAGGCCGCCGAGCGTGGCGACGATGGTCGGCATCGCCGTGCCGACGACGGTGGCTTCCATCGCCGCGAGGGCCATCCCGAGCAGCAACCCGGCGGTGATGGCACGGCGTCGGCTCAGGCTCACAGGACGCGCGACGCTGTCCCCGCCAACGCTGTGTCCACCCACCAGATCAGCGTACCATGCGTCGCGTACTCGGCGGGCCGGCCAACGGAATGGAACGCAGCGTGGAGCCCGCGCGGCTCGATCTGGAACGGCCTGCTGCGCGAGAATTGACGGTATGACCACCCATCGCTCGCTAGATGCTCCGGCTGCCGTTGATGCGCTGATCCTGCGGGTCGGGCGACTGACACCGGCCAGCGTCAGGCAATGGGGCACGATGACGCCCCACGAGATGCTCTGCCACCTCGCCGATTCGTTCGCTGCCGTCCTCGGCGAACGGGAGGTCTCGTCCGCCGAGACATGGATGGCTCGCAACGTCCTCCGGCGCATCGCGTTGCACACGTCGCTGCGATGGCCTCAAGGCGTGCCGACACGGCCTGAGGTGGACGCCAAATTGGGCGGCACGAAACCGCTGGAGTTCGACCGTGACCGGGGCGTCGTCGTCGAGCACGTGCGGCGTTTTCCGTCCCCCGACACTCGTTACGGCCGCCATCCGGCATTCGGACCGCTGACTCGGGAGGAGTGGCTCGTCTGGGGCTACCGCCACGTCGACCACCACCTCCGTCAGTTCGGCGTATGAGCGTGCGCGGCACACGGTTCACGATCGACACGGACTGTCCCGACCTTTGCGTTTCTGACGCCGTGAGCACGAGCGTTTCTGTATCGCTGGTTCGGTTTTCGGATGGTTCCCGACAGGATCCGGGCATGGGGATTCGATGAGCGATCCGCTCAAAGTCCGGATTCGGCCTTACGCGGCTGCCCCGTCGTCGTTCTACGGAACGACAACCAGCTTGCCGGCGGCGCGGCCGGCTTCCATTTCGGCGTGTGCTTCTGCAATCTGGTCGAGTCCGTAGACTCGATGAATCGGCACCACCGCTTGGCCGGCGGCGACTGCGTCGAGGAACTCCTGTAGCACCGCGCTCGGCAGGTCGGTCGCGTCGCCACCGTAGGCAGTGAGCCGTACGCCCCGAGGCAGGTACTCAATCGGATAGAAATCGCGCACCGTCCACTCGTTCGACAGCATGCCGGTGAAGCAGACCACTCCGTGGACGCGCACGGCGCGAAGGGTGTCGGGCAATGTCGGCGTGCCGATGAGTTCGAGCGCCGTGTCGACGCCGTCTGAGACGATCGCTCGTGCCTGCCGCGCCACATTGCCGCCATCATCGACGACAACGTGGTCCACTCCCAGCCTGCGCAGCGCATCCTCCTTTGCCGGGCTGCGCGTCGTCGAGAGGACGGTCATTCCCAGCCGCTTGGCCAGCACGGCGGTGGCCATTCCGACCGACGATGTGCCCCCTCGAATCAGGAGCGATTGACCGCGCTGGGCGTCGAGGCCGACCGTCAACGAGCCGTGCGCCGTCTGCAGCATCTCCGGAACCGCGCCGAGCACCGCCCAATCGAGCGCACTCGAGAAGGGCACGACCTGTCGGACGGGGACGCAGGTGAACTCGGCGTACCCGCCGTCGAAGGTTCGACCCATGCCGCCCATCAGGGCGGCCACCTGTTGTCCAGGTGAGTATTCTCCACCGGGACACGCGACCACTGTTCCCGTCGCCTCGATTCCGAGCACCCGAGGAAACGAGACGCCGTGCGACAAGCCGCGGCGTGTATAGAGTTCGGAACGATTCAGCCCGAAGGCACGTACCTTTACCAGTACTTGCCCCGCCACGGGGGTTGGCACCGGAAGCTCCCGAATCTGGAGTGCCTCGGGTGCCCCCGGAGCGTCCAACACTACCGCGCGCATCGGCGTCATGTCTGCCTCATTTCGAAAGTCGCTGCGCCCTCAGTCGACTAGCCCCGCTGGCGCCCGGCCCACTCGACCAGTTTCGTCGGCTTGATGCCGAACTCACGCTCGATGCCTTCGATGTCGGCGTCATAGCCAACACGATCGAACCACTCGAGCATCAACGCCATGTCTTCACTGTTCTTTCGGACCTCTTCGATGGGGGCGCGTATGAATTCGATCGTCCGGCCGAGGCCTCCGCTCAGGATCCTTGCAGCCTGCGGCATGGCCACCGCGTCGCCGGCGAGATCGATCTCCCGACCATTGAGCGCCGAGGCGTCCGTGAATGCCCGGGCGCCATACTTGCCAATGTCGTCGACCGCGATCATCTGCAGCACCGTGCTCGGGTTCATCGCGGCGCACAGCTTGTCTCCGTTCAGGAACCAGGGCGACGTCAGGTTCTCCATGAAGAACACCGGGCGGATGATCACCCAGGAGGGGAAGCCAAGGCCCCGAACGGTCTGCTCGATGCGCCACTTGTTCTCGAAGTGCGGGATGCCCGTCTGGCGGTGTGCGGAGCCGACCGACGAGTACACGAAGTGCTGAACGCCGACCGTGCGCGCCACGGTCGCGAAACGCTTGCCCTGCGCTTCCTCGCCGTCGACACCGGCTTCCCAGGTGTTCTGGACGGCGAACGCGCCCCAGGCGTCCGTCAGCGCAGCCTCAATCGACGCCGCATCGTCGAGATCGCCCTTCACGATCTCGGCGCCGGCGGCAGCGAGCGACCTCGCCGCATCGCTGTCGACCTTGCGGGTCATCGCCCGGATCTTGAAGCCCTTCCCTGCCAGGTGACGGGCGACGGCGCCTCCCTGTTTGCCGGTGGCGCCAGTGATGAGAACGATACGCGTGTCAGTCATCAGTGTTATCTCCCTGCCGAAAAACTTTGGATCATCGTACGGCGCCTGCAACGATGCCATCAGCTGCGGGCGTAGTGAGCGCGAGCCCAGGGAAGGGCCAGCGCGGATGCCGAAACCCGCCGCGATCTTGGGGCGCTTCGTTGTGGTTCCTCCTCCTACTTGACTCATCCGCGGCGCCTGTTCAGGCCCTCGGCTGGTTGGTGGCGAATAGGTACCGGTGAATGCGCCAGGAGCCGGCCTCGCGCCTGAGCACGAACAGTTCGTTGTTACCTTCGTCGACCTCGATACCGGCCGCGAGGATCTTGGTGCGGCCAGCTGAACTGGTGCGCGCCCACGCCCAGTCACCGACCTCCTGGGCCTCGTGAATCGTGAACGCGACGTTCAGCTTGATGGTGTCGAAGACCTGCCGGTACCCGCCACGCACCGCGTCTCGACCTACCAGCGCTGGCGCATGTTGCGGCATGAAGACTGGGTCGCTGCCGTACAGCGCAAGGGTTCCTTCGATGTCGTTCGCGTTGAGCGCGGTTTCGTACGTCTTAAGTAGCGTTTCAATGCTCATGGCGTCTCTCCTCGGGCGATTCGCGTCGCCCTCACGTCACGTTGACTCTCGACGTCAATGTGACACCGTTCCACAATCAGGACAATAGACAGAAATAGTAAATTCTGTTGCAATATTGGAACGATGAGCAGTGGCCCTAATCTCGCCGGCATGGCATTGTTCGCCCGCGTTGTGCAACACGGGGGTTTCTCGGAGGCAGCCCGCCGCGTGGGGATTCCGGTCTCCACGCTCAGCCGGAAGATCAGCGCGTTGGAAGCGTCACTGGGCGTTCGCTTACTCGAACGGACCACGCGGGCCGTCAGCCCCACCGACGCGGGGCGGGAGTTTCTGCCCTACTGTCAGGAGCTCTTGGAAGCGGCGAACGGCGGGCAGGCCGCCCTGGAGCGGAGACAAGAGGATGTCACGGGGACACTCCGCCTCGCGGCGCCACCCAGCCTGTCTGATGTGCTGCTCGTTCCACTGGTCGACGGCTTTCTGCAACGTCACCCGAGGGCGTCGGTGAAGGTGCTCGTGACGGACCGACACCTCGACCTCGTCGAGGACGAGGTGGATGTGTCGCTGCGCGTTGGCCGCCAGGCTGAGAGCAGCCTGATTGTCAGGGCGCTGACGCGCTATCGCCACGTGCTGATCGCCGCGCCATCGTACCTGGCGAGCGCGGGTCGACTCGCCCATCCGTCGGACCTCCGAAGGCACAGCGTCCTCGGCTTCAGCAAGTGGTTCGGCGATCTGAACTGGAAGCTGTCGAGGGAGGGCGAGACCGAGTCCCTTCGGCTACGGCCGCGGCTGGCGCTAAACGATTACGCCGGCGTCATCAGAGCAGCAGTGGACGGCATGGGCGTCGCCGAGGCGCCGTCCATCATCTGCCAGCAGGAGCTCCGACACGGATCGCTGATCGTGCCACTGCCCGCCTGGCAGTTCGAAGAAGTCGACTTGTCGGCGTACTGTCTCAGTCGGCGCCATCGCTCTCGCGTGGTGGAGCTGTTCCTTGACCATTGCGTCGCCAACATAGCCCCGGTCCTGGAGTCGTGGACGGCCACCAGGGCTTCTCGACCGCGGGCCAAAGGGAGTCGCCGTCCGAACTGATGGCGCGGAGGGAAGGTTCTTGTCAGCGTGGCACTCCATTGCGTGGGTGCTCGCTCCTGTCCACAGAATCCTGGGAACTCCGATCTGACGAAAAGAGAGATTCGGCTGGCAGCAGGATCTCGAACAGGGCACCCTGCTCGTTGCGGGCGGTCACCGTGCCGCCGTGGCGTTCGACGATCGCCTTGACGATCGACAGGCCGAGCCCGCTGCCCCCGGCGGTCCTGGAGTTGTCGGCCTTGTAGAATCGGTCGAAGATCACGGAAAGGTGTTCCGGCGCAATGCCTGGACCAGTGTCTTCGACGCGAATGCGAAGATGGGGCCCGGCGCGCTCCGCGGACAGGGTGATGGTCCCGCCGCTCGGTGTGTGGCGGAGCGCGTTGGCGGCCAGATTCTGCAGCGCCTGCTCCAGGCGATTCGCGTCGCCGACAACCGAGTCCGCCTCCGGCCCGACTCTGCGCACGAGCGTGACGCCGTGCGTGTGGAGATCGTGCTCATGGCGCATGGCCACGCGTTCGAACAACGCCGGTACCGACACCGCGCCGTGCTGCATCGCCGTCCCGGAGCCATCGAGGCGGGCAAGGTCGAGCAGGTCGCCGATGATGCGCTCCAGTCGATGCGTTTCCTCCATCACGATGCCGAAATAGCGCTCGCGCGTGGCCTGGTCGAGGGCGGCGTGCGGCATGGCGATCGTTTCGAGATAGCCCCGCATGGCCGTCAGCGGCGTGTTCAGCTCATGCGAGACGTCGGCGAGCAGTTGCCGCCTGGCCTGATCGGAGGCCTTGAGCGCCTCGGCTCGAGTACCGAGCTCATCGGCCATTCGGTTGAACGATCCTGCGACCGCTGCCACCTCGTCCCCGCCGTGCTCCGGCGCGCGAGCGGTCTGGTCACCGCGGCCCAGGCGTTCGGTTGCATCCTGCAGCCCGCGCAGCCGTCGGCGCACAGGTCCAAACACCACGAACGCGACCAGCGCGCCGCCAACGGCCAGCACGCCGCCACCCACGACGCCCATCGTTGGACCGAGGGCGCGAACGATCCGCGAGAATGGCGGCCGCCCGGTAAGGACCGCGACCCGGCCCACCAGCACGTTGTCGACGGCGATGGGTGAGAAGTCTCCGATCGCTGACAGCGCGGCGCGGGGCCCTGCTGCGCGCCGCTGATCGAATCCCTCACGGAAGGTTCCGAGACCGGGACGCTCCCTCGGCGGCCTGGGGGACGGCGGCATCTCGGTTCCGGATGGCTCGCCACCCTGGCGGCCCCCTCGCCCGGCTCCGAACCCGCGCGCCGGAAACCGTCTGTCAGGCGGCGGACGCCGCTGCGCCTCGGCGCGCAGCAGTTCCCGCACGCTGTCGGGCAGGTCGTCGTGATTGGCCACCGTGCGGCCATCTCGCATCACAACCACGAAGGACTGAAAGACGTTGTCGTAGTGCTCGCGCACGTACGCCTGCAGGTCGAGCGCCGGGTCCTCTCCGAGTGCCGTGCCGATGTCAGAGGCGACGAGGTCTGCCAGCCGCTGCGGACTGGTCGCGGGCATGGAGCCTGCCATGCGGTCGGCGAGCCACAGCAGCAGCGCGCCTTGCGCGGCGAGCATCAGCGCAAGGAAGGCAAAGAGCCCCAGCCCCATGCGCCAGTAAAGACTGCGGTACCACCGTGGACTAGGCGTCTTCGACATCGGCGGCCTTGTATCCCGCGCCCCAGACGGTGAGGATCACTGATGGCTCCCCAGGCGCTGCCTCGATCTTCTTTCGCAGTCGCTTCACGAGCGTGTCGACGCTGCGAACGGTGACGAACGCTTCGCCCTTCCACACCTTGTTGAGCAACGCCTCGCGGCTGAAAACGATGCCGGCGTTGGCGAGCAGCACGTAGAGGAGTTGAAACTCGTTGGTCGTCAGTTCCACGTCACGTTCCCCGACGCGGACTTTTCGCCGGGCGGGGTCGACCTCGATGTGCCGGTAGACGATCGGGCGACTCGCATCAACGGCGGGGGACTGGGCGGCAGGTGCGCCGCGTCGAAGCAGCGCACGCACTCGCGCCATCATCTCGCGCACGCCAAAGGGTTTCGTCAGATAGTCGTCGGCGCCACTATCCAGGCCTACAACCTTGTCCGATTCC
Organism: Acidobacteriota bacterium; assembly: GCA_027622905.1. Lineage (GTDB taxonomy): Bacteria > Acidobacteriota > Vicinamibacteria > Vicinamibacterales > UBA2999 > JAQBVV01. The sequence continues at coordinate 9,595 of JAQBVV010000064.1, forward strand.
TCCCGCCGTGCGGTCAGCATCAGGACTGGCACGTCGGTGTTCATCGACTCTCTGCGGATGGCGCGGCACACCGTGACGCCGTCGAGACCCGGCAGCATCAGATCGAGAATCACCAGGTCGAAGTGCTGCGATCTGGCGAGCGCCAGGCCGGCATCACCTTCAGCGGCCTGGACGTACGCCAGGTCTTCCAGCTCCAGGTGGAGGCAGACGAGCTCGCGAATGTGGGGCTCGTCTTCCACCACGAGAATCGTCGGCCGGGGAGCGAGGGTGGATGCCACTGGCGATCTCGTGGCGCCAGTGTAACTCGTGGGTGCTGGAGCAGGCATGACCGCATTGCACCTGGGCTCAGCGGTATCCGTGTGACGGGAGTGTGAAGAAAGTGTGGCACGAGCCGGGAGCGTTGTTGCCTCTGATTTGTCACGAGCGCGCCATGAAACCGTCGTCAGCGGTCCGTATCGTGAGTCATGAAGCGCGACGGGCGCATCGAGCGCGACGGACCGAGTGTGTTGCGCATGACACGTTCTCTGACACGACGGAGGTAGCACCATGATTCGACGAATTCATCTCCCGACGCTGAGTGTGATGGCCACGCTGGCCATTCTGGGTGGGACGGTCCTGGCTGGAAGCGTGATGGCGGCGCAGGGGCCTGGCCCTGGTGGCATGCGTGGGCACGCGCCAGGCGGGCCGGGTGGCGCAGGTGGTCCAGGGGGCCGGGGTGCGGGCATGGCGCTCGGTGCCTTGGACCTCACGGAGGCGCAGCGCGAGCAGGTACGGCAACTGACCCAGCAGCACCGCGCACAGACGCGCGCGCTCGCCGAGCGCGTCCGCGCCGCGGAGGAGGCGCAGCGCGAAGCGATGGAGGCGTCGCCGTTCAACGAGCAGCAGGTCCGAGTCGCCGCGCAGGCGTTCGCGGAGGCTCAGACAGACATGGCGGTGCAGCAGGCGCGGCTGCGGAGCGATATCCATGCACTCCTGACGCCGGACCAGCAGCAGCAGCTCGAGCGGATGCAGGCCGAACGGGAGGCGAGGCAGAACGAGCGCCGGGAGCGCATGCAGCAGCGCCGGCAGGGGCAGCAGAACCCCTAGAGAGCGACCGTGTTGATCACCAGAGGGGGGAGGAGGCGCGTCGCGCCGCCTTCACCCCCGATAGTTGCCGAACTGCAGCGCCAGTCCGAAATCCTGTTCACGCAGGAGCCGCATCACGTCCTGTAACTCATCCTTCGACGACGACGTGATGCGAAGCTGATCGCCCTGGATCGTGGCCTGCACCTTGCGCAGCTTCGCGTCCTTGATGAACCTGGCGATGTCTCTCGCGGCGTCGGAGGTGATGCCCTGCTGCAACGCCACCTCCTGCCGGACCGTGCCGTTGGCGGCCGGGACCGCGGTGCCTCGCGTCAGGTTCTTCGTGGGCACGTTGCGGCGGACGAGCCGTGTCTGCAGAATCTCCCACAGCGCGTCGAGCTTGAAGTTATCGTCGGCAACGAGCACGAGCTTCGATGCCGCTCGCTCGAACTCGATGGAGGCCTTCGAGCCCTTGAAGTCGTAGCGCTGCCCCACTTCTTTCCTGGCCTGGTTGAGGGCATTGTCGACCTCCTGGAGGTCGACGGTGGACGTGACGTCGAACGATGCGGGCGCTGCCATTGGCGAATGATAAACCATGACTGGCGCACGCCCGCACCGCCTGCTCGCCCGTGTCCCGCCGTGTTGACACGGTCATACCAGCGCTGACTCGTCACAAATGCGTTCGAGATCCGTATAATCGAACGTATGGGTGACGCTGGAGAAGGGCTCGTCGACGCGGAATCCCGCCTCGCCGAGCGGATGGACGAACTGGAACAGGAACGGAAGAACGCGCGCAAGAGGGTCAAGGGCGGCGATCCCGAACTCGCGCAGCAGATCGAGTCGTGCCGCCTGGCACGCATCGAGATGCAGCGCCAGCTGGACCTGACGGCGAACGAGACCCGGAAGCGGCAGCTTGGGGACGCGATCGCCGAACTCGATCGAAGAATGACCCAGCTGGCAACGTAGCCGGGTGTTTGTCTCTCGCTATCACGATCAGACGAAGCATCACTTTCACCGTTTCGCGCGGTCCCTTGGATACCTGGACTGGGCGAGCCAGCCTGATCCGTTCCGACGGTACCGTGATGCGCCGACGATCGAACTGCCGCGCGACGCGCGAGCCGTTGACGTGTCGTACGACGCGCTGTTTGACGGCAGTCAGCCTCCCTCGCCGGTCACCGAGCACTCGATTGCAGAGCTGTTCCGTTGCTCGATGGGGCTCTCGGCGTGGAAGCAGCACGGTGACACCCGATGGGCGCTGCGCGTCAACCCGTCGAGCGGCAACCTGCACCCCACCGAGGCCTACCTGATTCGCAGCGGACGCGTGTATCACTACGCGCCCCGTGAGCATGCGCTCGAAGAGCGGTGCGTCCTGGCGCCTCGTGAGAGTGCCGCCGCCCACGGCGACACCGCTGCTGGCGACACTCCCGCCGCCGACGCTCCCGCCGCCGACACTCCGGCAGTCGACGCTGTCGCTGCCCTCGCAGGCTCAAGCTTTCTGGTGGCGCTGACGTCCATCTACTGGCGTGAATCGTGGAAGTACGGTGAACGCGCGTTCCGGTATTGCCAGCACGACACGGGGCACGCGATCGGCGCCCTTCGCCTTGCGGCGGCCCTGCTCGGGTGGCGTCTCGTGCTCCTGCCCCGGTGGTCCGATCCGCAGATCTCGACGCTGCTTGGACTGGATCGTGATGCGGACTACGAGGGCGCGGAGCGGGAGGAACCAGAATGCGTGGCGGTGGTTACCGTCGACGACGCCGACCGCTGGCTCGAGCGCGATCCGGCACCGCTGGTCGACGCGGCGGTGCGCGGCTCCTGGTCCGGCACGGCGAATTGCCTGAGCGCCGACCACACCGAGTGGCCGTGCATCGACGAGGTCTCCGCGGCGACGCGCTATCCCGGACGGTCAATCGCCACTGCGCGCCCTGTGTCGGACCGACCAGGCCCCGGCCACCCCGCGGCGGCTGGCAGCCATCGACAGCTCCACGCGCGCTCGGTGCTGCTGGCTCGGCGCAGCGCCGTCGCCTTTGACGGCCGGGGCTCGCTGGGCCGAGACGCATTCTGTTCAATGCTGGACAGGCTGCGTCCACCGGCGCCTCCGTGGGACGCGATCGACTGGCCGCCGCATGTGCATCTGGTGTTATTCGTGCATCGCGTGGAGGGTCTCGTTCCGGGCGTCTACGCCTATCTGCGCGATGAGGTGGCGCGTGCCGACTGGCAACGCACCATGCGACCGGACTTCTTATGGGAGCCTGTCAACGCGTTTGGGCAGGACGGCCCGCTTGCCGAGCGCGAGCGGAACGGGCTGTTTCTCCTGGTACCGATCGACGCTCGCGGTATTGCCCGGCGCCTGTCGTGCGACCAGGACATCGCCGCGGACGGGTATTTCAGCCTTGCGATGATTGCGCGCATGGAGGCATCGCTTGGTGAGCGGGGCGAGTGGTTCTATCGGCGGTTGTTCTGGGAATGCGGTCTGATCGGGCAGGTCCTCTATCTGGACGCGGAGGCCGCAGGGGGCCGGGCCACAGGGATCGGCTGCTTTTATGACGATCCCGTCCACGAGACACTCGGCCTGATCGGGCACGCGTGGCAAAGTCTGTATCACTTCTCGATGGGCGCGCCCGTCGAGGACGGGCGGCTCACGACCGAGCCCGGGTACCCGTGGGAGAGGGCGTGATTGCCGGTCGGGATCGCGGATCGACTACGGGCGCGTCAGGGCCTCGTTCCGGCAAGCTCTGCAGCGCCTCGGCCAAGGGAGTGGTGACGGTCTTCCGCGCTGCCGACGAGCTCGAGGTGTTCTCCCGGGAGGGGTCAGGGAGCGCATCCTGCTGGGCGGATGTCCCCGCTGGACAGGAAAGGGTCGGCGAAGCATGACGAAGAAGGAGGGCCCCTGGGCCAACGACGTCCGTGTCGAGAGCTGGGACGAGCTGCTCGACGAGCTGTTCTCTGGCAGCCTGGTCCCCGACGACTCGCTCGTGGGCGGGCACCTGAGGGCCGGCTTCGTGTTCCGCGGGATGGCCAACGCCGGATGGGACCTGCGCACCAGCCTGGAGCGTCTCGGCGCCAAGCCCGAGGCCGTCGAGTCGCACGCCCTGCGGGCCTTCTCCAAGTACGCTCGCACTGGGAGCGTCTGGCTGTTGCCCAGCACAACGGCCTGCCGACGCGCCTCCTGGACTGGACCGTGTCCCCGTTGATCGCGGCGCACTTCGCCACAGCGGAACTGCAACAGGCCGAGGCCGACGCCGTCATCTGGTGCGTCGACGCCTGGGGCGCGCGCAGGCTCATGCCCCGCAAGATGCTCGCGACGCTCGACGGCCGCGGGGCCTGGACCTTCGACGTCGACCTCCTGGACGCGTCCTTTCCCGCGCTGGAGGACTTCGACGCCGCCCGCGGAGAGGTCCTGATGTTCTTCGAGCCGCCCTCGATCGACAGTCGGATCCAGAATCAGTACGCGGTCTTTTCGGCCATGAACGGTCCGGGCAAGAGCCAGCATGCGTACCTGGCCAAGGTCTCGCACAAGCGTCCGGAGCTGGTGCGGCGAGTCGTCATCGCCGCGGCTGCGAAGCCCAAGATCCGGGACATGCTCGATCAGAACAACATCAACGAGCGCATGCTCTTCCCCGGCCTCCCGGGCCTGTGCGACTGGCTGCGGCGCTACTACTCGCCAGCCGGCGGCCCGCGGGCAGCGGCGGCGGGGGCCGCGACGGGCCGGCGGTAGCCCCTGGAGGGACCCTGGCGGGCCACGGCCCCTCCGGTACCCGAAAACTACGAGACGCGCGGCACGTCGGCGCGTCGTATCGGATTGTCATCGCGGACACTGTTGTTTACCGGGAGGTTTTTGAAAGACGCCACGCCGGGTGCGTCCTGCAGCCACCCGTATGTGATGGCCACCTATGTCTTTCTTGCAGAGCGCTGAGGTTGGCGTGATGACGCCAGTGTCAGGGGTTCTCGTGAGGATGCGTCGGGTCCTTCCGGTCGTACGTGACGCGGCAGGCATCCCTCACAGGGACTCACGATCGCCCGCGAACTCTCCCTGCGTGAGGTGGGCCGGCCAGTCAGCCGGGTGCGCAAGGGGGGGCAATAACGCCGCCTCTTCAAGAATGCGTTGCCAGTCCAGGGCCGCGTGCTGTGGTGTCGCATGCGCGCGCCACCAGTCGCGTGCAGCCAGGCCCAGTCGGCCCCGCAGGGCTGCCTCGGCGGAGAGCCTTCGTATCGCCAGCACGAGCGAGTGTTCTTCGTCTCTCGGATCGACCGAGACGGCGATCGGAGCATCCGTCGTGCGGCCGCGGGGCTGCCACGTCTGTGGATCGAGCGCCGGCCACCGGGCGCTGGACGCCGACTCGAACACGATCACTGGCTTGCCTGCCGCCATGGCCGCCAGGGCTGGTGTCTGGGGCTCGCCGTGCGGCGGCCAGTGCAGCGCGATCAGCACGTCTGCTTCTTCCAGCAGGCGTTCGGGACGCGCCTCCATCAGCGCCGCCTGGGCGCCGGCGTCCCGCACCCGCGCGATGGCGCGGCGCACGACGTCGAGACGACCGCCCGACATGACGCCGAACGTCACAGGTGTTTCTGGACTCGCGGACGCAGCCGGCACCTCGTCATGACTCGCAGGCGAGTTCGTCGCCGCCACGATCCCGGTCTGCGCCACGCGCACGCGGGCGTCCGGGTGTGCCCGCCGGAGTTGCTCGGCGGTGGAGGGCTGCGAGACCACGACAATCCTGGCTGCCAGCGCAGGCACGCGAAGCATCGGCCAGTCGCCGGGGTAGGCCGGTGGCGCGGCCGGTAGCTCTTCAGGCCACGGGCCGTGGTTGAACGCGAACTCCGCTGCGTAGTCGCCGGCGCGTTCGGCGCGCAGGAGTTCGCCGGCGCGACTGGTGTGCAGGGTCAGTGTTCGTAGCTGCAGGACGCCGCCGTAGTGCAACAGGAACGGCCAGAGGAATGCGTGGGCTGGCGTATCGTCAAGCTCGAAGACAGAGAGATCGTAGGCGGCCCGGGCGTGCAGTGCAGCGAAAGCGGACGCGTTGGAGGCCGTGAACACGTCGATCTCGTGCGTCGATCGCAGCTGGGTCACCAGCGCCGCGCTATCGTCGAGCGCAGGCGGGAGCAGCGGATCGTCAGGTCGAAACCAGGCAAGTTTCATGAGGCGTACGACACAGCAAGATAAATTGACCTTTGCACGGTGGTTCTATAGCATGAACTGGTTTGAGAAACTCTTCACAAGCACTGCCGAGTGTAGGCGCGCATGACCCGAAGTCGGGGCGCTCCGGCGGCGCTCTCCGCGCCACTGATCACGCTGTGGCGATGTTGACAGGAATCCACGGCATGCGGGCGGGCGACATGGCAAGGACAGGCCACTAGATGGACGGCTGGGCTGGCGTATTCCTGATGATCGTGCTGGGCGCCGGGTTCGGCGGCGTCATGATCGGCCTGTCGCTGCTCCTGGGTCCGAAAAATCCGACTCCCGAAAAGCTGGCCCCGTACGAATGCGGCATGCCGGCGGTCGGCGACGCGCGAGAGCGCCACTCGGTCAAGTTCTACCTGGTCGCGATGATCTTCCTGCTGTTCGACATCGAGATTGCGTTTCTCTACCCGTGGGCCGTAGCGTTGCGCGACCTGGGCTGGGTCGGCTTTGCGCAACTGGTCACGTTTTTCATGGTCCTGTCGGTCGGCTATGTATATGTCTGGCGCAAGGGCGTCCTGGATTGGGGCCCGGTCGCGCGCGTACGCGACACCGTGGACCGGAAGGCGGCATAACCCATGGCGCAACCCGAGACGCACGATCACGGCCTGGACCCGGAACTTCCGATCCTCACGACGACGGTCGAGCGGGTCGTCCAGTGGGCGCGGAAGTCGGCGATCTGGCCCGCGCAATTTGGACTGGCGTGCTGCGCCATCGAGATGATGGCGATGGCGGCGAGCCGGTACGACATCGCGCGCTTTGGCGCGGAAGTGTTTCGAGGCTCGCCGCGCCAGTCGGACCTGATGATCGTGGCGGGCAGGCTGTCCCGGAAGATGGCGCCGGCGATGCGGCGGGTCTACGACCAGATGCCGGAGCCGAAGTGGGTGATCTCCATGGGTGCCTGCGCGTCGGTTGGTGGCGTGTTCGATAACTACGCCATCGTGCAGGGTGTGGACCAGGTGGTTCCGGTGGACGTATACGTCCCCGGCTGCCCTCCGCGGCCCGAGTCCCTTATTTACGGCATCGTGCAGCTTCAACAGAAGATTTCGCGGTCACGCGCGTAGCGGAACGCCATCGGATGGATACCCCGGAAATCATCGACGTCCTGAGTCCGCTCGTGTCTGGTGCGGCCTACGAGGCCGGGACGAGTGTCGATAGTCCGACGATGTATGTGCCCGTCGATCGTCTCGTCGAGACGTGTCTGGCACTTCGTGATACTCCAGCGCTCCGTTTCAACGTGCTGATCGAGGTGACGGCCGCTGACTATTTACCCAGGGATCCCCGCTTCGAGGTGGTCTATCACCTGCTGTCAGTGTCCGGTCGCCGGCGATTGCGCTTGAAAGTACGTGTAGGTGAGTCGGGGTACGTGCCCACGGTGCAGACGGTGTGGCCATCCGCG
>JAQBVV010000065.1 GCA_027622905.1 Acidobacteriota bacterium
CGAGGGCATCTGGGTTCGATTCCCAGCGGGGCCACTTTAACCAGACTTTAACGCTACCGGTTAAAGTTGGTCCTACTTGGTCCTACTCGGTCCGACGTGAATGCACGTGTTCATTAAGAAATCCGCACATTCGTTAAAGTTCTGTGGCGACGCACGTAACTTAAAATTCCGAGTTGCGCAAGCGACGTGTGGGTTCGATTCCCACCCCCGGCACTCGTCCCTCAGAGGCATTCGACCAGGTCCTGTTTCATCGCCTCCAGGTGAGTCCTGACCGCGGGCCGCCTCGTTCGTGCTCACAACCCCACCGCACTGGGTTCTTCACCCCGATGTTCACATTGGTGCAGTAGCGATTCGTTCAGGTCAGGTGCGGGGGGGGGCGAGGGAGTACGTCCGCCCCAGGAACTGCAGACGCGAGGGTCCGTGCGCCCCGGCAACGGAGTTGCCGGGGGCACGGGGCCCCCGGCATTCCAATCACGGATTGACTGGTTCTGCATGGGTGCGGCGCAAGAGTGGCGCGGCTTCCGGTGAAATCATGAACTCGATCATCGCGCGTGCGGCGTCCGGTTCCTTCGAGGCCGTCAACATGCCGACATCCGATCGGCAGAGCTCGTTCAGGACGCCGGGTAACGGCCCGACATAATCGCTTCCAGGCACGTCGACCATGATGTTGGTCTGTTGAATGCCGATCTCGACGTCGCCGCGCGCCAGAAAGTCAGTGACGGGACCGCCTTGGGTGCGAACCGTCTTGTCCGCCAGCTCGTCGACGAGCCCGAGCTGCGCGATCCCCTCCGCGATGTGCGTGCCGCTGCAGCCGCGCGAATAGCCGATCGACTCCGCCGCCCGCAATGTCGCCGCGTAGGATTCCACGGTGCTGATGTCGGGTTTCGGCGCGCCCGCCCGCACTGACAGACCGAGACCGGCGAGCACGAATGGCGTGACCGTGCCGGCCACGACCTCGCCATCCCTGAGGCGCTCCCCGATCGCGCCGGGATTTCCGGTCACGAGGTCCGCCGTCCCGTCGTTGACGCGCCGCTCCAGCGTGGCGTCATCGGGCTGGACAACCGTCACGCTGTGTCCGCTGACACGCTCGAACTCGGCGGCAAGCGCCCTCACCCCAGGCGCCGCGCCCTGGTTGACGAGGATCACCAGTTCGGCTGCGGTGGCCGTTCCCGGCGATAGCGATCCCAGTGCTCCCAACACGCACGCCGCGGCAAATCTTGCGTAGGCTCCCATGTGTCCCTCCCGTTCTGATCCCACCGGCGGCCGGAGCATGCCCGGTGGCCGGACTTGCGAAAGCGTAGATCGCCTTGCGCCTCAACGCCCTTCGAGGGGCCATTATCGCCCCTCTCGAACGTGTCCGGAGATATCGGGTGGACGACCAGCGCGGGCGGCGAGTCTCGGCAGCCGAGATTACCCCTGGACGCCAGATGTTCATCTATAATCCGTCCCGTCACCGATCGGTCACCTGTCACACTCGACAAGGGGGACATCACATGCGCCTGATTCCACTCGTTTCGGCGGCCTTCATTCTGCTGGTGCCTGGGCCTTCCTCGGCCCAGGAATGGATCGAGTATTCCAGTCCTGTGGATCTCTTCACCGTCAATTTTCCGGCTGAGCCGGACGTGCGAGAGACCGCGTACCAGACGGAGTACGGCGTCACCGTGCAGGGGCGCGTCTACAGTATCGAAAACGGTTCGAGCCGCTACTCCGTCACGGTGGTCGACTACGCCAACGTCGAGGCGATCCATGCCGCGCGACTCGACGGGTGCGAGGGCCCGTCTCGCACCACGGCGAACTTGTGCGCCAACCCCTGGGTCGCCGAACTGGAAGGAGCGCTCGACTATGCGTCGTGGAACATCCTCCGGAGGGACGGCGAGGTCACGGATTACGCGTACTACAGGGCCGAACGAGTCGAGGGACGCCGGATACAACTCACCAACGTCGATCGATCCCGTACCTTTGCCGCGATCCACATGCACGAAAACCGCCTCTACATTTTTGAGGGAACCGTGCCGCCCGGCGCGCCACCGCCGGGGCTGTTTCAGCAGTCGCTCGGATTCATCGACGACCGGGGGATCAGGGTTCGCTATGAGACCACCTACACCAACATGCACCCGCCCCCTCCCCGGGTGCAGTACGGCGAGCAGGCGAACGTCGTGCCGGATCTGGCAGGGCTGGATATGGGAATGAGGCGCACCTTCACCGAGGGCCCGTTCGCGCGGCAGACCTGGGAGGTTGATGGGTCCGGCGACCCGATGCTGGTAGAAGCGGGTGCGCCGGGTGATTCGCAGGGTGCGCCCTAGAGACGAGGCCGGTCCGGCCGCAGCATGCGCCCTGGCAATCCTGGATCGCTGACACTCACAACCCCGGAGTTGTACATGCGGATATTCAAATCGTCGTGGTTCGTCGCGTTCTCGTGCCTCGCGCTGCTTCCGGCGCTCGGTGCCACAGCCGCTCAGGATGCCGGCCGGCAGGCGGCCGACTCCTGGACCCCTCCTGCGTGGGCCTATCCGGTCATGGATGAGGGCCGCGGGCGGGGCCCCGACGACGGGACACTGCACAGCGTCGAGGGGAGCGACCTTCAGCTCACGCAGACCCAGATCAACGATCGGTTCGCGCCGCCCGATTGGTATCCGGACGAGCATCCGCCGATGCCCGATGTGGTGGCGCATGGGCGGCCACCACTCGTGCGCGCCTGCGCCCAGTGCCACATGCCGCACGGTGCCGGACATCCGGAATCGTCGAGCCTGGCCGGTTTGCCGGCCGACTACATCACGGCGCAGACGATGGCCTATCAGGACGGCTCCCGGAAGAGTCTTGTCGCGGCGCGTTCGGCGAGCATGATCGAAATCTCCGCCGCGATGACCGAAGAGGAGATGCGGATCGCCGCAGAATATTTTGCGTCGTTGCCGCCGGTGAAGTGGATCACCGTCATCGAGACGGACATGGTTCCCGAAACCTACGTGGGCGCCGGGAACATGCGCCATGCCGAGCCCGGCGGTGGGATGGAGCCCATCGGAAACCGGATTATCGAGATTCCCGAGAACTCCGAACTGGCCGAGTTGCGGGATTCCCACAGCCCGTTCATGGCCTACGTGCCTCGTGGCAGCGTCGCGGCAGGCGAGGAGCTTGCGACGACCGGTGGCGGGCGCACGATCCAGTGTTCGGTGTGCCACGGCCCGGAGCTGAAGGGTGTCGCGCAGATCCCCAGCATCGCGGGGCGGTCGCCCATTTATCTCGCGCGTCAGATGTTCGACATCAAGCACGGCGTCCGCGACGGCGCGAACGTGGCCCTCATGAAGGGCGCGGTTGCTAACTTGACCGACGAGGACATTCTCAACCTGTCAGCCTATCTGGCCTCGCTCGAGCCGTAGGGAGCACCCGCCCCGGCACGTGTCTCGAATCAGACCACCCTAGGCAAAAAAAGGAGGGGAGTTGTGCAGCGAACGATTCACGCTTCGATACTTTCGGTCTTGGTCGCGTTTCTGAGCCTGGCGGGGAGCGGCGCGGCCCAGGAGGCCGAGCCGACCCGCAGCATCGTCAACATCACCGGAGACCTGTACCGGGCGCAGAACAACAACCACTACAACGTCTTTCTCGTCACCTCGGACGGCATCGTCATGACGGACCCGATCGACCGGGAGTTTTCCCTCTGGTTGAAGGGCGAGCTCGCGCGTCGCTTCAGCGTGCCGGTGCGCTACGTGCTCTACAGTCATCCCGACTGGGACCACGCGTCTGGTGGCGTGGTGTTCGCTGACACGGCAGAGTTCGTCGGGCATGAGAACTTCCCGGCCGCTCTCGCGTTGCCCGGCGGCAACCCTCCGCTTCCCGCAAACGCCCGCGAGATGGACGCGAACGGGAACGGTCTGATCGAGCGTGCGGAAGCCAGTGGCAATACCAGCGACCGGTTTACGCTGATCGACGAGAACCGGGATCAACTGTTGAGCGGGGCGGAGATGATCCGGGGGGCCGTGAATGACGTGTACCCTCCAACCACGACCTTCTCCGACCGGCACACCGTGACGCTGGGCGGTAAGCGCGTCGTGCTCATCTACACCGGCGAGGCCCACGATCCGGCCAGTGCGGTGATCTATTTCCCCGACGAGCGGACGGTATTCGGCGCGGATACGCTTCAGGCGAAGCGGTTTCCGGGCGGCTTGGGTCCCAACGTCGGTGCCTGGATCGAGGCCATCAACACGGTCAACGAGCTGGACTACGACATCGCGGCGACGGGCCACGCGATGATGGGGACCAAAGCCGACATCGTGGCGCTGCAGGCGTACCTCCAGGACCTGGCCGTGGGGGTCGCTGCCGGCGTCGCTTCCGGCAACAGCCTCCAGGAGATCCAGGAATCGTTGACGCTGGACGAATACCGGGACTGGGATCGGTACGACACGCAGCGCCGGACGCACATCGCGGCGGTCTTCGCGACGCTCCAGGGCAACCCGTAGCGAACAGTCCGTATCGAGAGGAGTTCGACCGTGACGAAGGCCGTGCTGTCGTTGACGCTCGTCGTGAGTCTGTTCGTGCTGTCCTGTGCCTCTGAACCGGTTGCCGAGCCGGCTGGCGAACCGACGTTGCCTGGGATCTCGGCGGAAGGGGCTGCCGAGATCGATGCGTTTCTCGGCTCCGCTGTTGCCACCGGTCAGGTGCCGAAGGCGGTGGCCATGGTCGCCAACCGCGAGGGAGTTGTCTACGCCGGCGCGTTCGGCAAGAAGGATGTGGCCAACGACATCGACGTGCAGCTGAATTCGATATTCAACATGGCGTCGATGACCAAACCCATCACGTCGGTGGCAACGATGATGCTGTTCGAGGAAGGCGCGTTCGCACTCGACGATCCGGTGTCGACGTACCTGCCCGACATGGCCGATCGTGACGTGGTCACGTCCATTGACGAGTCCGCAGGCACTTTCGAGACTGAGCCGGCCGCGAGCGACATCACGATCAGGCAGTTGCTGACGCATGCTTCCGGCCTGGCATACGCCTTTTCGAACCCGACGATGCAGAGGCTGATTGACGTATCAGGCGTGGACGACACGCTGAGGCTGCCCCTGGTCAGTCACCCGGGGACGATGTGGAACTACTCGGCGAGCACGGCCGTCCTTGGCAGACTGGTGGCCGAGGTCAGCGGCATGCCGCTGGATGCGTTCCTCAAGGCCCGCATCTTCGACCCGTTGGGCATGGACGACACGTCGTATTCCGTGCCGGCCGAGAAGACCGGCCGTGTCGTCACCATTCACAGCCTCGTCGATGGTGAGCTCGTCGAGGCTCCCACTCCGGACGCCGTGGAGTCCGCGGTGCGGGGAGACGGGGGGCTGCACTCAACCGCCCCGAACTACATCCGATTCCTGCGGATGCTTCTCAACAAGGGAGTGTTCGAGGGCCGTCGGCTGTTGTCTGCAGCATCGGTCGACGCCATGATCGCGAATCAGATCGGCTCGATCAGCGTCGACACCCAACGCACGACCAATCCGGCCAGATCGTCAGACTTTCCGATCGGCGCCGGCGCCGACACGTTTGGCCTCGGGTTCCAGATCACGGCGTCGAATGCGGCCAACCCTGATCTGAGGGCGGCCGGCAGTTACAGCTGGGGAGGGATCTTCAACACGCATTTCTGGGGTGACCCGGAACGCGACATCGTAGCCGTCATCCTGATGCAGCAACTACCGTTTTACAGCGACGACGCCATGGCCGTGTACCAGGGGTTTGAAACAGAGGTCAATCGAAACCTGGCTCGTTGAAGCGTGAACTCCTCACCCACGAGCCGTCTCTCGACTGGTTCGAGGAACTGCGGCAGCCGGTGCTGGCGAACTGACTGACGTGTCCCATCGTGGCCGAATGTGCGCCAGAGACTGCCCGAGGGTCGGTCTTACAGCCACCCAGCGCCACCCACGTTTGTGCGCCGAACCCTTCAAGAAAAGGCGAGAGAATAGACGCGCGGTCGAATATGCGCTAAGATCGGTCGGATATGGCATCACGTTTCTGCGCTCGACGCTTCGTCCTACTCTTGCTCACCGGCGCCATGGTCGCCGCATCCGTGGCCGGCGCGCATGCCGGCCAGGGCTCAATTACCGACCGTCCGGTCACCTCGGCTCAGCGGATCTCGGAGGGTCCGGTGCTTGATGGCGACGTCCTGGACGACCCCGTCTGGCAGCCGGTCAGCGTGACCGGAAGTTTCTGGCAGACGACGCCAGATGACGGTGTGCCGGCGTCTGAGCGCACCGAGGTGCGGATCGCCTACACCGACACGATGTTGTATGTCGGCGTGGTGCTGCATGACAGTTCACCCTCGACGATCGTGGCGGCCGACAGCCGGCGCGACTCGTCGATGAACGGCACCGACAGCTTTCAGATCATTCTTGACACGTTCCGCGACGGCCAGAGCGGCTTCGTCTTCGGCACGAACCCGGCCGGCGTGGAATACGACGGTCAGGTAGCTGCCGCTGGCCAGGGCGGTGGCGGTGGTGGTGGCGGCGGCGGCGGAGGGTTTCAGCAGGGCGGCGCCGGCGGCGGCTTCAACCTGAACTGGGATGCGTCGTGGGAAGTGCGCACGCAGGTGGGCGACTACGGATGGAGTGCCGAATTTGCGATTCCGTTCCGCACGATACGGTACCGTGCGGGTGAAGACACCTGGAGCATCAATTTCCAGCGCAATATCAACCGTCGCAACGAGACGGCATTCTGGGCGCAACTGGATCGTCAGTGGAACCTTTTTCGACTGATCGACGCGGGGTCGCTGGCAGGTATGGGCGGCGTGCCGGCCCAGCGCAATCTGAAGATCTCTCCGTATGCGCTTGGCGCGACCATTGATCTGGCCGGTCAGCCGCGAGACGATGACTACGACTTCGGCGCCGACGTCAAGTGGAGCATCAACCCGAGCCTGACGGTGGACCTGACCGTCAACACCGACTTCGCGCAGGTTGAGGTCGACCAGCAGCAGATCAACCTCGACCGATTCAACCTGTTCTTTCCGGAGAAACGTCCGTTCTTCCTGGAGAACGCCGGCCTCTTCCAGGTGGGCTCCCCCAGCAACGTCGAGCTCTTCTTCAGTCGGCGCATCGGTATCGAAAATGGATCCCCGGTGCCTATCCGCGCCGGCGGTCGGATGACCGGCAGGATTGGCGGTGTCAACGTGGGGCTCCTGAACATGCAGACAGGTGACGCGGGCGACGCGTCGCTCGGCAACAACTTCAGCGTCATCCGCGTGAGCCGCGATCTGGCGAATCGTTCGAGCGTTGGCGCGATCATCACCAACCGGGTCGCCACGGGCGATCTTGCCCAGGGCGACGACCATGGGCAGACCTACGGCGTGAACGCGCGCTTCGGCATCGGCCAGGGCGGGACCGTGGAAGGCTACCTGGCGCGCACGTCCACGCTAGGTAATCTGTCGCGCGAGCACGCCTACAGCCTGTCCGGGTCGTGGCGGAACGAGGAGGTGAACTTCAACGCGGGTTTCACCGAGGTCGGCGACGGGTTCAATCCGGAGGTGGGCTTTCTCCGGAGAAGCGGTTACCGCAACATGCAGCTGGGCGCATTCCAGACGATTCGGCTGAACGACAACAAGCTGGGGCTGCTGGAGATTCGGCCGCACTCCAACTATCGGGCCTTCTGGAACTTCGCCGGGTTCCAGGAGACCGGCTTCTGGCATATCGACAGCCACTGGGCGTGGCGTACGGGTCATGAGGTTCACACGGGCATGAACATCAGCCGGGAAGGCGTTGTCGGGGCCTTCGAGATCTCTCCCGGTGTCGTGGTGCCGGCAGGGACCTACGATCATGCAGAAGCGCAGATCCGGTTGACCAGCAATGCCGCGGCGCCGTTGTCCGCCGATACGACGATCACGCGAGGCGGGTTCTTCGGTGGAACGCGGCTGAGGGTGGCAAGCAGCCTGTCAGGGCGCATCGGTGAAACGTTCAACGCAAGGATCCAGTGGGATCGAAACGACATCGACCTGCCGTTGGGAAGCTTTATCACCAACCTGATGGCTACCCGTATTTCCTATTCGTTCACGCCGCGCATCTTCACGCAGGCGTTGCTCCAGTACAACGACCGGCTGGATGTGTGGTCGACGAACCTCCGATTCGGCTGGCTGCAGTCAGCCAACACTGGATTCTTCATCGTGCTCAACGACACGCAGGACCTCCTCGATCAGTCCACACGGACCTTCGGCCGGAGCCTGGTGGTCAAGTACAACTACCTCTTCGACGTGTTTCAGTAGGGGCTGCTAACCAACCTGACGACCGCGGACGGCCCCATCCGCCCTGGACATCCCGGCGTGTGGGACTGCGTCGGGAGAGACAACTATGCGCTGGCGCGGACATCGTCAAAGCGACAATGTGGAAGACCGACGGAGCACGCGTGCCTCTGGAGCCGGCGGCGTGCAGGGCGGGGGCATGTTGCGCCTGCTTCCGATGGCGTTCAGGCTTCTGGGCTTCAAGGGCACGGCGATCCTGGTGGTCTGTGTGGGTGCCTACGGCCTTATCACCGGGAATCTCGGCAGCCTGTTAGGGGGCCTTGGTGTGCAAGGTACCACGACCGGCATGTCGACCGGGCCGCTTCGAGAAACGGCGGAAGAAGCGGAACTGGTGGACTTCGTCTCGGTCGTGCTGGCCGACACCGAAGAAACCTGGACCACGCTGTTCGAACAACGTGGACAGACCTACGAGGAGCCGCGCCTGGTCCTGTTTCGGGACTCGGTCAGCTCCGCGTGCGGGATGGCTCAGTCGGCCATCGGACCCTTCTATTGCCCGGGCGATCGGCAGGTCTACATCGACCTGGGCTTCTTCGATCAGCTGCGGGATCGCTTCAACGCACCCGGAGATTTTGCCCAGGCGTACGTCATCGCTCACGAGGTGGGCCACCACATCCAGACCCTGACGGGGGTGTCACGGACGGTCAGTGCCGCGAGCCGCAGAGTCAGCGAAGTGGACGCCAACAGGCTCTCGGTGATGCAGGAACTGCAGGCCGACTGTCTCGCGGGCGTCTGGGCGAACCACGCGAGCAGCCGTCGACAAATGCTTGAAGCGGGCGATGTGGAGGAGGGTCTGGCTGCTGCCAGTGCGATCGGTGATGACACGCTCCAGAAACAGGCACAAGGTTATGCAAGCCCGGACTCATTTACACATGGCAGCTCGGCGCAGCGGGTGCAATGGTTCACGACCGGCCTGGAACGCGGAGACATGGACAGCTGCGACACGTTCAAGGAACCCTGAACTGGGTTAGCGAACGGTCGCCGTCAGCCAGGATGTGAGCGCGGACGACTGGCGCGCGACCAGCGCGGCGCAATTGTCCATACGTTCGAGTGCCTGCCTGAGGGTACGTTCCGCAGATGCCACGGCGTTGTGGCGGAAGAACTCTGCGACCTGTGCTGCCGCTTCGGTCGAGCAAAACGAGCCAAGCGCGCGGATGATGCCCGGAATGCCCTGAAAGGTGCCGAGTCTCTGCGTCAGCGTCGGCCACTCGTCCTGGACGAACGCCCATGCCGCATCCCTGGACGCCGGTCGCCCAAGGAGGCCTCCGATGAGCGTCGCCGTGTCCTGGCTCCGCACATCAGGTGAGACGGCGAACTCCAGCGTCCGCTGCACCAGCGCCGGGTCGCCAAATGACGCGAGCGCCGCGAAAAATCGGTAGTACTCCTCGGGGTTCGCCGCCAACCCATCGAGCTTCGCGAGATACGCGTCGTAGAACTCGGCATCACCCCCTGCGGCCGCAACTCGCAGCACCGTGGACACGAGCGTCCCGGGCAGCGATGACGGGTCTGCGAGGTAGCCGGTCGCCAGTTCCCTCGCGCGACGTTGCAGCTGCGCGTCATTGCCAGTCCCGCCGATCAGGCCAAGCAGTGCCGCGCGGCGGCTCTGTCGCTCGTCGGTGTCGTCAAGGCGCCCGGGCAGCTCCAGCGCGTCAAGCGACGGACCGAACCGGGAACGAATCCATTCCTGGTAGCTGGCGTGTTGCGCGGCGTCCACCAGATAGGTGCCGGCGAAGGCCAGGCGGGACGCGATCGCATCGGTGACCGCGGTGGTCTCGTCATCCGCGAGCGCGGCGGCGAGGTCGAGATACACGCCGATCTCGTGCCGGCCGGCGCGTACCATCCACCATTCGTCACCCAGGAGGCTGAGGCGCTCGACCGGCGAGGCACTCGCGCTCTCCCGGCCCAGAGCCGGTACGGCGTCGGGCGCATACTCGGTCAGGTAGTAGCCGCGCGCATCAGCGTTGGCGAAGGTCGGTCCGCACGCAGACGCGGAGCGCGTCTGTTGACGCACGTCCAGCACCTGACAGCGCGTGTCGTCGTCGGGGGATGAAAGGCACACCGGTACCGTCCATGTCTGACCGCCAGGAGACGAGGGTACGAGCGACTCGACGAAGCGTTCCTGGGACAGCGCGATGTCCGCCTGCGAGTCGGTGCACTGCGTGCGCACGGACACGACGGGTACGCCGGGCTGTTCGATGTAGGACTGCATGATGCGGTCGACCGGATATCCGCTGACGCGGGTCATCTCGTTCCAGCAGTCCTCTCCGGCAGCATTACCGTAGGCGTGCTTCTGCAGATACGAGACAACGCCTGTGCGGAAGAGGTCCGCGCCGATGAAGTGTTCAACCATGCGGAGAACGCCGGCGGTCTTTTCGTACGCGATACCGTCAAACACCTCGCTGATCTCGTCCGGGGTGTTGACCGCCATGCGGATGGCGCGCGTCGATTGCAGTGCATCGATTCCCATCGCCCTCTGCGTGTCCGCCGCATCGTCAAGATCGACTCTCCAGTCAGGACGCCATGCCGCGAGCGGGCGACTCGCGATCCAGGTCGCGAATCCTTCGTTGAGCCAGATGTCGTTCCACCACTGCATCGTGACGAGGTTGCCGAACCACTGGTGCGCAAGTTCGTGGGAGATGATCGAGGCGACGCCCTTCTGCGTGCCAAGCGACGCGCGCTCCGGATCGACCAGGAGCAGTCGTTCACGAAACACGATCGCGCCGCTGTTTTCCATCGCACCGGCGGAGAAATCCGGGACGGCGATGATGTCGAGCTTGCCGAAGGGATACGGAATGCCGAAGTAGTCGTTGTAAAACGCAAGCTGCTGCTCCGCAGCATCAAGGGCATAACGGGTCAACTCGAGCTTGTCGGGCGTAGAGCAGATGCGAATCGGTGTCGCGTCAGCCTCGCCGGAGCGGCACACAAAGTCGCCGACGATCATCGCCACCAGATACGTCGACATCGTCGGCGTGGTGGCAAACGTCACGGTGTGGGTGGCAGGCTCCGGGCCGGGGGTGTCGGAGAGCTGAGCGCCGTTGGAGATGGCGGTGTCGCCTTCGTCGATGGTCAGCGAGATGTCGAACGTCGCCTTGTAGGCTGGTTCGTCGAAGGATGGAAACGCGCGCCTGGCGTCGGTCGGTTCCATCTGCGTGACGGCGTAGCTCCGATCGTTCGCTCGACTCAGATAGAAGCCGCGCAGCCTGTCATTGAGCGTCCCGGTGAAGTCAATGTGAATCGTGGCGAGGCCGGCCGGGACTGGCTGGGGAACCGTCAGTGTCGCAGTTTCAGCGGTCGTATCGAATGTGACGCGAGCGGCCTGGGTGAGTCCCGCTGCCTCGATCGTCACATCCCGGAACTCGAGCTCCGCTGCATGCAGCGTAATGGAGAGGGACGCCGAGCGCAGCTCGACGCGAATGGATTCACGGCCCTGAAAGGTCGCGGCTTCCAGATCGGGCGCGAACCACAGCGTGTAGTGCTCGGGAACGACCTGGCCGGATAGCCGCTGCGCTGATGCGGGCGCGGCGACGGCAACGAGCGCCACGAGGAGGGTGAGGCGCTGGAGGGGACGGGTACTCATGCGTTCGGCTTCAGGGTCGCGACTCTGTTCTTGTTTTGCCACATCGTACGGCGGTCCTGCGGCAGCTGGCGGATGAGCGTCCCCAGGGCCGCGTTCTCCGGTGCGACGTAGAACTGGTAGGAGTAGCGCTCGAGGTCCTCACCGGCATCGGCGGGAATCGTCGCACCGTGCGCGCCGTGGGCATTGAGGAACACGAGCATCGTGTTGGGCCGAAAGGGCACGACGGTGGCCAGCTCGCAGGTCCCCCCGTCAGCGCCTGGATAGTAGGTCTGCTTATACGAGGCCTCTCGATCGTCGGTAACGCGAAACAGCTGCGTGCCATGCCGTTCGTCGTCCCCCGGACGCGCAAGGTACATCAGGCACGTGAGCATCGACCGTTTCGGATCCCGATGCGCGGCCAGGTGATAGCCCGATCGTCTGAGCATCAGGCGACCTCCGTCGCTCAGCTTTGGCAGCGCGTTCGCCTGGGCACGGAACGCCGGTCCGAAGACGGTGTCGTAGTGGTGTTGAAGCGGTTGGTGAAACTTCTCGAGCACGGCAGGCTGGATGCACTGGCGGGCGATCATCGTGTCGACTGCGTTCCACACCGTTGTAGACAGCGTTGGTCCGAACGTCATCGGAAAGACCAGGTTGGGCTTGATCGGATCGTGATCGTCGAAGAACGCTGCCGGCGGGATGGCCGAGATCAGGAGATCGTAGACGGCCGGGGGAAATAGCGGGTCGACGACGATGTGCTCGAACGGATCGGAACGGAGCGCTGCGGTGCTGATGGCATGCGAGACATGCGCCCTGAGCTGCTGTTCGTCGAGCAATGCGGGGAGGTCGACCAATCGATCCCGTTGGGATTCGTTCAGCTCCATGATGGACCGAACCTGGGCTGAGGCTCGATCACCCCTGGCGGCACGGATCGCGGTCTGCTCCAGCGCGGCACGGAGTCGTTCGACCTCCGTCGCGAGGCGCCGCACGTCCTTTCGCACGGGCTTCAGCGCCTCATCGGCCTCGTGTCGCCAGGCACCCCTGAGGCGCCCGGCGAGCCGCGATCCCCGCCAGATGCCGCTCAGCATGGCCCTCTGTGACGTCTCGGTGTGCACACGATCATGATCGTTGAGCGTCAGCGCGACGCGGTCCCATCCTGTATACGGCGGGCGCGCCACGTCTTGAAGAGACCGACGATGATCGCCAGCCCGCCAGCGGCAACGAAGGCCTGCACGACGAACTCCAGGACACTGGCGACCCAGGCCGGCCGCGACGTGAGATACGGTCCGCGCGTCGCTCCCCGCCAGATGCGAAACGCGGTGCGGTGGATCTGGTGCGTGTCGTCGACCGCCGGATCTTCCACGAGACGACGGAGGTTGTCCTTGGAGACATCCGTGACGCGGTAGCTCCACGTGCGTCCCTCCAGTTGTTCTCCGCGCGTCAGGTGGTAGGCGAGTTCGAGCTGGTCTCGCGAGGTGGCGTTCACCGATTCGGCCCAACGCACGTTCACATCCGCCGGGCGTTGACCGTAGGTGCTTCGCAGGGTGCCGAATGCGGCGCCTGCCAATGCCCACAGTACAACGCCGGCAACGATGAGGCTGAGACCTTGTTGTTTCATCGTGACTCCGTCTCCATCAAGCCGTACTTGTCAATGCGCGAGTACAGCTGGGCGCGCGTGAGCCCGAGCAATTTCGCAGCGCGTGTCTTGTTGTGCCGGGCCTGCGCCAGGGCCTTGACGACCAGCGACCGCTCGATATCGGCAAGGTCGATGCCGCCTGCCGGAAGCGGTGCGGAGCCCAACTGCGCGTCCGACACGGCCGCAGCCGAGGGGCGACGTGGTGAGGTGAGCGGCAGGTGCTCGACCTCGATGGAACCGCCGTCGGCAAGGATGACTGCGCGTTCGATGGCGTTGCGGAGTTCCCGCACGTTGCCAGGCCACGGGTACGCTCGCAGCTGCGCGCGCGCGTCGTCGGAGATCCCCGATGGAGGTTTGCCGACGGTACTGCCGATCTCCTTCAGGAACTCGTCCGCCAGTTCGAGGATGTCGTCCGGGCGGTCCCGCAGTGGAGGCAGCGCGATCTCGAAGACACCGAGACGGTAGTACAGGTCCTCGCGGAATTCACCGCGATCGATGGCCGCGTGCAGGTCGCGGTTGGTGGCAGCCACCACCCGAATATCCGCGTGGCTCACGCGGGTGCTGCCGAGGCGCTGGAATTCACGCTCCTCGAGCACCCGAAGCAGCTTGGCCTGTACCGCTGGCGCCATCTCGCCGACTTCGTCCAGAAAGAGCACGCCGCCGTTGGCCTGTTCGATGCGCCCTGGCTTTGCGGCCACCGCGCCCGTGAAGGCGCCCCGCTCATACCCGAACAGCTCCGATTCGAGAAGCTGATCGGGGAGCGCCGCGCAGTTGATGGCGATAAAGGGACCCTGCTTGCGATGTGATCCTTGATGAATAAATCTGGCGACGACCTCCTTGCCGGTACCTGATTCGCCGGTCAGGAGCACCGTCGTTTCCGTTTGCGCGACACGCGCAGCCTGCACCAGGACGCTTTTCCATTCCTGCGACTGACCGACGGCGTTGCGGCGCCCGGCCTGTGCTTCAAGTTCGCGTGTGAGTGTGGCCACCCGCGCTTCAAGCCGCGCTGCGGTTTCGCGCGCGGCCGCGTCGCGCCGGGCCGCCTCGGCGAGCCGCTGGTGCGAGAGCGCGAGCGCCAGCAGATCGGCGACGCGACGGGCGAAGTCGAGGTCCGACTCGCTGAAGTGCGCGGTGTCCCGCGCGAGGAAAAAGAGTGAACCGAAGACGCCGGTAATGAGCGGCAGCGGCACACGCAGGGCAGACCGCACCCCGAGTTGCGCGAGCATCCTCCCGCGGACGCTGGTTGGCGTAATCTCCTCGGAGATGTCTTCAATCACGTACGGTTCGCGATGGAGAAGCTCACGGTCCTCTTCGGTCAGCATCGTGGGCGTCCAGAAGTCGGGGTCGTCGACCTCTGCGCCGGTCATCGCGTAGACCCGGAACGACTTGCCGTCCTCCGCCCAGGCCGTCAGCACGAGCACGTCGTGGGGCAACCCGGCCCGGACCGACTCGGACACCTCTGCGAAGATGTGCCGGATATCGAGCGCTTCGGCCATGGCGTTCAACAGTCGGTCCAACGTGTCGATTCGCTCACGCCGCAGTGATTCTGTGCTGCGCGTCGCATCCTGCTGCAGGGCCAGCGCGAGGAGATCCGCGATGCTGTCCATCAGCGCCTGGTGCGCATCTGAGAAGACATCCAGCTGGCTCGACGTGAGCCAGAGCGCACCGTGGACATTGGCCCCTCGACCGACCGTCGAGATCATGCGCGAGCGCTCATCGGTCGAGACCGGGGGATTGGTGACCGATGCGGCATCGGCGATCCGGTGCCCGGTGACCTGCAGTTCACCGTCAGGACGCACCACGTACAGCAGAATCGAGTCGGCCCGGTCGAGCCGGAGCACGTGGAGCCGTTCAAATGGAATGGTCTCGCGGAGGATCGCCGCGAGCCGCGGCACCAGTTCCGTGAGCGTGTCCGCTTCCGCTGCCAGGCGGGCGACGGCCGCGAGCACTGCTGAGGAGTCGATCGGGGGCATCAGACGCTGCAAGTATAATCCTCAGGAGCGAAGCCACTCGTGACCATTCTTGCCTCCGGACTTTCGTGGGTTGACCTGCTCTTCGTGGGCCAGCCGAAGGCCATCGCGACGGCCGTGGTGCACTCACCGGGCACGCTCGCGCTGGTCGATCCTGGACCGAGCAGCTGTCTTGAGACGCTTGAGCGGGGACTCGAGGAGCAGGGTCTCCGGCTGAGTGAGTTGACGCACATTCTGCTCACACACATCCATCTCGATCACGCTGGTGCCACCGGAACCCTTGTTCGTCGGTGTCCGCAGGCGCAGGTCTATGTGCACGAGCGCGGGGCTGTCCACATGGCAGACCCGGACAAGCTGATTTCGAGCGCGGCGCGGTTGTACGGCGATCAGATGGATCGACTGTGGGGCGAGTTTGCACCGGTGCCAGAACGGAATCTGACGGTGTTGGTTGGCGGGGAGCGCATTGACGCGGGAGGTCGGTCGTTCGAGGTTGCCTACACGCCAGGGCACGCCTCCCATCACGTGAGCTACTACGACCGGTCGAGCGGTGTCGCGTTCGTGGGAGACGCGGCCGGGATGTGCGTTGATGGCGGCTACGTGCTGCCGCCGACGACGCCGCCAGACCTTGACATCGAGGCCTGGGGTCGCAGCGCGCGTCTGATCGAGGCATGGTCGCCGGAGACACTCTTTCTGACCCACTGTGGTCCCGCGCGGGGTGTGACGGCGCATTTGCAGGCGCTGGTCCGGAATCTTGAGACGGTCGCGGCGCTTGCGCGGGCGGAACTCTCGGAGCCTGGGACAGACGATGAGAAGAGCGATCGCTTCGGCGAGGCGCTACGAGGCGAGTTGAGACGGCACATGACTGAGGAGCAAATCGAGCCGTACATGGTTGCGGCACCGCCGAAGCTCCTGTGGCTCGGCCTGGCGCGGTACTGGAAGAAGAGGGCTGCTCACTAGAGCGTTTTTCGATTCGGTGAAGACCGAAAAACGCGGGACAGCGCTTTTCGAGAAGGCCTGTCCCTGCAAGAAGCCCCAGACCGAAATGAAAAGCGCTCTAATGCAGCGTGGTCGCCCGGCGGGGG
>JAQBVV010000066.1 GCA_027622905.1 Acidobacteriota bacterium
GCGCGACCGTGTAGTACGGGGGATCGATCGTGTCGATCCTTTTCAATGAGTTTCACCACGGGCTGCTAGCGGTGTCCCGGCGGCGGAAGACCGTGACGTCCCCAGCGAAACCGAACGTCGCGGGTTGCGGCCCGCCATGCGGGTGGCCCCGAGCGCAAGCTGAGGCATGCGCGTTCGAGGGTGTTGAGTCGCCGACTCTACCACAGAGAACGGCGCGCCCGGTCTGTAGCACACCACCCGCGTCACAGCGGATCGCGCACCCGACTCGCCGTGTCGGGACACGACGCGGCGAGTCCCTCGCGAAAGGACCTGTACTTGAGCTGGAGATCGAGCGTGCGGACGATCCGGGTACTTCGCACGCGCTTGCCTCGACCGCTCCCCCCGCTGAAGGGTGGAACAGTCCTCCCCAGACGGGAGGCGACCTCGGCGACGTATTCTCCGCGCGTCGGAGGACACGAATCAGACACGACGTAGGTCTTCCCGCCGCCATGCGCCGGGTCACCGGCGGCGACCACCGCGCGTGCCGCATCGTCGACATGTATCAGGTTCAGGTACGCGTCGGGGGATCCGGCAATCGTCTGTCCCTGCAGCACGTCATCGGCTCTCGGGATCCGTCCGGTTCCGTACAAGCCCGCCATTCGGAGCACGACCCCATCGCGTCCGCGCTCGTGACCGAAGAGCACGCCCTCCGCGGCCAGGCACGCCTGTCCTCCCTCGCGGAGCGGCTCGGTCACCGATGCTTCATCCACCCACTCGCCCCGGTCCTGCCCGTAGACGCCAGTCGTGCTGACGTAGATCACGCGACTCGCAGGTGCCGGCAATGCATCGAGCACGGCACGCAGCCCTGCCACGTGGATGTCGAACATCGTCGCATCGGAGTTCCGAGCCCGCGCCACTGCGAATAGGACCGTGTCCACGTCCGGAAGGACCCGCAACACCGGCGCGGCGGTCACATCCAGGATCAACGGCTGGAAACCGGCACCGGACAGGGCTTCCACCTGCGCTCCGCGGGTCGTCGCATACACCTGGTCACCCGCATCGCGCCACGCCCGCGCGACACGCGCCCCGAGGTACCCACAGCCGACGATGAGCCTGCGCACGTGGTCTTCCTTCCTGATCGTTCGCTACCCTGATCGTTCGCTACGAGGGCTCGAAGGCTCTCTTCGTCACCTGGTGACGAAAGGCAAACAACCGCCTCAGCTTCCACTGCACGAACGGTCCACCGAGCAGCCGACCCGGAGCCCCGAACGGCAATTCGTATTCGATCGTGTCTTCCAGGACGCAGCTGTCGGGACCACTCGGAATCATGCAGTGTCGATGACGCCAGGAACGAAACGGTCCGCGCACCTGACGATCCGTGAACGATCGACCGTATTGATAGTCCAGGTGTTCCAGGTCCCATCGAAGGGACAAGGGATGCGGACCGACCAGCAGCGAGACCTGAGCGCCGTCGCGAATGCCTCCTTCGTGACGCACCACGCGCACCCGTTCCCAGGGCGGCGTGAGCCGCTCGAACGCGCCGGGAGCCTCGTGCCAGTCGAACACCGCTTCTGCCGATGCGGGGATCCGCGTGGTTGCGACAAATGTCAGACCGCCCATCGTCGGCACCCCCTCTTCCGGGACGAACCCGCATGCAGGCCGCTCCCAACCCACAGTTGAACCAGCCGGTGCGAAGCGCGTCGTCGACCAGCTACGGGTACCACGCCACTCACCGGGTCAGGCGGGGAAACCAGGGGACGAAGGCGGACGTCCGAGCGATGTATTCGCGGTAGCCCGGCTTGGAGGCCTTCAGGGTGTCTTCAAGCAGCGTGACCCCGGACACGCGCACCAGCAGCAGCGTCATCAGCAGTGGACTCAGCACGGTCAGCCACCCGCCGGGAGTTGCCGACGCCACGACGTAGACTCCCCACCACAAGGTGGCATCGCCGAAGTAGTTCGGATGCCTGGTGTAGCGCCACAACCCTCGGTCGAGGACTTTCCCCCGATTCGCGGGATCGAGCTTGAAGCGCGCGAGCTGAGCATCTCCGACAACCTCGAAACCCAGCCCGACCGCAAAGATCGCCACTCCCGCAAGATCCAGCACGGTGAGACCGGCCGGCTCCGGAGCGCGAACAGCCACGAACGCCGGAAGCACGACGAACCAGAGCAGCACTCCCTGAAGCCAGAAGACGACGAAGAGACTGCGCCACCAGAACGCCC
This sequence comes from Acidobacteriota bacterium, assembly GCA_027622905.1. Lineage (GTDB taxonomy): Bacteria > Acidobacteriota > Vicinamibacteria > Vicinamibacterales > UBA2999 > JAQBVV01. Next base: position 2,200 of record JAQBVV010000066.1, read on the forward strand.
GGCCGTGCGAGGCGCGCATCGCCTGGTATCGCGGATCCTCGCCCCGGCCGTGATTGCGGCGAAAGATATGCAATGACAGCCGACCACCCCAGAGCGTGATCAGCAAGGCCACCACCCAGGACCGTGGCGTCAACTCCGGTGACAGGGCGACGTACAGCCATGCGAGCAGGACAAAACCAAGGCCCCAGCACACGTCCGCCACGCTGGCGTCCTTCAATGCCAGGCTGACAGCCCACACAACCGTGAGCACCGTGAGGACTACGGCGAGACCGACGAATGCGGCGCCCGGCTCGGTCATGACGCCGTCACGTACGTCCCGGGATCGGCCGCGGTCACGCCCGACCTGTCTCCGCCCGCCGGGCAATGCCGCGCAGCAACCCCCCGAAGACCACCTCGTGCACCGGAAGCAGCGTGTACCAGTAGACCAGCCCCGAGAGTCCGACCGGGTCGAACAGCGCTGTCTGGTGAATGATGGTGCCCCCGTCATCCGGGGTAACTTCGAACTCGAGCCAGGCCCGGCCCGGCAACTTCATCTCGGCCGCGAGCCTGAGCCTTCGTCCCGGTTCGAACGCCTCGACCCGCCAGAAGTCCAGCGTGTCTCCGACGACAAGGCTATCCGGATCGCGCCGCCCCCGACGCATGCCGACGCCACCCATCAGCAGGTCGACGGCCCCCCGGCATCGCCACATCCAGGTACCGAAATACCAGCCACGGTCTCCTCCGATCCTGGCGATTGGCCCGAATGCTCGGTCGGGATCAACTCCGACCCGCACCGTTCGCCGGTCGGCGAGCCTGGTGCCGAACTGCGTCTCGGGCAGGGACGGCGAGTCTCCACCGGACGAGCGCGCGTCGGACCAGCGGGTTTGCGCGAACGCCTGGTCCTCATGGCGAATGGCCCTGGCGATCGCCTCGGCGAGCCCGACAGGTTTCACGGAGAATGCCGACAGCGCCGACGGATCGGTCACGACCGACCGGTTCTTCAACCCACCGATGAGTTCCCGTCCGACGCGCGCGTAGACGGGCGTCACCAGTCCCAGCCAGAGACTCGAGAGATGGGGCGTCAGCAGCGGCACCGAGATCATCACGCGTCGAAGCCCGCGCTGGCGCGCGTACTCGCGCATCAGGTCGCCGTAGCTCGCGCGATCGGCACCGCCGATCTCGAATATTCGACTCTCGCGATCGGGCAGGCGAACCGCGGCGACCAGGTAGGCGAGCACGTCGTCGATCCCGATCGGTTGTGCCTGCGTGGACACCCACCGCGGACAGATCATGACGGGCAGGCGCTCGACGAGCGCACGGACGAGTTCGAACGACAGGCTGCCGGACCCGACCACGACCGATGCGCGGAGCTCCACGATCGGCACACCGCTCTGCCTGAGGACCTCGCCTGTCTCACGCCGGCTTTCAAGATGCTTGCTGAGCGCCTCGTCGCCATCGGCGAGACCACCAAGATAGACGATTCGCCCGACCCGGGCCCGCTTCGCCGCCTCGCCGAAGTTCGCGGCAGCCTGCCGGTCCTTCTCGCGATAGTCGCCGTGCGCCCCCATGGAGTGCACGAGGTAGTAGGCGACGTCGATCCCATCGAGCGCGGCGTCGAGCGAGGCCGGATCGAGCAGATCTCCGGCAACGACCTCGGTCGATCCCGACACCCGCGACTCCAACGCGCTTGGCCGCCGCGCGAGGCAGCGAAGGCGGACGCCCGATGCTTCGAGTGCGGGGACCAACCGTCCCCCGATGTACCCGGTCGCGCCCGTCAGCAGGACCGCCGGTACGCGCGTCTCATCCGTCCCGGTCGAGCTCATCGGGACCCTGCCATATCGTTGGTCGGGTGGTCCGTAGTGTGGCGCGTCTCCACGTCGCGGTCGGCCAACGACACGATGACGTCGCGAAGCCGCCCGGCCGTCGCGTCGTCGAACATGCCGTGATACCGCCACTGCACGACACCATCTCCGTCCAGCACGACCAGGTACGCATCGTTCTCGTATCCGGGACCGTAGCCCAGAGCATCCTTCCAGGCGCCAGCCCCTCCGTAGACGGTGATGACGTTCTCATGGAGTGCAACCGGCGTGCCGTTTCGCATGCCGCGGTCGATGAACCACTGGCCGAGCGTGGCCCATCCGCTGATCATCGGCGCTTCAAAGAACGTGACATCGGTCCTCGGACCGATTGCCGTGCTGTACCAATCGGCCCACGCCTCGACCGGGAACCGGGACTCATAGGTGAAACCTATCGCCACGGGCCTGGTCACACCGGATGACGCCTCCGGGAGCGCTGCGTCGCTGCCGGTGAGAAACTGCCCCCTGAGCATCGGAAACCGATCCCCGACCTCCACACGCGTCTCCTGCGGTTCGACGCGAACGGCCACGATCACCGCCACGACCAGTGCCAGCAGGATGAGTTTCGTCATGATTCAGAATCGCCAGTCCAGACCGAGGATCGGAAAGATGCCTTGCTGTTCGCCGAACTGCTGCGCGTTTGTCCGGCGATTCCAGCTGTAGCTGGCGAAGTTGCGACGGTTCGTCACGTTCTGCACCCCTAGAAACAGGTTCATCGGGCGGCCGCCCACGGTGATGGCGCGATCCACGCGAATGTCGAGACGAGCGTAGGCCGGCCCGCGTTCCGCGTTGACCCGCGCCAGCTCGTACACGCCCCGCCGCTGGACCGCGGACACGACGCTGTCGTATGGCGTGAACGGGCGCCCGGACAGATACGACAGCCTGCCCGACATCTCCCACGCTGGTGACAGACGGTAGCCGCCAAGCAGGTTGAACACCACGGGGTAGTCAAACGACCCTGGCCTGAGCACGCCGTCACGCCCCGCGTGGCGCGTCCGCGAAAACGACAGGTTGCCCTGACCGTACAGCTTCGACGCCAGCCGCTTCTCCACGAAGAACTCCATCCCCTGCGAGTGCCCCGTGCCGGCGCTCGTGAGCGGAAACAGGATCTCACGCACGTTGAAGGTGTCGCCGATGTTGGCCAGTGACAGCGTCGGCAGATTGCTCGCCACCGGGTAATCCGAGTATGTCTTGCGATACGCCTCCACGGTGACACGCAGATCCGCGCGGGGAGACCAGGCGAGGCCCGTCACGTAGTGATCGGCGCGCCAGGGCACGAGCGACGCATTTTGCGGAAAGGCCGACACGAAGAGGAACGCGGGCTGCTGATAGTACGATCCGGTGCTGGCATTCAACGAGAGCGCGTCGGTCAATCGCACCGTGAGGCCTGCTCGCGGACTGATCCTGGCCTCCGAGAGAATGTCGTAGTGATCGACACGTCCACCGAGCGTCACACTGACTCTCGAACCCATCTGCCTGGTGCCCTGCAGGTACGCGCCAGACTGATACGAACGGAAGCGGGTGTCGAGCAATATCGGGTCGATACCAGGCACGGTCGAGTAGGGTGAGTCGCTGCCGAACGGCGACCGTGCGGCATAGTTGATCCCGAACGTCTTGAGGCTGACGCCGGTCTGAACCGCGTCGAACAGCGACGTGTGGATGGTGAGGTCGTACTTGATGGTGGTTTCGCTTTCACGCGAGTCTTCGGCATACACGACAGGACTCCGTGCGATGAGTTCATCTGCCGGGACTCCAGGCGCAGCCACCTCCTGCGACACCAGGTCCTTCACCTGCTGACCAACCTTGGCCTCCGAATGCGTGAGTCCGAGCAGGCCCACGCCTCGCGCTCCGAAGATCCGCTGCCAGTTCACGCCCGTGGCGCTCCGCCTCCCGTTGTATCGGATGTCGAAGTTGGAAATTTCGTCGGCAAGGTCCGAGGACTCGGTGAGGCCCAGTCGAATTTCATCGACGCCCGCGATGTTGACCAACCAGATCCGATCGCGCGGCGTCAGGTCGTACACCGCCTTGGCATTGAGCGAGTAGACGACGGGCACGCCACCGAACCCCACGTCCTGGGTAAACAGGTCCAGAAAGCTCCGCCTGGCCGACACCACCCACGACCCCTTGCCCCCGTTGATGGGACCTTCGAGGATCGCGCCCGCACCGGCGAACCCCAGCGTCACCCACCCGCCAAACCCCTCACGGCTTCCCTCGCGCTGGGTGACCTGCAGCACGCTCGACGTGCGGTTGACGTACGCCGCCGGGTAGCCACCGGTCAGGAACGTGACGTCCTGCAACAGTTCGGAATCGAGCAGGCTCACCGTGCCGCCGGCTGACGCGAAGTTCGCGAAGGCGTTGATGTTGGGAATCTCGACGTTGTCCACCACGAACAGGTTCTCGAGGGGGCTGCCGCCGCGGACGATGATGTCGTTTCGGAAGTCGTTGGTGCCGATCGCCACGCCCGGCAGACTCTGCACGTAGCGCGACACATCCTGGAGCGCCGAGGCGCTCTTGAGAATCTCGCGCGGCGCCACCAGAAAGCCGGAGCTCTTCACCTCGTCGGGGGCCTGAAATGCGGGAGCCGTCACGGTGACGGTCTGTTGAAAGTCTTGCGGCTCCGGAAGCGTGATCTCCACCGTGGCCTCGACGCCGGCACGCACGTCCACCTGCTCGCTGACGAACGGCAGGCCCTCGAGCGGCAGGATCTCGAGACTGTAGCCACCGGCGCGCAGCTCACTCATGCGAAAGGCCCCCTCCGCATCGCTCGTGGCGCAGGCCGCCGTGTCGAGCGCGCAGACGCGCACACCCTCGGCGGGTTGTCCATCGGCCGTCGCCACTACACCGCTGAGGGCACCCACGCCCGTCGTGTCCTGGGCCGCCGACGCGGCCACGAGACTCAGACTCACGCTGAACGCAACGAAGACCTGAATGCGCATCACGCCGCTCGCCCCCCGATGCGGACGAGCTCCTGCTGGTAGCTCGCGTAATCGTCCACGACGATGCCTCGCGGACTGACGATCGCCGCGTGGCGCGCCGCGCCGCGGCCGCCGATCCACAACTCGACGTCTCGGGGAAGGTCGCGCACGATCATGCGGAGCTGTCGCTCGGCGGCCTTCTCCGCCGCACCCGGCGTCAGCCCCAGCACGAGCACCTGCGCCCCGGCGGGCGTCACGCTGCGGACGATATCGCGCGCCGGCAGGTCCGGCCCGAGATAGGCAACACCCAGTCCGCTGGCGGCCGCGAGCAACGCCGCGCCGAGCGTACCCATCTCGTGACGATCTCCCGACAGCGTGGCAAACACCAGACGGGCCGAAGGTTCCGGCCGCGCATGCACCCGGAGAAACGAACCCAGCGTGCTCCGGATCGCTGCGGACATCAGGTGTTCGTGCGCCACGGTCACCCGGCCGCGGTGCCAGTCGTCGCCCACTTTCACGAGCAACGGCATGAGCACCTCCCGTAACAGATCGAGCGGTTGCAGGACCGCCGCGAACCGAACGATCTCCCGATCGACGCTCGCCGCGTCGAACGACCGCAGCGCGACGTCGAGCGCCGTGGCGTCGATCGATATCGGCCGCGGCACCTCGGCGACGGTCGCCGCGCCATCCCCGATCGGCGCGACGAGATCCCGCAGCGCATCGTTATCGAGTGGGGCCAGACGGCCAATGCTGTGGCCCCGGTCCACCGCGCCGCGCAGAAGTCGCAGACGAACGACGTCGGCCTCGGTGTAGATGCGGCCCCGCTCGTCGCGCACCGGTGTCACGACCCCGTAACGCCGCTCCCAGGCGCGCAGCGTGTCGATGGCGATACCGGTCAGCTTCGAGACCGCGCGGATCGGGTAGCGGGCGAGCGACGCGTCTGGTGTCATGACCGGATCAGGAACCGCACGGCAGCCGAGCAGGCTCCCGTGGCGAACGTCCCCCACGCCACATCCGCCAGCGTGAGCGCGAAGGGCCACTGTCGCAGTGTCGAAAAATTGGTGAAGTCGTAGACCCCGTAGATCACCAATCCGAGCACGGCTCCGTGCAGCGCCGCGAGCGGGACGGTCGCCGCGCGCGGGAGAACGAAGAGCGCGATGCCGGTGCCAAGCAGCAGATAGACGACCAGCGCCGCAGGCCAGTTGGGAGCGATGCCACCATCGGCAAGCCGGACGATCGGCGCGAGTTGCTCCCGGTAGTAGTTCTTCATCACGACACCCAGCCACACGCCGTCGAGCACCATGAAGACCACGGCCCCGAGTGCTGCTGCTTTCAATGTCTGTCCCATCGTGTTCCCTGCCTTGTCCATCTCCGAACTCAGTGTTTTCCAGACGGCCGTCCGCGCGCGGACCCCGTCTCTTGCTCACGTCTCTCTTGCCCACGTCCGTAGCAGGAACCCACGATATCGCGGCGTACATACTTTGTCAAGCCTTTGTCATGGATAAATACTTGACACAGAGGCAATGTACTGCTATTTTTACCGGGTCGATGAGAACGATTGCCGTTATCGGGTCCGGAATCTCCGGCTTGTCCGCCGCGTACCTGCTGAGTCGCCAGCACCGCGTACACCTGTTTGAACGCGAGGGGAGACTCGGCGGGCACACCAACACCGTGGTCGTGGACCACCCTGACGGGCCGGTACCGCTCGACACCGGCTTCCTGGTGCACAACGATCGCACCTATCCGAACCTGGTACGCCTGTTCGACGAGCTCGGCGTCGAGACTCAGGACTCCGACATGTCGTTCGCGGTGGCGTGCCGGCGGACCGGCCTCGAGTACAGCAGCCGCGGTGTCGGTGGCTTCTTCGCGCAGCGACGGAACCTGATCTCGCCATCTCACCTAGCGCTGCTCCGGGACATCTTGCGCTTCAACCGCGAGGCGCCGAGGCTGCTGGACGCGCCTGACGCCGATCGCCAGACGCTCGGCGAGTTCCTCGAGTCCCGCCACTTCGGCGACCTCTTCACCCGCCGCTATCTGCTCCCCATGGCGTCGGCCATCTGGTCCACCTCGCTCGACGCCATCCGGTCGTTTCCGGCGGTGACCCTGATTCGCTTCTTCGAGAACCACGGTCTGCTGGCCGTGACCGGCCAGCCGACATGGAAGGTGGTCACGGGCGGCAGCCACACCTACGTGCCGAAACTCGCGGCGCCGCTCGGCGACCGCGTTCACACCGACGCGCACATCGAGCACGTGGAGCGAACTGCCGACGGGGTGACACTCACGTTCCACGGTCGGCCGTCGATGGTCGTCGACGATGTCGTCTTCGCCTGCCACGGGGATCAGGTGCTGCCGTTGCTGGCCGATCCGAGCGACGGCGAGCGGCATGTGCTCTCGCACTTCACGACGTCGACCAACGAGGCCTGGCTGCACACCGACGCCTCGGTACTGCCGACGCTGCCGGGCGCCCGCGCCTCGTGGAACTACCTGCTCGGCGCGCGCGGCGACGCGCCCCCTGTCGTGACCTACGACCTGAACCGGTTGCAGCGGCTCACGACGACCTCGCAGTACTGCGTGACGCTCAATCCGAATGGCTGCGTGGACGAGAGCCACGTGCTCGGCCGGTTCGTCTACCGCCACCCCCTGTACACGCGCGAGGCCGTCGGCGCGCAGCGCCGCTGGCACGAGATCAGCGGCGTCAATCGCACGCACTTCTGCGGCGCCTACTGGTGCTACGGATTCCACGAGGACGGCCTGACCTCCGCCATCCGGGTCGCGGAGACCCTCGGGGTGACCTGGTGATCGAGTCAGGCCTGTTCGTCGGTACGCTGCGTCATCGGCGCATGTCGCCGATCCCGAACGCCTTCACCTCGCCGCTCTTCATGGTCCTGCTGGACATCGATCGCATTCCGCAACTGATGCAGGCCTCACGATGGACCAGTCACAACCGGTGGAACTGGGCAAGCTTCGACGATCGCGATCACCTGGGCGATCCGACGCGGTCACTCAGAGATCGCTTGACAACCGACGCCGCACGCCACGACGTACGGCTCCCGGACGGTCCCGTGTTCCTGCTGACGCACCTCCGCTATCTGGGCTACGGCTTCAACCCGGTGTCGTTCTTCTACTGCTTCGATGCGGACGAGCGGCTCCGCCTGGTACTGGCCGAGGTGAACAACACGTTCGGCGGATCCCATCCCTACTGGTTGGCACCGGACCCGGACTCGAGGACGTTTCGATCGGCAGCCACCAAGTCGCTCTACGTGTCGCCATTCATGCCGGTGGACCTGGAGTACGGCTTCGCTCTCACGCAACCGACCGGACGTCTGGTGGCACACATGAGCGCGCGCCGTGCCGGCTCGGTCTGTTTCGACGCGACGCTGTCACTGGAGCGGCGCCCCTGGACAGCCCGTGAGATCCGCCGGACGCTGCTCGCGTATCCCGCCATGACCGCCAGCGTTATCGCCGGGATTCACTGGCAGGCGGCCAAACTGTGGTGGAAGGGCGTGCCGGTCGTTCCCCGGATCACCCACGACGGCAGGGGCGAGCGCGCGGCGTACGCGCTCCAGTCAGCCGTCCGAACTGACGCAGGTACGGAGTGACGAGCATGACGACACGATGGGCGAGGAGGGTGTTTCTTTCGGCGCTGGAGGGTGTGCGTGGCGGGCAACTGACGCTGGTCTGCCCCGACCGGACGTACCGCTTCGGGTCCCCGGGTGCACTGGACGGCACCCTCGTGGTACGGAACGAGCGGTTCTTTCTTCGCGCGCTCACCGGGAGCGACATCGGCATCGGCGAGGCGTTCATGGACGGCGACTGGACGACTCCGGACCCCGTGCCGCTGGCACGCCTCATGCTCCGCAACCGCCGTGCGCTCGAGGGCCGCAGCCGCATCGCGGGCGCCATGCACCGCCTGGCGGGCGGCATCGCAAGGCGGCTCCGGGACAACTCCCTGACGCGAAGCCGCGAGCACATTCACCGGCACTACGACCTCGGCAACGACTTCTTCCGTCTCTTTCTCGATACAGAACTGCGGATGTACTCGTGCGGCTACTTCGAATCGGCGCGCGATTCGCTCGAACAGTCCCAGACCCGCAAGGTCGATCGCATCTGCCAGTCCCTGGCGCTGTCACCATCCGACCACGTGCTGGAGATCGGCAGCGGCTGGGGCGGATTCGCGGCCTGGGCGACCACGCGCTACGGGTGTCGCGTGACGACCACGACCATCAGTGACGAGCAGTACCGCTACGTCAACGACCTGCGCTCCACGCTCGGCGAGGCGGGCTCCCGTATCGAGGTCCTCCGATCGGATTACCGGGAACTCACCGGACAGTTCGACAAGATCGTGAGCATCGAGATGTTCGAAGCCGTGGGGCTCAACCACTACGACGATTACTTCGGGGCCGTCGATCGACTCCTCACGCCCGACGGCTCGATGCTCCTGCAGACCATCACGGTCAACGACCAGTGGTTCCCCGAGTATCACGGCACGCCGGACTGGATCGAAAAGTACATCTTTCCCGGAGGGGAACTGGCGGCGGTCGGCGAGATCCTCCAGTCGCTTTCGCGGACGACGACGCTCTCCATGTATCACGCCGACAATTTCGGCACCCACTACGCGAGAACGCTGAAAGCCTGGCGATCGAGGTTCCACGGTGCCCTCGACCAGGTGCGCGCGCTTGGATTCGACGACCGGTTCATCCGCATGTGGGACCTGTACCTCGCGTCGTGCGAAGCGGCGTTCCTCGAACGCCACACGGGTCTCTTCCAGTTGCTGCTCGTCAAGAATGGTACACAGCAGCGCCTGTTCAATGAGCCCTGGTCCGGTGCGAGCCTGGTCTCCACCGACCGGCTCGACAGCGAATCGGCGGCGTGAGGCTGTCATAGCATGAGTTCGCACGCGCATTCGCCTCGTCCGGTCGACCGACTCGCCGAACACCGAGAGGTCGTGCTCGCGATCGAGCCGGCGGTCGCCGCTAACCTCGATCTCCTGGTGCCGGTGCACAAGGCCTGGCAGCCATCCGACTATCTGCCGGATCTGGAGGCATCGGACTGGCGAGATGACGTCGAACGGTTCCGCCAGTCGTCACAGTCCGTGTCCGACGAACTACTGGTCGTGCTCGTGGGCGACATGATCACCGAGGAGGCCCTGCCCTCCTATTCCGTGTCGCTCAACGAACTGGTGCGCGACGGATCGGGCACCGACCCGGCGCCGTGGGCACGGTGGCTCCGGGGCTGGAGCGCCGAGGAGAACCGCCACGGCGACCTGCTCAACGCGTATCTCCGCCTGACCGGCCGGGTAAGCATGCGCGCGGTGGAACGCACGGTGCACCACCTGATCGCCAATGGCTTCACCCCGGGCACCGACACCGATCCCTACGGTCTGCTGGTGTACACCTCGTTTCAGGAGCGCGCCACGCGCATCTCCCACGGCAACGTCGGGCGCATGGCCGACCGCCAGGGCGACGCGCACCTTGCTCGCATCTGCGGCATGATCGCCAGCGACGAGTCCCGGCACGAAACCTTCTACACCCGCGCGATGGCCGAAGTGCTGGACCGCGACCCGGGCGGCGGTATCCTTGCGTTCCGCTCGATGCTCCGCAGCCAGATCTCGATGCCGGGCCGGCTGATGGACGACGGACGGGACCCTGACCTGTTCGATCATTTCGCGACCGTCGCCCAGCGAACGGGCGTCTACACGGTGCGCGACTACGCGTCGATTATCGAGCACCTGGTCGCGGCGTGGCGTATCGGGGAGCGCTCGGTCACCGGCGCGGCGGCGCGCGCGCAGGACGAGATCTGCCGTCAGGCCGGACGCTACGAGCGGCTCGCCGATAGGCTCTCGGCCACCCTCGACAGACAACCCCCGGTGGCCTTCAGCTGGATTCACGACAGAAGGGCGTAAGGAGCAATGACCCAGGAACGTATCCGCATCGGTATCTCGGCCTGTCTGCTCGGGGAGCCCGTGCGCTTCGACGGTGGCCACAAGCGGGATCCGTTTCTCGTCGAAACGCTGGGCCGATTCGTCGAGTGGGTGCAGGTGTGCCCCGAAGTCGAGTCCGGCCTCGACGCGCCGCGCGAGTCGATGCGGCTCGTGCAGGCCGACGGTCGCATCCGGCTGGTGACCAACAGAACAGCCGAGGACCACACCGCGCGCATGACGGACTACGCCGGACGCCGCGTGGAAGCACTGGCGCACGACGACCTCTGCGGCTTCGTCTTCAAGAAGGACTCTCCGACCTGTGGCGTCCACCGCGTCAAGCTCTACCAACCAGGCGGCGTGCCGAACAAGTCGGGACGGGGACTGTTTGCGGCCGCGATGGTCACCCGGTGTCCGCTGCTCCCGGTCGAAGAGGAAGGCCGGCTTAACGATCCACGCCTGCGAGACAACTTCGTTGAGCGCATTTTTGCGTATCGGCGACTCACCACGCTGTTTGCAGGCCGCTGGTCCATGGGCGACGTCGTGCGCTTCCACACCGCGCACAAGCTCACGCTGATGGCCCACAAGGAAGTCGCGCACCGGCAGCTCGGGCGCCTGGTGGCATCAGGCAAGGCGATGGCGAGGCGCGAGTTCCAGGACCGCTACGCATCCGAGTTCATGACAGCGCTCAGCGCGATGGCCACGCCGCGGCGGCAGGCCAACGTCTTGCAGCACATGCTCGGCTACTTCAAGGACACACTCGATCGGGACGACCGCGCGGAACTGCTGGGACTGATCGAGGATCACGCCGCCGGCCGCGTACCACTGGTCGTGCCGCTGACCCTGTTCGCGCACCACATCCGGCGGTGCGGCGTCACCTATCTCGCGGATCAGGTCTACCTGCGACCCCATCCGGTCGAACTGATGCTGCGCAACCACGTCTGAGATGGCAAAGAGAGTGGTCGTGTACGACGCGATGCAGGACGGATACGCCTACTGGCGCACCGAACCGGTCGGTACGCACTTCGATTCCGCCTTCACGCCCGACCTGACCCCGGCGCAGATGCTGAAGCTGGGTGTCTTCGGTGGCAAGTACATGACCGACTGCCAGGATGAGTTTCCACGGAGCTGGTTCACCAGAGCCAGGCTCTGTGCCGAGCGGCACGATCCGCGCCTCAACTGCTTCGGCGTGAACGCCTCCCAGTCGCTGGCCGTCTGGCGCCGCAACGGCTGGATTCACCGGCAGGATCCTCGCGGCTGGTTCCAGTGGTACTGCCGCTACTACGTGGGCAGACGCACCGCCGACGACGCCCGGCAGATCCGTCGATGGCGGGCGATCGCCCGACATGTGGCCGCCATCAGGAAGAACTGTGAACCGAGGGATCTCGAGTGTCGGCGGCGACAGCGTCAGGCTGTGCTGCACTGGGCCTACGACAGCAGGCGCATCTAGCATGCGTGTCTTCATCACGGGAGCGACCGGATTCATCGGGCGCGCGCTGGTTCCGCGGCTCCAGCGCGAGGGGTATTCGGTGCTGGCCTGGGTGCGCTCGGACGCGTCTGCCCGCAGTCTGCTCGGCGCCGACGTTGAACTGATCTCGGCCACCGATGACGTCGGGGCGCTGGCGACAACGATGGAACGGTGCGACGCCGTCGTCAACCTGGCGGGCGCGCCCCTGCTCGGCGGCCGCTGGACGACCGCTCGACGACGAATCCTTGAAGACAGTCGCATCCAGGTGACCAGCAGCCTCGTGCAGGCCATGGCACTGGCGCGAACGCGCCCGCGCGTCCTGGTCTCGGGCAGCGCCGTCGGCTACTACGGCGACCGCGGCGACGATCCGCTGACGGAAGTCTCCAGCGCAGGCACGGATTATCTTGCCGGACTCTGCACGCGATGGGAGGATGCCGCGCGGCAGGCCGAGGCGCTGGGCGTACGAGTGGTGCGGCTTCGCACAAGCATCGTGCTCGGACGAGCGGGCGGCGCGCTCGCGCAGATGCGGCTTCCGTTCGCCCTGGGACTGGGCGGACCGGTCGGGTCCGGGCGGCAATACGTTCCGTGGATCCACCTCCACGACCTGGTCGACATCGTCGCAACGGCGCTGGTGGACCAGCGCTACCGTGGCCCGATCAACGGCGTCGCGCCGGCACAGGCGACGAGCCGGTCCTTTGCGCGAGCCTTCGGTCGCGCGCTCCGTCGTCCAGCAGTGCTTCCTGTACCTGCGGTCGCCCTCAACGCGATCTTCGGCAAGGCCTCGACCGTGTTGCTCGCCAGCCAGCGCGTCGTGCCTCGCGCGCTCGAGACGCTGGGCTTTCAGTGTGCGTTTCCACATCTCGACGCGGCGCTGCTCGACATCGTCACGGTGGATGCCGTCACGATCGCTCCCGTCCGGCCACGGCGTGATGACATCCGCGCGGCGCGCTACGAGTTGCGGACCAGGACGGCAGTGCATGCCCCGCTGGAACAGACCTTCGCCTTCTTCTCCAAGGCCGCCAATCTCGGCCTGATCACGCCCGCGTCGATGAGGTTCACGATCCAGGGCGAGGTACCACCGATCACCACGGGCACTGCGATCAGGTACCGCCTGCGCGTCGGTCCAATCCCCGTGCGGTGGCGCACGCGCATCGCCGCGTGGAATCCCAACGGTTCCTTCGTGGATTGTCAGGAGACAGGCCCATATCGCCTCTGGTGGCACGAGCACCGGTTCGAGGCTCACGGAGCGATCACCGTCATGGAAGACCGCGTCTACTACGCGCCGCGCTTCGGCTTCCTCGGACGCCTGGCGCACCGCCTCTTCATCCGCACGATGCTCACCGAGATCTTCCAGTACCGTCGTGACATCATCCATCTGCGGTTCGGCACGGCCCACGCCACTCGTGTCGTTGTCCCGCACGAAGAGGCGTCGTGATACCCCTGGCCACGCGGCGACTGGTCCATCGAATGTCCTGGCGCGTCTGCACGTTCCCTCTACTCAGAAAGGTCACAGCATGTTGAAAACACCTGATTTCATGATCCTCGGCGGAGCGTTTCTATCGTTTCTCCTCTCCGTATCGTTGTGGTTCGGCGCGATCGGAGACGCGAACAAAGAGGCCGGACTCTTTGTCGCGATGTGGGTCCCATCGATTCTCGGGGTGGGTGTGTACTTCGTCGTCCGCAGTCAGAGGAGGTAAGTGATGGACACTCTCATTTTTGGATGCGGATTGGCGGTCTTCGTGATGGTCGCGGCGGGGCTGGCACTCACGGTAGGAGAGTTCAAACGCATCGAGCGCGGCGACGTTCCCAAGAGCGCACGTTTCCCACTCTAGTCTCTGGAACGGCGATTCCTTGGACAAGTGCGTGGATCGGCTCCTGACCTATACGCGACCCTGGGTGACCTTGGCTGCTCCCCGACAGCGCCCATTATGCGGGAGGGCTGGCGGTCACAGAGAGCGCGGTCCAGTCTGGCGGTTTGGCTAGAGCGTTTTTCGATTCGGTGGAGACCGAAAAACGCGGGAACGCGCTTTTCAGAAAGGCCTGGCCCCCGCGAGAAGCCCTGGACCGAAACGAAAAGCGCTCTAGGAGTGTGCGCGGCAGAACGATTTCGACGTGATTTCCGGGGTACCA
>JAQBVV010000067.1 GCA_027622905.1 Acidobacteriota bacterium
CCCTCCTGGGCCGCCGTTCGCGTCTCACCCAGCATGACGAAGCCCGCGAACGCCACGAGCGCCGCGAGGGCTCCAACGGCCAAAGGTCGCCCCATGTTTCGCATACCGCGGAGTATATCAAGGGCGAATAATGCCTGCTCGTGCGTATTGCGCCCGGAGCCGACCACCCGGCTGTTGTGACAGCCCTTGCTGGCGCCTTGCTGGCGGCGACATTCTCCGGCGAGGATCGCCATCGGCGGCACGGCCCGTGCCGAATTCAGCGTGGCCGACGCCGACTATTCAGTCGCCGGTGAGCGCAGGGGGGAGCCCCCCGCCTTCCGTGCTGCCGTCCTTGCTCTCGGGATGGACGGCGTTCGCGGCATCGGCCGGAACTTCGCGGGGAGCCTCCGTGTTGACCGCGACCACGGGTGACTCGGTTGTCGCCGGTTCGGCGGAACGGGTCGAGCGGCGCGATCGCCGCCGCCGCTTCGAGAATACGCGCGACAGGCGGTCGAGTGCCTCCGTCGCGCCCTGCAATCCAGCGGCGATCTCATCCGCGTCGGTCCACGCCGTGGGATTCAGCCGCTCCGCCAGAGCAAGCAGCGTCTCCTGCCGCGCCGGATCGGAGGCGCGCGCGGGAATTTGATCGCGCACAATCGGATACCAGAGGGCGAGAAATGCTATCCGCGCATCCGGCGTGGAGCCGTCGATAGTCGAAGGGATAGGCGGTCGCTGCGGCTTCTCCGGCGCGGCGCGTCGCGCCTGTGCTGGTGGCGTCGCGGCGCGCGTCGTCTCGGATCTTCGGGGTCTTCGAGCTCGCCGAGGGTCTGGGCTATCGTCCACGACCTGTCGCTCGGCCATGATCGCCTTCCAGTCAAACGCGATCGCCGGATGACTGAGTTCGAGCTGCTGCCGGGCCTCTGGCTCGAGCGCCACCCGCCCGCCCCGCACGCCGCCAGGCGTGCGGAAGAGATAGAGGATCTGCGAGCGCTGGCGGTTGCCCTCCCGGAGCGACTCGATGAGATAAGTGGTTTCGTATCCGCGCTTATCGCGGATCGTACGCAGAAACGGCACGTGCGGCTAGCGTTCCTTCAGCCGCGACGGTTTCGACGTCTTCTTGACAGTCCGGACGACTCGGGCGGATCTGGCGGACTTGGACTTCTTCAGGACTTTCTTCGAGTTTCGCCTGACAACCTGCTTCTTCGCGACCTTCTTCTTCGCGTTCGCGACCTGCTTCTTCACGACCTTCTTGGCAGCCCTGACGGCTTTCCGAGGAGCCGCAGCACGGACGACGGGCTTCTTGCCGGCGGTCTTTCGCTGGGGTGCACGCGTCGGCTTGGCACGGCGGGCAGATGTCGGCTTGGAGGTGGCTCGGCGTGCCGGCGTCGCGGCCTTTGGATCGCGCCTGCCCAGAGGCTTGCGCCCCGCGGCCTTCTGGACGAGGGTGAACAGGATCTGATCGCCAAGCGCGTTGTAGGCCCAGATCTCCGAGACCTTGATGCCGAGGGACGCGCAGAGCCGTCGGGTGGCATCGACGCTTGAAACCGGAACGTAGAGGTGCAACGGCGCGCGGAGGCGGCCAAACGTTCCCCACTGCGACATCGC
This sequence comes from Acidobacteriota bacterium, assembly GCA_027622905.1. Taxonomy (GTDB): domain Bacteria; phylum Acidobacteriota; class Vicinamibacteria; order Vicinamibacterales; family UBA2999; genus JAQBVV01. The sequence goes on from JAQBVV010000067.1 coordinate 1,585, forward strand.
CTCCAGGTGATTGACGGATTCCGCAGTTTCGACCTCGACCGTGCCGAGGAGCTTGGGACGCGGGTCCGACGACTGCAACAACAGATCGGGATACCAGTTCGAGTTTCCGATGACCACCGGTGCGGTCTGTTCGCGGCCAGGGTTGATGGACACGTCGAACTTTCGCTTGTATTTCGCCTGAAGGAGACGAATCACCCGATCGTGCTCAAGCTGCTCCCGAACGGGTCGTACGAGGATGGGACTCAACGGCGTCTCCTAGGGGGTGTAAGCCGGCTGAATATAGCACACGATTCTGAGCGTGCCTTGACGACACATTCTCGGCGCCTCACAATGGTCCGTGCCTCTGGCCGCAACGGCGCCCGCAACTCGCATCCTCATCGTCATCGACGACGCCAGCGTCACCGACTGGTTTTCGCGGACCATGCGGCTGGAAGGCCATGAGGTCTGGGCGGCGCGGTCGGCCAGCGACGGTCTTGCGCTCGCAGAGACGCATCATCCAGACGCCGTCATTCTGGATCTCAGGATGCCCCTTGGTAACAGCCTGCGGTTGCTGCGGGCCATCCGCGCGATTCCGGGTCTCCGTTCCGCACCGTGCGCGATCGTGACCGGTGATTACGCGTCGGTCACGGCGAACGCGGCCGAGATCCAGGCACTTGGCGCCGAGTTACGATATCGGCCGCTGTGGTTGAGCGAACTGGTGGCGCTCGCGCACGAACTCCTCGTTGTTCCGATTCAGAGCTGACACTATGCTGACTTCCCGTTTCTTGAAGGCCTGCAGGCAGGAGCCTGTCGATGCCACACCCGTGTGGTTCATGCGGCAGGCCGGGCGGTACATGCCCGAGTACCGCTCGCTCAGAAAGCAGTACTCGCTGCTTGATATCTGTCGCGCCCCTGAGTTGGCGACCGAGGTCACGCTACAGCCGATCAACCGGCTGGAGGTCGACGCCGCGATTCTGTTCTCCGACCTGCTGCTGCCTCTCGAGCCGATGGGGTTGCCATTCGACTTCATCAAGGGAGAGGGGCCGCAGATCGAGCGCCCGATTGAGTCCCCTGCAGACATCGATGCGTTGCGAGACTTCGAGCCCGAGGTCTCACTGGCGCATGTCCTGCAGGCGATCCGGCTTATCAAGCAGGAGCTGGCCGATCGCGTGCCCCTGATTGGCTTTGTCGGCGCACCGTTCACGCTGGCGTCCTATGCGATCGAAGGCGGGCATTCCAATAACTTCGCCCGGACCAAGTCGCTGATGTACGGCCACCCGGAGGCGTGGCACCGACTCTGCGATCGCCTGGCCACGATGGCCGCCGGCTACCTGACCGCGCAGATTGATGCGGGCGTGGACGCGGTGCAGGTGTTCGACTCGTGGGTTGGCGCACTCGGCGCCGCCGACTACCGCGAGTTTGTGATGCCGCACACGCAGCGTATCTTCCAGGCCGTGGACCGCCGCGTGCCGACGCTACACTTCGGCACGGGCACCGCTGCCATTCTGGGCGAGCTGAAGGAGGCTGGCGGCGACGTGATCGGCGTCGATTGGCGCATGCCGATCGATCTGGCCTGGGAACGCATCGGCCATGACCGGGCGGTGCAGGGGAATCTGGATCCGACGTTATTGCTCGGACCACCGAATCGGATGTTCAGTCGGACCGACGATATTCTCGCGCGTGTCGCCGGGCGTGCCGGGCACATCTTCAATCTCGGCCATGGCATCCTGCCGTCAACGCCAGTCGAGCACGTACAGATGCTCGTGCAATACGTGCACACGGCATCGCAGCGCCCGTGAGCATCGCCGTCGCCGTCCACTCGTGATGTCACATCGATCGAGGATGCGCCCGCCAGGTACGCGTGACATCTCGCGTATCCGTTCGAGGCAGTGATTCGTGATCGACACGGTTGACGTCGCGGTCGTCGGCGGTGGGATTGCCGGGCTTTCCGCCGCGTACGAGCTGGAACGCCGCGGCCTGACGGTTCGGCTCCTTGAGGCGTCGGACCGGATCGGGGGAGTCATCCGTACGGAGCGCCGCGATGGCTGGGTCATCGACGCCGGGCCTGACGCCCTGCTCGCGCAGAAGCCAGCGGCCGTGCAGTTGTGTCGGGAGCTCGGGCTTGCGGACCGTCTCGTGTCCACGCAACTCCCCCGCACCGCCTACGTGCTGCGCGATGGTCAGTTGCGTCCGCTGGTCGAAGGGTCGTTTCTCGGTTTTCCGATCAGCATTGGCGCGCTCGCCCGCTCATCGCTCTTTTCGTGGCGCGCGAAGCTGCGCATGGCGTGCGAGGTCGCCGTGCCTCCGGCGCCCGCCGGCGACCAGTCGATTGCGTCGTTCACCCGCCGCCGCTTCGGCCAGGAGGCGCTCGACTATCTCGGGGAGCCCCTCCTGGCCGGTATCCACGCTGGCGACGCTGAGCGACTGTCACTCGAGACGCTGTTTCCGCGGCTCGCCGAAGCGGAACGCCGGTCTGGAAGCGTGCTCCGCTCGCTGCGTCATACGAAGATCGCAGCGTCGCCGACCGGTGCGTTCGTGTCACTGCCGGGTGGCACCGGTGAACTCGTCGACGCGCTGTCCGGCGCCCTGACACCGGGCACGGTGCGGCTCTCGTCCGCTGTCACCTCCGTGCATCGCGCCGGGGTGTTCACGGTCGATGCGCGGGGGGCCTCCGTGCGCGCGGGAGCCGTCATCGTGTGCGTACCGGCGTACGCCGCAGCCGGGATGCTTCGGGCGATCGATACCTCCCTGGCGGTCATCTGTGACACGGTGCCCTATGCGTCAACGGCAACTGTTGCATTCGGGTACCGTCGCGAGCAGGTTCGCCATCCGCTTGATGGGTCCGGCTTCGTTGTGCCGCGCATCGAATCGAATCCGCTGCTGGCTGCGACGTGGGTGTCGTCGAAGTGGCCGGGCCGCGCGCCTGACGGACACGTGTTGCTTCGTGGGTTTCTCGGAGGCGGGCGCGACCCGGACCGGCTCGACCAGAGCGACCGCGATCTCGTGCAGATCGCGCAGGACGCGCTGGCGGGCACGCTCGGTATCGAGGGCGATCCCATCCTGACGCTCCTGTCGAGGTACCCCAGACAGAGTCCGCAGTATGAGGTTGGTCACCTCACCCGCGTCGCCTCGATCGAGGATCGCCTGTCGGCGGTGCCGGGGCTGTTTCTTGCCGGCAGTGGCTTCCGCGCAATAGGCATCCCGGATTGCATTGCCGATGGGCGGGAGACGGCCGCGCGCGCAGCAGCCTTTGTTGGTGCGAAGGGTCCGGATCGCTAGGCTGGGGAGGACGATCGCTACGGCGCGGTCAGCAACTGGTCGATTTCGTCCATGACGTGATTCATGGTCCGCATGGTCTGGTCGAGGGGGGCGTCGGTGGTCATGTCGACACCAGCGTCCTTCAGCAGGTCGATCGGATACTTGGAACTCCCTGAGCCCAGGAACGTGAGAAAGCGAGCCGTTGCTGACGCGTCCCCGGCCAGGACCGCGGCCGCGAGCGCCTCGGCTGCCGTGAAGGACGTCGCGTACTGGTAGACGTAGAACTCGCTGTAGAAATGCGGGATGTAGCTCCACTCGTGCGCGACGTCCTCGTCCACCACCACGATTCGCTGGTCGTGCCCGTAGTATCGGCGCGTGATATCGAGATAGAGCGCGGCCAGCGCCTCGCCGGTAATGGGAGCGGAGGCCAGGCCCATCTCATGCACGCGCAGCTCGAACTCGGCGAACTGCGTCTGCCGAAAGACCGTGGCCTTGATGCTTTCGAGGTAGTTGCCCAGCAGCGACAAACGTGTCGGTGTATCGGTGATCCGCTTGAGCATGTAGTCGATCAGCAGCGCTTCATTGAACGTCGACGCCACCTCCGCCACGAAAATCGAATAGTCGGCCGTGGGATAGGGCTGGGTTCGATTGGAGAAATAGCTGTGCATCGTGTGCCCGAGTTCATGGGCCAACGTGCTGACGTCGTTGTACTGGCCGAGATAGTTCAGCAGGATGTACGGATGCACGTCGTAGGCGCCGCCGTTCGAGTACGCGCCGGAGCGTTTCCCGTCCGCTGGATACCAGTCCAGCCAGCGCTCCCGAAAACTACGCTCGATCACGGAGACGTACTCGTCTCCAAGCGGTCGCATCGCGTCCGCGACATGGCGCTGCGCTTCGTCGGGGGTGTATCGGAGATCGACTGATTCGACCAGCGGTGCGTACAGGTCGTAGTAGTGCAGGTCGTCGGTCACACCCATCATGCGCTTCCGGAGACGCAGGTAGCGATGGAGCGATGGCAGGTGTCGGCCCACGCCGTCGATGAGACGGTCGTACACCGAGACGGGGATATTGGCGCGATCCAGTGATGCCTCGACCGTCGACGTGTACTTTCGTGCTCTGGCGTAAAAGACCGCCTTCTGCACGTTGGAGTTCATGGTGGTACCGAACGTGCGGCCGAAGTCGCCGAGGGCACGAAAAAACGCCGTCATCGCGGCACGGCGGTCCGCGCGATTCGGCGACGTGCGCACGTCCGCATAGCCTGACTGATCGAGTTTGACGCTGCTGCCGTCACTCAGTCGGATCGTCGGATACGGGAAGTCTGCGTTCGAGAACACCCCGAAAATGTTCGAGGCCGACCCGGCGACCGGATGGGCGTCGGCCAGGAGTTTCTCCTCGGCATCACCGAGCGTGTGGGCGGCACGTCTGGCGATATCCCCCAGCATGACCTCGTACGGGGCCAGTCGGGGTTCTGCCCGGAGATAGGCCTCGATGGTCGCGCTGCCGATCCGCAGAATCTCCGGTTCGATGTACGACGCCTGGGCGCTGAACTCGGCGTGAAGTTGCTGCATCTCCTGATGCATGCCCTGGGGCTCACTCAACCGCGTGTCTTCGTCAGACAGCATGCTGGCATACACGTACAGACGCGCCAGCGCCTTGTCCAGGCGGCTCATTGTTTCCAACGCGTCGGCCAATGTCTGCGGAGATGCGCTGAGGTGGCTCGCGAAGGCTCTCACCCCAGGCACCTCGGCGGCAATGCGCGTCTTCTCGGCGCGCCACGCCGCGAGATCCGGATAGATGTCCGTCAGGTCCCAGGTGTAGTCGTGCCGGCTGGCCGACTGGCCAGTCTCGGTGTTCGCTTCTCGCACGCCTCGTTAGTTTATGATGCCGGTGCATGCCGCGTCTCCCCCTTCCTGAGGACTGGGCCGATCTTCCTGATGAGGCGCTTCTTGAGGTGCGGCTGGCCGACCTGCCGCTCCGTATTGACGAGGGTCTCGCAGACCGTGTGGCGATCGTCGGAGAGGAGCTCGAAGCCCGCGGGCTCCGCTTTCCGCTGCACTTCTACCTGTCCGATGAGTGGTTCACGCCGGACGGAGCAACGGCCATCGCCATCCCCTTCTACCTCGCCCACCCGAGGCTCGCGAAGCTCGAAGAGGCGCAGATGCTTGAAGTCGAGGGCGGCGACTACGAGTGGTGCATGCGGATTCTTCGCCACGAAGTGGGGCACGCCATCGACAATGCGTTCCAGCTGCGACGCCGGCTGGTTCGTCGGCGGACGTTCGGGTCGCCGTCGGTGCCGTACCCGGAGTTCTACTCCCCCAAGCCGTACAGCAAGAGCTACGTACTGCACCTCGATTCGTGGTACTCCCAGAGTCACCCCGACGAGGACTTTGCCGAGACGTTCGCGGTCTGGCTGACGCCGACGAGTCAATGGCGTCAGCGATATGCGGGCTGGCCTGCGCTCAAGAAACTCGAGTACATGGACGCCCTGATGTCGTCGATCAAGGATCAACCGGCGCGCGTGGCCAATCCTCTCGAAGTGGACCCGCTTCGAAAGTTGCGGAAGACGCTCGGACAGCACTATCGCACCAAGCGTCGACACTATGGCGTCGACTATCCGAATTTCTACGATCGGGATCTCCGGCGCCTGTTCTCGGAGTCCCCTGAGTACGCTGGCAACATCACGGCCGCGCGGTTCCTGAGTCGCATCCGCCGACCGACCCGCCGTCTCGTGGCCGAGTGGACCGGTATCTACCAGTACACGATCGACAAGGTGCTTGAGGACATGATCAGTCGATGTCGGCAGCTGCGGCTGCGGCTGGCGGTGCCGGAAGAGCGGGCACGACAGGAATTTACGGTGCTGGTCACAGTACAGGTCATGAACTACCTCCACGGCGGCGGTTACCGCCTGTCACTCTGATGCACAAGCTCAGAATCCTGGCCCTGGTGCACGATCACCTGATACCCCCGGTCGACGTGACGGGCATCGACGTTCGTGAGGCCGAGTGGAAGATGGAGTTTGATGTCGTGGAGACGCTCAGGGAGGGCGGCCACGAGGTCCACGTCGTTGGTCTCAACGATGAGCTGGCTGGGATTCGGCCGGCCGTGGGCGACTTCAAGCCGCACATCGTGTTCAACCTCATGGAAGCGTTCGCCGGCGTGCCCACGTTCGACCAGAACGTTGTCAGCTACCTTGAGCTGCTCCGGCTGCCGTACACCGGGTGCAATCCCCGGGGCTTGATTCTGGCGCGCGACAAGGCCCTGTCGAAGAAGCTGCTGGCGTACCATCGGATTCCGGTGCCGGACTTCACGGTCGTTCCCCGCGACCGCAAGCCCAGGCTGCCGAAGCGGCTCCACTACCCGCTGATCGTCAAGTCGCTGTTCTTTGAAGCGTCCGCCGGTATCTCGCAGGCATCAGTCGTCGAGAACCACGAGCAGCTCGTGCGGCGCGTGCAGTTCGTGCACGAGAGCATCGGCACTGCGGCCATCGTCGAGCAATTCATCCCCGGCCGGGAACTCTACGTCGGCGTTGTCGGCAATCAGCGCCTTGACGTGTTCCCCGTCTGGGAGATGTCGTTTGCCGACGTCCCCGGCAACACCTGGCGGATCGCGACCGAACGTGTGAAGTGGAGTAGCAAGTACCAGAAGCGGCACGGCATCATGACGGGCGCCGCCAAACTGGATCCGGCGATGACGGAGCGCATCCAGCGCATCGCCAAGCGCAGCTGCCGGGCGCTCGACCTCAACGGATACACGAGGGTGGATCTCCGACTTGATGATGTGACGGGTCGCGTCTTCGTGCTGGAGGCCAACCCGAATCCCAACCTGGCCTATGGCGAGGATCTCGCCGAGTCCGCCGAGGCGAACGGTCTCTCCTATGAGCGCCTCCTGGATCGCATCCTCACGCTTGGTCTGCGCTGGGAGCCTGCACGAACCTAGCGGTCAGCCACTCGTCCACCCTGGTCGGACGGGCTGTGGTGCCGGGTGTCGTCTACGGTCTGAATTCGTCGCCGTCCCGAGGGTCGACGGACAGCGCCTGGGCGATCAATGCCTCCGCTGTGCTGTAGTCCTGACGGACGTTCATCAGGAAGTCCGCATAGTCTCGGAGATGGTTGGCGTTGCTCGGGTCGGTCTCCAGGGATCGCTGGTAGAGGTCCTCGGCTGTCGCGTGGTCCTGTCGAACATTCGTCAGGAAGTTCGCGTAATTGCATAGATGGTTGGCGTGATTCGGATCTTCCGCCAGCGCTCGCCTGTACATGTCTTCGGCGGCGTCGTAGTCGTGCCGGTCTTCAGCAAGCAGAAGCGCGTAGTTACCCAGGGTGTTCGGCCGATGGGGATCGATGTCCAGTACGCGCCGGTACAGTGATTCCGCCGCGTCGTAGTCCTCCGTGACATTCCTGAGAAAGTTTGCGTAGTTGCCCAGTGTGCCGACGTGATCGGGGTCCACTTCCAACGCGCGAATGTACAGCGACGCAGCCGCATCGTGATCGTGCCTGATGTCGGTCAGAAAGTTCGCGTAACTGGTCAAGACGATGCTGTCGGTCGGGGCCAGGGTGATGGCTCTGTGGTACAGCTCGTCTGCTCTGCGCTCGGTCGCGGCAGACCCCTCCATGGACAACGCCGCGAACGTCGCCATTTCCGCGCTGCCAGGCAACGCCCGAACCGCCTCCTCATAGATCTGGGATCGCTTTTCCATGTCGGGCTCGCGTCGAGCCAGGCTCTCCCATTGCTGGGGCGTACGCCTGGATTCATCCCAGGAGTTGTGTACCACGCGCAAGGCGCCAGCGGGGCGCGCGCGCGATTCGCGAGCGACCTCGACGGGATTGGGCTCGTCGTGCTGTCGATCGGAATCTGCGCGCTCTGAGCGGGCCTGAAGCGCCGCCCGACGGTGGGCCGCGTACTGCGCGGCGCGCTCTTCACCCCGCGACTCCAGAAAAGCGTCGAGGTCACCCAGCTCGAGCGTGTGCTGCAGATCGACCATGAGTTCATCGAAGCCGTCGATCGGAACGAGCCAGCCACCGCAGCCGGCCACCAGGTCGAGAATGTCCTGCCGGGGCCGTCCATCGCTCCTCAGGTAGCACCAGTAGATGCCCTGCTGCAGCATGAGAGGTCGTTCGGTCAGGATCCGCATGAGGCAGCCGTCGTTGCCGCCGTATCCGATCACGACCGGCACGTGCGCCTCGAACAACTCCCTGAGTGCATCCGCAAATCCAGTCGGGAGCGCGCCGGGTGCCGGCCCGGTCGGTGTCGGTGCGTAGACGACGTCCTGATACACCTTCACGATCTGCGGTCGGCCTGGATGATGGCGGATGAAACCGGCGAGCGATTCATGTCCACACACCACGGCCGTCGTCGTGGTGTAGATGCTCAAAGCCTCGGAGACGAGGTTGTCGAAGTTGGTCGTCACGACGACCTTGTGTCGTGTTGTGGCGAGAATCTGCGCGAGCACCGAGTAACCGTAGGAAGGGTCACGACCGGCGACCTCGGTCTCCAGATAATCGAAGCCCTCTCGCGGTCGGCCTCGATACGTGCGCGCGAAGATTTGCGAGTAGGAGGCTGCCGGATCGAGCGGGTCGAAGCCGTCGACGCCGAGCCGTTCCTCAGAGGCCCATCTCCCGGGCGTAACGGCGTCGTGGTCCGGGTCCTCTGCGCGCAGCATGCTCAGCCAGTCGGCGACCATCTCGGCGCCGGTCCTGATGCCGGACTGGCGAGAGGCGCCGGCTCCGAGCACGAAGAGTAGCGAGCTGTCGAGTGATCGGCTTGTGAGTGCCTTCACCCGATCAAGAAAGCCACCTGTGTGAATGTCGCGCGGTCCCTCCGCGGGCCTTCCGTCAGACACCCGTCAGCCCTGGACCTCGAGCAGTTCGATATCGAAGACCAGCGTCGCGTTGGGAGGAATCGTGCCGCCCGCACCGGCGGATCCGTAGCCGAGGTCCGGTGGAATGATCAGGCGCCGCTGCCCCCCAACCTTCATGCCAGCAACGCCGAGGTCCCATCCGGAGATGACCCGTCCTGCACCGACGGCAAACGTGAACGGCCCGCGGCCCGTTGATGTGTCGAATTGACGCCCCTTTTGCTCGGGCTGAGCCGGGTCGTAGAGCCAGCCCGTGTAGTTCACCGTGGCGTTACGTCCAGGTGTCGCCTCCGCTCCATCGCCAACGCGCAGATCCGTTTGAGAGTACGGCGCGAACGGAAGGATCGTTGACGAGGTCGGATTGGAACCGCTGCAGCCAGTAGCCAGAAGGGCGGTGCCGATGACCAGACAATGTCGAACGCGTGCGCTCATTCCTCGAAGCATGGATCCTCACGTGGCGGCGACTCGCGGACATGGTGCGACTCGGCGCACAATTATAGGATACCCTCCCTCGCCCGCGTTCTCAGCAGCTGTGCCGTGGCGACGCTATCCCGTCCCGATCGGTCATCACCACAGGCCTCCTGTGGTTCAGGTGGCTGAACTGGGCTATCGTATTCACTGATGATGATTGAGTTCGCCTGAAGATGCCTTCGACACGACACAGCATTCGTTTTCCCGCAATCGATACGAACGAGCTGGCGCAGAGCGAGGCGTATTTCACGCTCACCGACGCCGCTGGCGTGGAAAGCCGCATTCGCTTTCATGACTACGGTGCCATTTACGCGCGCCGAGGTCTCTACGAGCAACTGTTCTATGATCGCCTGAAATGTCAGTCACCGGAGAAGGTCGTCGCGATCCTCCGCCACGCGATGGGCGGTGAGCGACGTCTTATTCACGAGCTGCGCGTCCTGGATCTCGGTGCCGGGAACGGCATGGTTGGAGCCGAGTTGCAGAAGTTCGGCGTCGCTCGCCTGGTTGGCGTGGATATTTCAGCAGCGGCCGCCATGGCCGTGGCGCGCGACAGGCCGGGCGTGTACGACGATTACTACGACATCGACATGACGACGATGACGCCGGCACAGCGGGAGCACCTGGCAGGGTGGCGCTTCAACTGCATGGTGTCGGTGGCCGCCCTTGGGTTCGGCGATATTCCCGTCCGGGTGTTCGCCGAGGCATTCAACCTGGTCGATGACGAGGGCTGGATCGCCTTCAATATCAAAGAGACCTTCCTTGACGACCGGGACACCAGTGGGTTCTCGGTGTTTATCAAGAGGTTGATTCTCAGCGAATACCTCGACATCTATCACATGGAACGCTACCGCCACCGGCTGTCGATAGACGGTCAGCCGCTGTACTACTTCGGGGTCGCGGGACGGAAGGCCGGAACGATTCCGGAGAACATGATCGATGCGCCGGAGTCGGCGGGCGCCTCGGCGCCAGTCGCCACGTAGGGAGGTCGAGATGCTGGCATCTGGACAGCACGCCGCCGGGTGGTCAGTCGGGGTAGGTGCGTCGGCCATGACGGCCATGTCGACCCTGTCCGTGCTCTGTATTTTCGCTTCTGTCCAGCCTGCAATGGCGCAGGACTGCGGCGCATGGTCGCGCCCGGTGCTGTGCGAGGCGGAACTCGTCGCGACGACCGATGCGGGTGGTGGCGAGCGATTCGGCGGCCGCTCGCCGTATCGGTTGGCGCCGCGCGGCACGGTGGACCTTCAGCTGGAGGGGCTGGATCAGCGCGGTCGGCGCTTCCCTGCCGAGCGCGTTGTGCTGGGATTCAGCGAAGCGGGGTGTGGTCGGCTGCTCGATGTTCAGGACCGGGGACCACGGGGCCTTCGGATCACCGCCCGAACCGATGCCGGCCGGTGCCGCCTGCAGGTGTGGGTGCCGGGAAACCTGAACTTCGAATGGGACCTCGAGATCGAAATCGATCCCGGCGCGAGGACGTCGTATAGCGGCCGAGACGCGGAGTTCATCGTCGAGGCGCTGTACGCCGCCATTCTCGACCGCGGCCCCGACCAGCAGAGCCGGCGCAGCGCCGTTGCCGAAGTGCAGCGGGGGAACATCGAGAACCTGCTCAACTCGATGGTCAGGAGCCGGGAGTTCACGGCGAGTCGAGGCGCTGTGTCCGCTGAGGATCTGCTCGATCGTTTCTACCGGGGCATATTCAGTCGGGACGCGGACAGCGGTGGCGTCGGGGAGTATCTGAACCTGGTTCGTTCGGGGCGCCACACCGAGACGCTCCTCCGCATGATTCGTTCGACGGAATTCGAACGCAGGCTGCCCGGGTAGCCGCGCGCGCGCAGCGGCCCAGCTTGCGGCCACCCGCGACGAGGCAATGGGCTGCTATCGCAGCACCGTGCTGGCCTCAGCTTCAGCAATGAGACGGTCCGCGTCGTCTTGCAGCAGGAATCGCCCGCGCACGAGTCGTTCCGCTGCGGCCCGCACTTTCTGTACGTACGCACCGTGTGTCCCATACCGCTCTTCGAGCGAGAGCCTCGGATCACCGGAGGCGACCCTCTCTGCTTTGGTCCTGGCGAACGGGATAAACGCTCCGGCGTTGTTTCGAAGCTGACCCTTGTTCAAACCGCCCGCCTCCGTGTTCCACCCGGTGTAGGTGCCGAGGGGCACCTGATGGAGCACGCTGGCAACGCCGCTGGTTTCGTTACCGTCGGCGTTCACGGTTGGCACCAGCGTGGGGAGCACTCGCCGAATGGGAGGCGGCTGCATCGTGATGACACCGGATAGATCGGTATAGCGAAACTCCGGACCGAAGTCATAGTCATAGAACGGATTCAGTAGGCCATCCGGCAGCGGCACGCCGGGAATCGTTGGAAATCCGAGCGCCGCCTGTGTCGGCGACGCGAGTTCACCCCGGTCGAGGCGTGGATACTGGCTCGGCGGCGGGAGCGTGCCGGTGACGACCCAGTCCACCAGCGCCGTTTGCAGCGCCCGTAGCGTATCGCTGGTCGGGTTCGGATTCTGGATAAGGCCGCAACAGGTGTCCTGCCGCGGCTCTGGATCAAAACCGCCAGGCCCGCCGCCGTGCCTGACCCCTGGTGAGTAATAGCGCCGGACGTTGGACGGCAACGGGATATCGCGGTCGGCACTGGTGCCCACCAGCGCAGGTGAGGCGCGCAGGTGGTAGAGCTCCGCAGACCCGAGCGTTTCGACGATCTTGGGACACGTGTCGGTGGCACGGCATCGGTCCAGCAGGCTCCCTGTTGGGCGTCGCCGGGCCTCGTCGACGTAGTCGCCCCACCAGACGATCCCGTCGCTGCCCGCCTCGTACATGGCAGCCCCACCACTGGGAGCCGCGAACCTGACGTTCATCGCGAGCAGGCGGGCGGCGCGTTCGGGATTGCTGCCGTCGAAGACGATCCGGCCGGCCTCATCCTGGTTGAAACCCAGATGAATGAAGCTGCGCAGGAACGTGCCAGCCTGTGAATTCCCCTGGCTGATCACCCAGGAAATTCGTGCCTGGAGTGGGTTCAGCGTGCCAGCACCATCGGTGGCGCCGTGGCGCAGGAACGAGACGAAGTCCCGCGTCGCCGCAAAGCCGAGTCCGTGGACTCTGGGATCCTTGGCCGTGTAGATCAGTTCGTAGAGGAACGCGGGACCGAAGCCGTCCTTCAGACAGAGCTGCCGGGGATCCGGGGTGCCTGGGAATGGCTGAGAGGCACAGTCGGCAAAGGCCCAATCCGTGCTGCGCAGCGGCACGGTCTCGCTCTGCTCCGACGTGCGGCGCGTGAGCGTCGCGAGCGAGGTATCGAGACTCTCGGGGTCGGCGGTCCCGGCGACCCAGCCTCGCAGAATCGGCAATGTTGTCGTGCCCGGACTCATCCCGTCGAAGCGAGCCAGGACCCGACCGGTGATGCTCGCCCCGTCGGGGTAGCTGGCGACGGGCACCGACATCGTCTCCCGACCAACAGCGGCCTCGAGATCGCCCTGCCAGCCGCTGGTCACGAGTACGTGGCCGTGTTGTCGCGCGTCGGCGAAGAAGGCATCGTCGGTCAGATCGATGCGGCCGCGGTTGGACGCCACCCAGATCAGCACGCCGCTGGCGGTGGCCATGTCCGCCGGCTTGACCATGGTGAAGGTCGATGCGTACTCCACCATCCCCCGGACATTGCGGGGAGCAAACTCAAGGTCCGTGATGATGGCGTTGAGCGGGTGCTCCGGGTCGACCTCGCCGTAGACGTGCCCCGTCAGCCGTTCGGCCCCATCGGCTCCGAGCGACTCGGTGTGTTCGACCACGAGGCGTGTGATCTGCGCCTGGCCTGGGAGGACCGAGGCGAGGATCGCCAGGGCACCGAGCGCGGCCCGTAAAAGCGGAACCGACATATGGTCACCTTCCTACAGCCCACGACGGGCGGACCTGCTGATCGCTTGGCGCGCGGATTGTCGAGACCGCCAGGATCTATTGAGAACCCACGGGCGCCCTACTCGGCCTCAAGGCCTCACGATGGTGCCCAGTCAGTCGCCTCTAGCCTGGCGCCGCGCCCTGCGTATTGATGTAGACCGAGTACAGCGACTGACTCGCCACCATGAAGAGCCGGCTTCGCTCCGGTCCGCCGAAGCACACATTGGCGCATGTTTCGGGGAGGCGAATCCGTCCGAGCAACTCCCCTTCCGGCGACCAGACCGTGACGCCGCTGTATCCAAGGTTCAACCCGGCGTTGGACGAACACCACAGGTTGCCTTCGACGTCGCAGCGAATGCCATCGGTCCGGCATTGCACGCCATCGACCATGAAATCGGAAAACTGCTGCATATTGCTGCACGTGTTGTCGTCTCCGACATCGAAGCTGTGCACGACGCCGCCACTGACCGCGTAGAGCTTCCTGTAGTCTGGCGAGAACGTCAGCCCGTTGGTGCCGCCTCCGATTTGCTCCTGGCTCACGGCCAGGTCAACGCGGCCGCTCGGATCCACGCGGTACAGATTCGCCGGCAGCACCCGAGTCAGGGTGCCCATCTCAGGTGGCTGTCCGAGACGCGGGTTGAGGCGTCCGTTCGGATTGCTCGGTCCCCCTGCGGCGTCCGGCGTGCCCTCGTAGAGCGACCCTCCGGCTCCCAGGTCGGTGAACCAGTAGCTTCCGTCCGGGTGGGGTACGACATCGTTGGGACCAATCAGATGCGTGCCGTTGTACGTGTCGGCAATCACCGTCACCGACCCGTCGTTTTCGTACCTGACGACGCGGCGAGTCAGGTGTTCGCACGACAGTTGCCGACCCTGAAAGTCGAACGTGTTGCCGTTACTGTTGTTCGACGGATATCGGAAGACCGTGACGCGGCCGTCGTCCTCCAGATAGCGCATCTGGCGATTGTTCGGAATGTCGCTCCACACCAGGTAGCGGCCCTGGCTGCTCCAGGCTGGCCCTTCAGACCAGAGCGCGCCGCTCCACAGGCGCTGGATGGGAGTGTTGCCGCGACGAAGCTGGTTGAATCGCGGGTCCACCGTGATGAGGTCCGGATCCGGGTAGGTTGGCAGCGTCCCGCCAGGCCCGAAATCGCGGGGCGGGTCCGTGACGACGCTTCGCGGCGTCGCCGGCCCTGGTGTCTGCCCGAACGCGACGTGAGGCGCGAATGCCGCGACGCCTACCGCTGTTCCGAGTGTCTTGAAGAGCTTCCGGCGGGAAAGCTGGTCGTTGGCTTCGTTGTCGAACGGCTCGTGCGTCATCATCAGGCCCCTGGGAAAAGGATCGCGC
>JAQBVV010000068.1 GCA_027622905.1 Acidobacteriota bacterium
CGCCTGCGGCCCGCCGGCTCCGGCATCGGTGGGCCGCTTGCGGGCCCCGGCAACATGACGTATGCCCGGGGCGTCGCCTACGACGTCGTCACCGAGGAAGAGGGCCGCGCGGCTGTTCGGGACGTGGCACCTTACGAGCCGGACACGATCAAGATCTGGCTGGATGAGCGGGGCGGTCGCGGCCAGAAGATGGCCCCGGAGGTGGCCCGGGCGATCGTCGACGAAGCGGGGACGCTGGGGTTGGGTGTGTCTGCCCACGTGCGGGGCCACGCCGATGCCGAGGTTGCGGTTGGCGCCGGCGTGTACGCGCTTGTGCACCTGGCGCGCGATCGCGAGATGGACGACGCCCTTGTTGCGGCGATCGCCGAGCAAGGGATATACGTGACGCCGACACTGAGCATGGCGGAGCGCAACAACTACTCGGGGGAGGTACCGGAGTGGTTGCGGGAGCCGTATCTGGTGGGCCTGCTCAATGACACGGTCCCGGACGAGGTCATCGCGAACCTCTATCAGTCGTTCGCGGACCGTAGCCCGGCTGCGGCGCAGAACTCGCGCAACAGCTATCTGTTCCTCCACAACAGCGTGACCAAGCTGAACGCGGCGGGGGCTCTGTTGATCCTGGGCTGCGACACCGGTCTGCAGAACCACTTCTGGGGTTTTGCCGAGCATCGGGAGCTTGAATTGCTCGTGGCGGCCGGACTCACGCCGATGCAGGCGATCGTTGCCGGCACCAGCCGGGCTGCCGCCTATCTCGATCTGAATGACCTGGGCACGTTGGCGCCCGGCAAGATTGCGGATTTTCTCGTGCTTGATGCCAATCCGCTCGATGACATCATCAACACGCGCAGTATTTCGAGCTTCTACATGCAGGGCAGCCTGGTCGATCGCGCGGCGCTGAAGGCGCAGTTGACAGGCGACATGGCGGGGACGAACTAGCCGCGTGTCGTTCGCGCTCGTGTGACGCTGAAAATCAGGGGAGGTGTGATGCACACAGGTATCTTCGGTTCACGAACAGGGATCGTCATCGGCGTGGTGTGTGTCGTGGCACTCGCGGCCTGGCCCTCGGCGCAGTCCGTGGATGGTGGATTCGAGATCGCCACCGTCTCGGCTCGGCCGGACTTCGTGAGCGGTGGGGATGTGCTCGTTCGCGTACGCGTGCCCCGCGCCGTGCCGCTCGACGAGCCTCGGGTCATGCTGAACGGCGTGGATGTCACCAGTGCGTTTCATCAGGACGGAGTGGGTCACAGCCTCACGGGACTCGTTACCGGTCTTGCGCTCGGGGAGAATGCGCTGTCGGTTGACGCCAGTGAGGGCGACACGGCCGAGTTAACGGTCGTGAATCATCCGATCGTTGGCCCCCTGTTTGCGGGCCCGCATGAGCAGCCGTTCATCTGCGACACCGAGCGGTTCGAGTTGCAATCCGGGGAGATGCTCGGCGCGCCGCTGGACGAACACTGCTCGGTCAAGACGCGCGTCGATTACTACTATCGCTCAGCCGATGGCGGCGATCTCAAGCCGCTGCCGGCGTCCTCGACGCTCCCCGATGTAGCGCAGGTCACGACGAGCACCGGGAAGACTGTGCCCTACGTCGTGCGGATCGAGACAGGCACCGCGAATCGCGGGATCTACCAGTTCGCGATGCTCCACGATCCAAGCGCCGATCCGGCTCCAGATCCGTGGACGACTTCGCCTGGTTGGAACGGACGATTGATATACCGCCATGGTGGCGGCTGCGTTACAGGATGGTATCGGCAGGGTGCCCGAACGGGTGGCGTGGACGACGACGTGATGCTGCGCCAGGGGTATGCCCTGGCGTCGTCGTCGCTGAATGTCTTCGGCAACAACTGCTCCGAACTGCTCGCCGCCGAGACGATGATGATGACGAAGGAGCGCTTCATAGAGGCGTACGGCGCACCCAGGTTCACGATCGGGTGGGGGTGCTCGGGCGGGTCCTATCAGCAGTTGCGGATCGCCGACGGCTACCCTGGCGTGATTGACGGGATCATTCCGTGCCGCACCTTTCCTGACCTGGTGTCGGCGACGGTGCCGGCGGTCTCCGACGCGCGCCTGCTCAACCGATACTTCAGCGAGAAGGCGACCGTGCCGTTCACCCCGGAGCAGATGCGAGCCGTGAGCGGCTTTGTCACGCTGGCCTCGGTCAGTGGTCTTGACTCGGCCGGCGGGCGCATTCACGCTTCGGAGCACTGTCCCGATGTCCTGCCGACGGAGCTGCGGTATCACCGAACCGCGAATCCCACAGGCGCGCGGTGTGATGTGTACGACCATGCCGTCAATGCGTACGGGCGCGATCCGGACACGGGCTTCGCCCGCCGTCCGCTGGACAGCGAAGGAATCCAGTACGGGTTACTGGCGTTGAATGCCGGGACGATCACCACGGAGCAGTTTCTCGACCTCAACGAGCGCATCGGCGGATTCGACAACGATGGCAACGTGGTGGCTGCGCGATCCCGCGCCGATCTCGTGGCTGCACGCCAGGCGTATCGCGCGGGGCTTCTCACCAGTGGAGGAGGCGGTCTCGCGGAGACACCGATCATCGACTACCGCAACTATCTCGATGATGCGCCGGACGGCGACGTGCACATGCGCTATCACTCGTTCACGCTCCGCGAACGCCTGCTGAAAGCCAACGGCACAGCAGACAACCACGTGATGTTTGTCGAGGACAACCTGTCTCGCGGAAGAACCGGCAGCCCAGCGAATCAGGAGGCGCTGGCGCAGATGGATCGGTGGCTGACGGCGCTTGCGGAAGACACGTCCGCCGATCCGGCGATCGAGAAAATTCGTCGTGCGAAGCCCGCGGACCTGACGGATGCATGCTGGACGCGCGGCGAGGAGCCTCGGAAGATTGCTGAGCCGCAGGTCCGCCACGGGTCGAGTCGCTGCGAGCAGATGTATCCCTCGTCGTCGTTTCCGCGTGAGGTGGCAGGCGGGTCGATCGCCGCCGACGTCATCAAGTGTCAGCTGAAGCCGATCGCCGCGGCCGACTATGCCGTGCCGTTCACCGCGGGCGACATGTCACGCCTGAAAGGCATCTTCAGCGGCGGGGTCTGCGATTGGTCGAAGCCGGGTGTCGAACAGCAGAAGATCACCGGCACGTGGCAGCGATTCGGGGAGAGCTAGTTCGCAATCAGATCACTGGACGCGAATCGATTTCGAAGGTCCGGCGGGGTCGGAGCGTCGCACGGTTGCGGTCGGCGCGTGGTCCCCGCGTGTCGGAGCGCGAGGGAGAGGTTATGCAGCGATTATTCGGCCAGGTCCGTTGCGGTGGCGACGCGGGCGGTATCGGAGGACGCGTCGCAGTCGCGATCGCGGTGGCGTGCGCGCTTGTCGGGGTGACTCCGGATCGGTCGTCGGCACAGTCCGGTGGCTTCGCGATCACCAGCGTGTCGGCGCGTGCCGGCCTGGTGACAGGCGGCGATGTCCTCCTGCGTATCGCCGTGCCGGGCGGGGTGGGGGTTGGCGGTGTTCGCGTGACGCTGAACGGCACAGACGTGACGAGCATGTTTCGTCGCGACGATGCGAACCATGCGCTCGTGGGGCTGGTCACCGGGCTTGCACCTGGGTCCAACACGGTGTCCGTCTGGTCCGGCCCATCGAACGGGGCCGCCGGAGCCGAGTTGACGGTCGTGAATCACCCGATCGTGGGTCCGGTGTTCTCGGGACCTCACGAGGTGCCGTTCATCTGCGAGACCGAGCAGTTCGAGCTGCAGTCCGGGGAGACGCTCGGCGCGGCGCTGGACGCGAACTGCTCGATCGCGCGGCGCGTCGATTACTACTATCGCTCCACCGATGGCGGCGATCTCAAGCCACTCCCGGCTATGACGCCTTCCGATATGGCGGACGTCACGGTCTCCGGTGGCGCGACGGTCCCCTACATCGTCCGGATCGAAACAGGAACGATCAATCGGGCCATCTACCAGATCGCAATCCTGCACGATCCAGGTCAGGACGCCGATCCGGACTTCGCCACTCCACCCAGCGGTTGGAACGGCAGTCTGCTCTACACGTTCGGGGGCGGGTGCGAGCCTGGCTGGTACCGCCAGGGGGCGTCGACCGCCGGCGTGGATGACGACGCACACCTGGTGCGCGGCTACGCGGTGGCCTCGGCCTCGCTCGATGTGGGCGGGAACAACTGCTACAACGACGCCCTCTCTGCCGAGACGATGATGATGGTGAAGGAACACTTCATCGAGACGTACGGCGAGCCGCTCTACACCGTCGGGTGGGGGACGTCAGGTGGTTCGATCCAGCAGCAGCTCATCGCCCAGAACTACCCTGGTCTGCTCGATGGCCTCATTCTCGGTCGCAGCTTCGCGGACGGACAGTTCGCGAGCAGCACGACCAGCGGTGAGGCGCGGATCCTTGCGCACTATTTCGACGAGCGGGCCGCAGTGGAATACACCGACGAGCAGAAGCGGCAGATCGCTGGGTTCGGCAATCTCGCGACGCTGGACAATCTCGCGAGACTGCGGGCCCCCCGCTTCGCTGCGAACGAGGAGTGCCCGGATGTGTTGCCCGCCGCGCAACGTTATGACCCGGCGACGAACCCCGAGGGTGCTCGCTGCAACCTGTGGGATCACACCGTCCACGTCTACGGCCGTGACCCGGCTACCGGATTTGCCAGACGTCCGCTTGACAACGTCGGCGTGCAGTACGGACTCGCCGTCCTCGAGAGTGGCGACATCGCGACAGAGCAGTTCCTCGACCTGAACGAAAAGATCGGTGGATTTGACATCGACGGGAATCTGGTCGCCGAGCGGATGGTGGCCGATCCGGCCGCGACCGACGCCGCCTATCGCACCGGTCGTGTCAACGGCGGGGGAGTGGCGACGGTTCCCATCCTCGACTATCGGACCTACTACGACGACCTTCCGCGAGGTGACGTGCATTTGCGGTTTCAGTCGTTCGCGACGCGTGCCCGCATGGAAGCCGCCAACGGCCACAGCGACAACCTGGTGATGCTGCACCACGACCGGCGGTACGGCGCGTTCTCGACGACCAGTCCGGTTCTGCGCGAGGGGCTCGATCAGTTGGGCGAGTGGCTCACGGCGCTGGCGACGGACGCGTCCAGCGATACACCGGAGACGACGCTGCGACGGACCAAACCCGCTGGACTCGTCGACGCATGCTGGACGAGCGATGAGGTGCCGACGAAGATCGTCGAGCGGCTCGCGTATCAGTCGGGTCGCTGCGACGAGATCTATCCCGCGTTCTCCTACCCCCGGGGCGTGGCCGGTTCCCCCATCGCGGGAGACATCATCAAGTGCCAGCTCAAGCCGGTCGATCCGGCCGACTACGGCGTGAGCTTCACTGCCGAGGAGATGGCGCGCCTGAGGGCGATTTTCCCTGAGGGTGTGTGCGACTGGTCCAAGCCGGGGGTCGGCCAGCAGCCGCTTGCCGGGACGTGGTTGAGTTTCGGCGGCGACGAGCACTAGATCAGCGCACGATCCGCTGCGACCGGGTGCGTCGGTCGCGGTTAGAGCGTTTTTCGATTCGGTGGAGACCGAAAAACGCGGGAAGGCGCTTTTCGAAAAGGCCCGGTCCCTGCGAGAGCGCTAGACCGAAACGAAAAGCGCTCTAGTCGTTGCGTATCCGACCG
This sequence comes from Acidobacteriota bacterium, assembly GCA_027622905.1. Classification (GTDB taxonomy): domain Bacteria; phylum Acidobacteriota; class Vicinamibacteria; order Vicinamibacterales; family UBA2999; genus JAQBVV01. Next base: position 5,621 of record JAQBVV010000068.1, read on the forward strand.
CCGGGCCTAGTTCGTGCGGCGCCGCCGTGCTGCGGCCTTCTTTCGCCCCGACGTCTTCTGTTTCATCCCCTTCGGCGGTACCGACAGCACCGCGCACGGTGCGAACCGCACGACGCGCTCGGTGACGCTGCCGAGAATCGCGTGCGCGATGGCGCCGCGCCCATGCGTACCCATCACGATCAGGTCGACGTGATTCTTCGTCGCGTACTCGATGATGCGCGAAAACGGGGCGCCAACTGATACCGCGAGTTCGGCTCGGTACTTCTTCCGCTCGGACGCTGACAGTGCCGCCGTCAGTTGTTCCTGCGCCTCTGCTTTGTACGCGTCGACCAGGTCCAGGAGCGCGGGGGAGTACGCTTCCTCGGTCCACGGCTGCGTCGTCGGATCGTGCGTGACATGCAACAGATGGATCGAGGCGCGCAGCACGTTCGCGAGTTCTTTGGCGTAGCGGAGCGCCGCGACCGACGGCTCGCTGAAGTCGAGTGGCACGAGAATGGTTTTGATCTTCATCATGGCCTCCAGGCCAACAGGGTTTACCGGTCTGGATTGCTGCGTCAATGTCCGCAGACCGACGCCATCCGCAACGACCATCGGGAGCCGGGCTTGATTCTCCGCCGAATTCCAGTCGACGCGACGCTATCCAAAACCGACATGAACTCGTTTCGTCCGGGCTACCTGAGGAACAGCGGAATGGTCAGCAACGCGAGCCCGGGGACGACTGTCACGGCGATCAGATCCATGAGTATCCCGTAGCGGATCATGTCGGTGATGGTCACGCGGCCGGAGGCATAGACGATCGCGTTGGGCGGCGTCGAGACGGGCAGCGCATCGGCCACCGATGCCGCGAGTGCGGACGTGATCGCCGGGATGATCGGATTGACACCCGACGCCATCGCAATCGAAATCACGATGGGTATCGAGATGTTGGTCGCGGCGGTGTTGGACATCGTTTCCGACAGCACGACCGTGAAGAGCGCCGCGGCGAAGGTCAGGGCAGCCACGTCACTGGTTGGCACGAGTCCGGTGATCCCTTCCCCGACGGCTTGTGCCAGACCGGTTGACGCCGCCAGCGCCCCCAGCGCCAGGCCTCCGCCGAACAGCAGGATCGTGCCCCAGTCGATCTGGGCGGCCTGCCGCCAGGTGATCGTGCTGCGCTCCGTCTTGCTGATCGGCAGCAGGAACAGGAGGAAGACGCCGATCATCGCCGCCACCTCTTCCGGTACGCTGGCGAGCACCGACATCGTCACCGGATGTTCGCGTCCCAGCACCAGCGCCAGCAGGCCAGGGCCGACCCACAGCACGACCGTGACGCAGAACGCGATCACGGCGTTGATCTCGCCCCGTCGCCACGGTCCCAGGGCCGCCTTGCGCTTGGCGATTATCTTGTCGGTGCCCGGAATCTCGTCGACTCCTGCGTTTCCGGCCCAGCTGAGATACGCAAGCACAATCGCCAGGAGCACGAGCACGATCGGCACCGAGAACAGCATCCACTGGACAAACGTGATCCGCACGTCGAGCTGTTCGCTGATCATGCCGACGGCGATCAGGTTGGGCGGGGTGCCGACCGGCGTCGCCATGCCGCCGCGCGAACAGCAATAGGTCGTGATGAGCATGAGCGCGGTGCCGTATTTCTTCGGAATATCCGCCTCGGATTCCATGAACCGGATGAGCGACAACCCGATCGGCACCAGCATGGCCGCCGTCGCGGTGTTGCTCATCCAGGCTGACAGGAACGCGGCCAGCAGGCCGTAGGCGATCAGGATGCGAGTCGGTTTGGCGCCGACGATCTTCAGGGACAGCACGCCGAACGCCACACGTTCGTTCACCCGGTGGACGAACAGTGCCTGCGCCAGGATGAAGCTGCCGATGAACAGAAAGATCGTCGTGCTCGCAAACGGCTGAAATGTTGCGCCGGCCGGCGCCACCTGGAGGACGATTGCCAGAGATGGTCCCAGCAGCGAGGTGACGGCCAGCGGCAGCGCTTCGGTGATCCAGAACACGATCACCAGTGCCATCACCGCAGCGAGCCGGTGCGCCTCCGGGGAGAGCGACGTGAAAGGCCAGGCCAGGACCAGCAGAAACATCAGGGGTCCGGCCACGATGCCGACCTGGCGTCGCAATTCGTCGAACCGGAGCTCCGCCTCCGTCTTGGGAGGTGTGGGGAGGGCGGTCGGGGCTGCGTCTGAAGACATCGCGATCGACGGTGTATCATACTTTCAGAAGTGCGGATCGTACCGATTCCTGCTTGATACTCCGTCTGGCGACGGGCCTGCGCCAAGCGCTGGACAGACCCAGGCGCGTTCGACTAACCTTCAGGCGCTCTGGACTCTCGGGTCCCGGATTCGTCAGCTACTGATGTTTGGTTCGTCAGCTACTAATGTTTAGGAGTTTCATCATGGGTATTCGAATCGCGGCATTCGCCACGGCTGCAGTGGTGACCGTCGGTTCCGTGGTCATTCCCGTTGGCGCCCAGAGGCCCGAAGCCTCGCCAGATCTCCCCATGGCGGCTGAAGACGTGGTGTTTGAGCTGGCCAATTCAATGGGCATGCTACGCGGCCGCTCAAATGCGGATACGAGGCCGCAGGACTCGATCCTGACGCTGGAGCATTGGGCGAGCGGGAGCCTGTTGGTTGGCGACCAGCGTTTCGATGTGCCTGAGCTTCGGATAAGCTTCAATTTCTCCTACCCAGGGATGCGCGAGGATTCCACGCTGGTGGACTCCACCGGTGCCAGGGAACGGCGTATTCAGGTGGTTTCTGGCGACTTCGCATGGAACGAAACCGAACCGGGTATGAACGCCACCGCAGCAGCCGGCGAGGTGAAGACACGCCTGGTTCGTCTCTGGACGTCGCCGTTCGGGATTGCCAAGGCCGCCGCGATGGCTGGGCCCCTCCTCGAGATGGAGAGGCGGGATGGCCAGAGCGCCGTTTTGTCGTTCCCGCTGCCGGATCCTGTATCCGATGTCGCGGCGACCGTTACGGTGCGGAAGGACGCGAGCCTGGTGGTTCCTCACCCAGAGGCAATACCGGACCTGATAGGCACGTACATCGTGAGGGTCCAGACCGCAGGAGCCGTCGTTTCTGACACGACCTACGCCGAGTACGGCGATCAGAACTGGGACGACTACCGGGCCGACATTATGCTTCCCAAGCGGATTGTGCGCACGGAAGGCAACTCCACGTGGACGCTGACCACGGTCAATACCAATACTTATAATCCGTATGTGGTCATGCCCGTGCCCGCGAACGTGGCCCAGTAGATCTGAGTCGGAGTGACCAGGGCGTTGAATCAAGACCGGAGGCAAGTCATGAAAGCACTAAAGGTTCTCGGGGCGGCGGCGATCGTAGCGATGGTGATGGCGGTTGGGTTCGTGTCTGCGCCACCGGTGGCGGCACATCACGCGATCCAGGCTGAATACGACATGAACGAGATTGGCTCCTTTACAGGGAAGCTGACGCGGTTTGCGATGATCAACCCGCATGTGCGGTGGCTTTTCGAGGAGACAAAGCCTGACGGCACCGTCGAGGAATGGGAGATGTCCGGTGCGGGTCCTGGCGCCCTGCGTCAGGCCGGCCTGGTTCGCATTTTCAAGGTTGGGGATGTGTACGATGTGACGTTCGCGCCCGCGTTTAACGGGGCCAACCTCGGTCGAGTTCGCCAGATGACGTTTCCGGATGGGCGGGTCGTGACGTTGTTCCACGAAGACCCCACGTCCGAGGAAGCGCAGCAGCTCAATCAGTAACTCGGTTCTCGAATCGTTCGCAAAGACTGGGAGTCTAAGGATGGGTCAAGGAATTCGCACGAAGGGGACCGTCGTCGCAGCCGTCGTCGCCGCGTTGTGGCTCATGCCGGCGCCGGCGGCGCAGCTGGGAGCCGCACCGGAAGACATGCCGACGCCGCGTACCGCGGATGGTAAACCCGACCTGACCGGGCTCTGGTCCGGGGGCGGAGGGGGCAACCTGGAGGCAGACGCGGAGGGTAATATCACCGTCCTGAGCAGGGGGCGCCCCTGTCATCCCGGCCAGGAGTGTGCTCCGGCGGTCAATTTCGAGCGTGACAGTGGCGTGCGGCAACGTATGGACCCGAACCTTCCGATCTACAAGCCTGAATACTGGGAACAGGTCCAGTTTCTCGACGTGAACGGCAATCTGCAAGACCCGCACGGCAAGTGCTACCCCGATGGCTTGCCCCGCATCGGTGCGCCGAACAAGATCGTGCAGACCGACACGGAGTTGATCTTCCTGTATGCGAATAAGAACACCTTCCGTGTCATTCCGATCGACGGTCGGGAGCATCATCCGGTCCGGTCCCAGGACCTGACGTACTACGGGGACTCGGTGGGTACCTGGGAAGGCGACACGATGGTCATCGACAGTGTCGGATTCACCGACTGGAGTTGGCTGGAGTGGCCGGGGTACCTCCATTCCAACAACATGCGGGTCGTCGAGCGGATTACCCGCGAGGGGAACACGTTCACGTGGCAGGCGACTGTGTACGACGATTATCTGGCCGAGCCGTGGGTCATGAATCCGGTCCGACGAACGCTGAACCCCGACCAGACGGAGCTGTTGACCGAGGACTTGCCGTGCGAGGATCGCGACCTGGCCAACATGCACACACGGGAGCGCGGATAAGGCGCCGCGGACTGGACGCACGACGGGACGCACGGTCGCGGAGATTCGCGGCTGGCGTCCGCACTGCTTGGAGAGATCGATGAAGGACGTGAAGAACCGCGGAAGTATCCGCGGACGGCGGCTGGCCGGTGGAGCCATTGCCGTCGCCGCCTCGTGCCTGCTTGCTGTGGCGTTCCTTGCTGGCCAGAAGGCCTCGGCACAGGCGCAGCCGATGGCCGAGGAGGTGTACTCGGACGTCCAGGTGCTCAAGGGCATCCCGGTGGACGAGTTCAACGACACGATGGGCATGTTCGCCTCCGCGCTGTTGCTCGACTGCGTCGGCTGCCATTCGCCGGCGATTACCCACGATCCCGCGGCGTTTGCGATACCGACCCCCAGAATTCAACGTGCGCGGCAGATGGTGGTCATGATGAACGGCATCAACCGCACCTATTTCGGCGGCGAACAGCGAGTGACCTGTTTTACCTGCCACAACGGGGACTATTTTCCAGGACAGGCACCGAGTCTGAGACTGCAGTACTCGGAACTGGTTGACGACCCTCACCCGCTCCGGTTCTTCGCTGCAGTCGGCGCGCCGACTGCCGAAGAGGTATTCGGGAGATATACGGAGGCGCTTGGCGGTGCCGACCGGCTGGCGGCGATTACGAGTATCACCGGAACGGGTACGTATGTCGGGTTCGACACGGCACATGCCGTCGTGCCGATGGAGTTCTACGCCGCAAGGCCGAACAAGCGTACGATCGTCGCGCATGGGGCTCTGTCCGATTTGATCTGGGCGTATGACGGAACGAACGGGTGGAAATATCAGCCAGACACGCCCGTGCCGCTCCTCAGCCTGACCGGAACGAGCCTGACTGGCATCGGGCTTGACGCGATGGCGTCGTTTCCGACGCAGTTTCAGGACGCGTTCAGCGAGTGGCAGGTCGGATACGGCGATATCGGCGATGATCAGGTCGAGATCCTCAGGGGCGGCAATCCTGGAGAACATCCCGTCGAGCTGTATATCGACGATGCGGGCATGTTGCGACGCTTCCTGCGCTGGACAGACACTGGAGCGGGGCCTGTTCCCGTTCGAATGGACTTCAGCGACTACCGCGAGGTCAGCGGTGTCCAGATGCCGTTTGAAGTGGTGTTGACCTGGACCAACGGGCAGTCGACGCTTCAGTTCGACCAGCTGGAGGCGAATGTTGCGATCGACGATGCGATATTCGGGAGGCCGCAGCCGGATCGGCCGTAGCGGGTTTGCTCCAGCGGTCGGCGCGGCGGGCGGCGCCGCGTGGGTTGAGCGCACACGCCTGCCCTTCCACCGCAGCGTGGGGATCCTCCATGCTTCCCAGCTTTTCACTGGTCTGTCGCCGGTGCGTCTCGCGGCGGCCACGACGTCGATCCGTTCACGCGAATGACGAGGAGAGCCTCATGACAGCATACCGGACCACACGGGACCGTCGGGACGCGAGCGGACGACGGCTGGCTGGCGGAGCGATCGCGCTGGCGGCGATGTGCCTCCTGGGCGTCGGGTTCGTGGCCATCGATGAGGTGACAGCGCAAGCGCCGGTGCAGCCGATGGCGGAGGAGGTGTACTTGGACGTCCAGGTCCTGAAGGGGATTCCGGTGGACACCTTCAACGACACGATGGGTATGTTCGCCTCTGCGCTGCTGCTCGACTGCGTAGGCTGTCATGTGCAGGAGATCAATTTCGACACAGCGGCATTCGCCACACCGACGCCCAGGATCCAGCGGGCGCGCCAGATGGTGATCATGATGAATGCCATGAACCAGACGTACTTTGGTGGCGAGCAGCGCATCACCTGCTTCACCTGCCACAACGGCGACTACCAGCCCGCGGCGGCCCCGAGCCTGCGCGTGCAGTACGCGGATTTGGTGGACGATCCGTCCCCGCTGCGGTTCTTCTTCGCCATCGGCGCACCACCCGCCGAAGAGATCTTCGCCAGGTATATCGAGGCCATTGGGGGGGCTGAGGCTGTCGGGCGCATCACCAGCGTCGTCGCGACCGGGACGTACGCGGGGTTCGACACACTTGACCGGGAAGTACCGCTCGAGATCTATGCCCAGTCGCCGAACCGGCGCACGCTGGTCGCGCACTGGGGGGGCGACGACGATCTGATCTGGGCTTTTGACGGCACGAACGGCTGGAGGGTGCAGCCGACGGCCCCGGCTCCGCTGATCGAGCTGACCGGCGGCAATCTCGTCGGCGCCAGCATAGACGCGATGGTGTCGTTTCCGGCGCAACTCTCACAGGCGTTCGACGAGTTCCAGGTTGGCTACTCTGAGGTCGATGGTCAGGAGGTCGAAGTCGTCCGGGGCATCAAGGCTGGCCAGCGCCCGGTCAACCTGTACTTCGACGAGTCCGGCACGTTGATTCGTCTGGTTCGATGGACCGAAACAGGGGCCGGCCCCGTGCCCGTTCAGACTGACTACTCGGACTATCGCGACGTGGAAGGTGTCCAGATGCCGTTTCATCAGGTGATCACCTGGACCAATGGGCGGTCGGTCATCGATCTGACAGAGATGCGTGCGAACGTGGCAATCGACGACGCTAGTTTCGGCAGGCCTGAGCTGCCGGCGGCGCCGTAGGTCCCTGGTCTCAGCCGCTCACCGGCGCCGGGATCTGCGGAAGAACGGGCGGTTTCCGGCCGGCTGAAGCCTGGGATTCTCACCGGAGGCAGTGGTCAGGCCGTCCGAGTTGACCGGTCATGCGCTCCGCGGAGTGTCTCCCCCTGAGACATCACTATCCGACGAACTCGTTTTCAGGACGAGTCCCCCAGGTACCCGGTGTGCCAGATCGGGCGTATCGAAAGACACAGACCAACTGTTCGCCATCGAGCCGCTTCGTCCGAATAGTTGACTTCGGGTGGAATAGGAGTATTCTGCGCTACGTTCGTGGTCTGCTCCGCGCCACCTGAAGCGCCAGGGTTGTGGTGGAGGCTGTGGATGCTGACCGCTCAGCGTTTGGCCCGAGCGCCGGCTGCGTGATCGGAGCCTGGCCGTCGGCGGTCGCAGAGCCCGCGTTCGGGTCTGCGTTGCCGTCTCGCATTACGTAGCGTCGCCGTTTCGTTGAAGAGAAGCCTGGATCTTAAGGCAGTTCTAGGGCCGTCCCCAGGCGACAGACAGAGGGAGTTCATACATGAATAGTCGATTGAGCTGGCTGGTAGGCGTCGTTAGCATCGTCATGCTCCCTCTGGGAGCCTCCGCGCAGGAAGCGGCTATCAGCGGCACGGTGACCGATACCACTGGGGGCGTGCTGCCCGGTGTCGCCGTCGTGGCCGTGCACGTGGACTCGGGGAACGTGTTCGAGACGGTCACCGATGGCACCGGGTCGTTCCGGGTACCCGCGCGCATCGGAGCCTTCGAGGTCACGGTCGCTTTGCCAGGTTTCACCACGGTGACGCAGACGGGCCTGCAGTTGCAGGTTGGCCAGCAGGCGGCGATGCGGTTCGAGATGGCCCCGGCGACGCTGGAGGAAACCATCACGGTGACGGGTGAGGCGCCGCTGCTCGAGACGACCAGCTCGAACGTGGGGTCGAACATCGATGCCAACCAGATGTCGGAGTTGCCGGTGAACGGCCGGAACTGGATGGACCTGGCGATGCTCGCGGCCGGGAGCCGTCAGAACGAGTCGAGCGGCGCGCCGCTGATGCGGCAGGGCTACTCGCAGATCAATATCGACGGCCAGCAGGTCACGACCAACTTCATTGGCCTCGGCAACGATCAGCCGCGATTCAGCCGCGACGCCATCGCCGAGTTCGAGTTGATCACCAATCGCTTCGACGCCACGCAGGGCCGCTCGACCGGCATGCTGGTGAACGCGGTCACCAAGTCGGGCACCAACACCTACGCCGGCAGCGTATCGGGCTTCTTCCGCGACGATAAGTTCAATGCGAAGGATTTCATCAGAGGGGAAGTCCTGCCGTACTCGAATCAGCAGGTCAGCACGACGCTGGGCGGACCGATCCGCCAGGATCGGATCCATTTCTTCTCCAACTTCGAGTACGAGCGCGAGCCGCAGGTCATTGCGTTCAACACCCCGTTCCCCCAGTTCAACGAGGACTTCCCGAACACACGCACGCAGCAGACCGGCGGCGCCAAAGTGGACATACAGTTCTCCTCGGCGACGAGGCTGTCGGTGCGCGCGCAGCTTTACAACCAGGACTACCACACGGGCGGCGGCGCGAACCGCCATCCCTCGGGTATCCAGCTCCAGAACCGGAACACGCAGCAGTACCTGGCCACGTTGACGCAGGTGATCGGCAACAGCACCGTCAACGAGATCAAGGGCGGGGCGAGCCGGTACACGCGCCTGAACGAGCCGATCAGCCGGTGGAACGGCGGAGACTTCCCGAACGCCGCAACCTACTCCTTCCGCCACGGCACGGCGACCCGCGTGAATGTCCGCGGCTACCGGTTCGGTGACGGCAACACGCAGAATCACAACCAGTACAAGACGTCGATTCGCGATGACCTGACCCTGTCTTTCGCCGCGCGTGGCCGCCACGACGTGAAGATCGGCGGCGAGTTCATCAGCGACATGTCCATCCTCCGCGGGTGTGGCAGTACCTGTCGACCGACGCTGGCGGCGTCGAACGGGAGGGTTCCCGCCAGCATATTGACGCAGGTCATTCCGGTCGGAGAGAACCTCAACCCGGCGGCCTGGAATCTCGACCTGCTGGCGCCCTACTCGCAGCGGTACGAGTTGAGCATCGGCGAGCCCGGTCTCAAGGGTTTCTATCGCGAGATGCCGTCGAATATCTTCGGCGTCTGGCTGCAGGATGACTGGAACGTGAGTCCACGCCTCACATTGAATATCGGCGTGCGATGGGACATGGAGACGGGCAACGGCGCGAAGGTCAACCTGCCACCGTTCCTGCCTGGCAATCTGTCCGAGGACACGAACAACTTTGGTCCGAGGGTCGGGTTCGCCTATTCGGCAGGCGACAGCACGGTGATTCGCGGTGGTTACGGACTATTCTACGCCGAGGGCACCGCGGACGAAATGCATCAGACGATGATGTTCGTGCTCAGCGTGTTCCCGCAGGTCCTCTACGACGGGCGGGCGGATTTCCCCACCAATCCCTACGACGGTCCGGCGCCGACGCGTCAGGAGCTTCTGGCCCAGGCCTGCGATCTCGGCGACGGGGCGGCGGGTTGCGTGAAGCGGTCGTTCATTCCCGAGATGGTGGACCCGTTCTTCAAGACCCCGTGGAGTCATCAGGCGTCCATCGGCTTCCAGCACCAGATCGGGTCGTTCGCGGCGATCGAGTCCAACTATGTCTACACGGGTGGTCGCGGCGAGGAGGGTTCCAAGAACGTGAATCTGAATTACAATCCGGCGACCGGTGGCAACTACGACTTCCGTGACGAGGCGAATCTGCCGCTGCCCGACTTCGGCCGCGTCCAGTTGACGGCGTTCGAGGGCTGGTCCAACTATCAGGCGCTGGAGTCGAGCATCACCAAGCGCATGAGCAACCGCTGGCAGGCACAGCTCACCTACACGGTGGCAAAGTTCCAGGACGCCAGCGCGCTGCCCTTCCAGCACTTCATCACCAACGGCGTGTTCGGCCGGTCGGAGCTGGGTTTTCCGGTTGCGAGAGACCTCGGAGGTGACTACACGCTGGCAGCGACCAATCAGACGCACCGCGCGGTGTTCAACGGCATCTTTGAAGCGCCGTTCGGCATCCAGCTGAGTGGGTTGTACTTCTACGGCTCCGGTCAGCGCCTGTCGACCAACGTTGGCGCTGATCTCCGGCAGGAAGGCGCTGGGGGCGAAGATCGCTTGCGTGACGACGGTACGATTGCGGACCGCAACAATCTGGTCGGCCTGCCGTTGCACCGCGTGGACATGCGGCTGCAGAAGCGGGTCAACTTCGGAGGCGGCCCGTCGCTCGACGGCATCGTCGAGTTGTTCAACGTGTTCAATCACAAGAACTACGGCAGCTATACGAAGGACGAAAGCAATCGCAACTTCGGCCTGCCGACGTTCAACAGCAACATCGCGTATCAGCCGCGCTCGATGCAGTTCGGCTTCCGCCTGATCTTCTAGCTCTACTCGTTCG
>JAQBVV010000069.1 GCA_027622905.1 Acidobacteriota bacterium
CGCCATAGTGGGCGCGCAGCACGAGGGAATGTGACCCTCACAACGATTACTCGGTCGGGCTCCTAGGCTTCTCGCAGGGGCCAGACCTTTGAAAAGCGCCTACCCGCGTTTTTCGGTCTCCACCGAATCGAAGAACGCTCTAATGAGCGGCCTGGAAACGATCTGGTACAATCGGCGCAACCTTCCCTGTTTATCTGGAGTTTTCGCATGTCAGGCCATTCGAAGTGGCACACGATCAAGCACAAAAAGGGGGCGACCGACGCCAAGCGCGGGAAGATCTTTACCCGAATTATCAAGGAACTGACGGTCGCCGCGCGCAGCGGCGGCGGTGATCCCGAGATGAACCCTCGCCTGCGGACCGTCATTGCCGACGCGAAGGCGAACAACATGCCGCGCGACAACATTGAGCGGGCTATTCGGCGGGGTACGGGTGAAGAGCCGGGCGTGTCGTACGACGAGATCACCTACGAAGGGTACGGACCTGGCGGTGTTGCGCTGATGATCGAGACACTCACCGACAACAAGAATCGGACAGTCGGAGAGATCCGGCACATGCTCGGCAAGCACGCAGGAAATCTCGCCGCGGAGAACAGCGTTGCGTGGATGTTTTCGAGGAAAGGTCAGATTCTCGTTCAGAGAGGCCCGATCGATGAGGATCAACTCCTCTCCGCCGCGCTCGAGGCAGGGGCGGAGGACGTCAATGACGACGAGGGAGGCTGGGAAGTGATCTGCCCGCCGGAGGTGTTCGATAACGTGCGCGACGCCGTCACAGCACTTGGCATCACACCTGACAGCGCTGCGATCGTGATGATTCCCCAAAGTCTTGTCTCGCTGGCGGGGCGGGAGGCGCAGCAGATGCTCAAGCTGATGGAAGCCATCGAAGACCAGGACGACGTCCAGCACGTGTGGGCCAACTTCGACGTAGACGAGAAGGAGATCGAGGCCTCTCTGGCGTGAGGGTGTTCGGCATCGATCCGGGTTCCGAGCGCACAGGGTACGGCTGCGTGGACACGGATGGTCGCGTGACTCGTCTTGTCACCTGTGGCGCCGTCAGCGCCCTTCCGAAAGATGCGTTTCCCCAGCGCCTGGCGCGCATCCACCGGGAACTCTCCGCGTTACTCAGTCACTGCGCTCCGGACTCTGTCGCCATCGAGAACGTCTTCCACGCTGTCAATGTCCGAAGTGCGCTGAAGCTGGGGCATGCCCGCGGCGTGGCGATGCTCGCGGCAGTCGAAGCAGGCTGCCCGGTGGCGGAGTACAGCCCGACAGAGATCAAGCGGTGTGTCGTCGGGTACGGCCGGGCAGACAAACAACAGGTCCAGCAGATGGTCAAGTTGCTGTTGGGTCTCGATCACGTGCCGTCACCCCACGACGCCGCGGATGCGCTCGCCGTCGCGATCTGCCATGTTCATTCGGTGCCGGTCAACGCGGATGACGACTCCGAGTTGGCTGTTGACGGCGCGCCAGCCTCGCCCCGGCGATCGCAGTTGAAGACCTGGCGGCAGTACCGCCCGCCCACCGCCGGATGATCGCGTTTCTTCGCGGACGCGTGCTCAGCAAGCAGCCGAACCTGCTCGTCGTGGACGTGCAGGGGGTCGGATACCAGGTGCATGTGCCACTGTCCACCTATTACGAGGTCGGCGACGAGGGCGCGGAAGTCGCGCTTCGCATCTATACGCACGTTCGCGAAGAGGCCTTTCACCTGTTCGGGTTCCTGACGACGATCGAGCAGGAATTGTTCGAACGGCTCATCGCGATTGGCGGGATCGGCCCCAAGCTGGCCATCGCCGTGCTGTCGGGCATAGGGCCCTCGGAACTCATCAAGGCGGTGCAACACGGCGATATCGCCCGACTCACCGGTATTCCTGGCGTCGGGCGCAAAACTGCCGAACGAATGCTCCTCGAGTTGAAAGATCGGCTCGCGCAAGTCAGCGTGGCGCCCGGCGCCGGGGAACTCCAGGCGGTCGCGCCTGGTGACCGACTTCGCGATGACCTGCTCTCGGCGCTTCAGAACCTGGGCTATCATCGGCCGCTGGCAGAAAGAGCCATCGACGCGATGCTGTCTTCTGCGGAGAAACCCAGCTTCGAGGATGGGCTGAAGGCTGCATTACGCGAGCTCATGCGATAGCGCTGTGACCGAATGAATGACCGCGTGGTAACCGGCGGGCGCGTCGAGGAAGATGCGCAGTACGAGGCCGGGTTGCGCCCGCGTTCGCTTGACGAGTACATCGGCCAGGACCGTGTGCGTGACAACCTGGAGGTGTCAATTGCCGCGGCCCGCGGCCGCCTGGAAGCGCTCGATCATGTGCTGCTGTACGGTCCGCCGGGACTTGGAAAGACGACGCTCGCGTACGTCATCGGGCATGAGATGGGCGTGCCGGTCCGGTCCACCGCCGGCCCGGTCATTGAGAAGCCTGGCGACCTGGCGGCGATGCTGACGAACCTCCAGCAGCACGAAGTGCTGTTTATCGATGAGATCCATCGGCTGCCGCCGGCGATCGAGGAGATCCTCTATCCGGCGATGGAGGACTATGAGCTCGACATCGTTATCGGGCAGGGTCCGAGCGCGCGTTCGGTCAAGGTTCCCGTCCAGCGCTTTACACTGATTGGTGCGACGACCCGCGCGGGGCTACTGACCTCTCCACTGCGGTCTCGTTTCGGTATCGTGCATCGTCTGGACTTTTATGAGGCGAACGACGTCGAAGAGATCGTCCGTCGTTCAGCGAAGATCCTCGGGGTGGTGATCGACGACGAGGCGAGGCAGGAGATCGGGCGTCGTTCGCGCGGGACGCCAAGAATCGTCAACCGCCTGCTGCGGCGCGTCCGGGACTACGCGCAGGTTCGTGCGGACGGACGGATCACAGCCGAGGTCGCGCGCGCGGCGTTGGAACTGCTTGAAGTAGACGAGCTGGGTTTCGATGAGGTCGACCGCAAGCTTCTTCGGACCATCATCGACAAGTTCAGCGGCGGGCCCGTTGGCGTGAACAGTCTGGCCGCAGCGATCAGTGAAGAGAAGGACGCCATCGAGGATATCTACGAACCGTTCCTGATTCAGGCGGGCTTCCTCGATCGCACGCCGCGCGGCCGGATCGCGACCGCCCGCGCCTACGAGTATTTTGGACTTACCGCTCCACGGAGGGACTCTCAACTGTGGTAACGAATCCGTCTCTACGTCCGGCGCGCGCGCGCGTCTCTGCGATTGCCACCTACGTGCCGCCGCGCGTGCTCAGCAACGCCGATCTCGAGAAACTGGTCGACACGAGCGACGAATGGATCATGCAGCGTGTCGGCATCCGCGAGCGCCACGTCGTCGATCCGGGCATCGCCACGTCAGATCTGGCGAAGGAGGCCGCCTTGATCGCGATCCAGCGGGCCGGTCTGACTCCCGAGGACATCGACCTCATCATCGTGGCCACGACCACGCCAGACACCCTGTTCCCGAGCACCGCGTGCGTCCTGCAGGCCAAGATCGGCGCGCCGCATGCATGGGGCTTTGACCTGATGGCGGCATGTTCTGGCTTTACTTACGCCTTGACCACCGCATCGCAGATCGTGGCGGCCGGCGGAAGCCGACACGCACTCGTGGTGGGTGCCGATGTGATGTCCAGCATCATCGATTACACGGATCGGACAACGTGCGTGCTGTTCGGCGACGGCGCCGGTGCGGTGGTCGTTGAGCCGGCCGATGACGAGGCGATCGGCGTTCTCGATTTCGAAAACTATGTTGATGGTAACGGTGGACCGGCGTTGTGCATGCCCGCCGGTGGGAGTCGGATGCCGGCGTCGACCGAGACGGTGAATGAGCGCCTGCACTACGTGAAGCAGGACGGTCAGGCGGTGTTCAAGTTTGCCATTCGAAACATGGAGGAGGTGTGCCGACGCATTCTTGATCGCAACCACCTCACCGCCGACGATATCGATCTGTTCGTGCCACATCAGGCGAGCCTCCGGATCATCATCGCGGCGACTGAGAAACTCGGTCTGCCGCGAGACAAGGTCGTGATCAACATCGAGCGATTCGGGAACACCACTGCTGGCACCATTCCGCTGGCGCTGTGCGAGGCGCATGAAGCAGGACGCCTGAAGCGCGGAGACCTCGTCCTACTGGCCTCGGTCGGGGCCGGCTTCACCGTCGGTGGCGTGCTTCTGAAATGGGCCCTCGACCGGTAGCCAGCGGCCACGCCCGGTCTCGCCGACGGGCCGCTGTTCCGTTGACGCCGTAGACAGCGGGTGCCGGACGTGGTGCGAGTGCCGAGGGTTACGATTCCGGACGGCGTTGAGCGCACGACGCTGACGGTCGACGGGCGCGGCGTGCACCTGACGAACCTGCAGAAGCTCTTCTGGCCGGAACTCGGCATCACGAAAGGCGCGTTGCTGCAGTACTACGCGGATGTAGCATCGGTGCTACTTCCCCATATCCGCGATCGCGCGATGGTCATGAAGCGCTACCCCCACGGTGCGGGGGGGGCTTTCTTCTTCATGAAGCGTGCGCCCTCGCCACGCCCGGATTGGATTCGCACATGCCCGATTCAGCACACGGCGGGCACGACGATCGACTTTCCGGTGATCGATGACCTTCCGTCTCTGCTGTGGGTCGTCAATCTCGGGTGCATTGATCTCAATCAGTGGTACGCCACGTGCGACGACATCGATCGACCTGATGTCCTGCACTTCGACCTCGATCCTGGAGTGGGCGCAACGTTCGTGCATGTGCGCGAATGCGCGCTCATCATCCGGGACGCCTTGCAGACCCTCGGCATGAAGCCGCTCGTCAAGACGAGCGGTTCGAAAGGCATGCATGTCTACGTGCCGATCGTGCGCCGGCCAGAGCAGAAGGCTGTCTGGACGTTCGCCAAGGTGCTCGCGGTCGAGCTGGCCTCGCGGCACCCGACGTTGATGACAACGGAATACCGCGTCGCGAAGCGTCCCACAGGCCGTGTTCTCGTGGATTACAACCAGAACAGATGGGGCAGCACGCTGGCCAGTGTGTATTCGGTGCGACCGCGACCTCTGGCCACGGTGTCGACACCGCTGAGATGGGACGAAGTCGAGGGAGGCGCGACCACCGAGGACTTTCGCATCGACAACGTCCCCGCCCGCGTCCGAGTTGTGGGCGATCTGTGGAAACCGCTCTTACGCGTGCGTGGTCGAACCGACCTCGATGGATTTCTCTCAGGGAGCCGGGAGGCATGAACGACGCGGTCGCCATGACTCGTGACTTCGATTTCGCGCTTCCCGAGGAGTTGGTCGCGCAAGAGCCACCTGCCGCACGGGGCGATTCGCGGTTGCTCGTGCTGCATAGAGATACCGGAAAGATCGAGCACACCACCTTTGCGCGCATTGTCGATGTTCTGCGCACGGGCGACCTTCTGGTCTTGAACAATACGAAAGTCTTTCCGGCGCGCCTGCTGGGGCAGCGGCTTCCCGGCGGCGGCGCCGTCGAGTGCCTGCTGGTTCGGCAGTTGCCGCGTCCGGAGCACGATCCGGCTGACGACGCGACTACCGGCGTCGAGGTGCCCTTGACCGGGGAGCCAGCAGCGGGAGGGATGTCCGCGAGCGGTGCGATGTGGTGGGAGGCACTCATGCACCCCGGCCAGCGGCTCAAGCCGGGAACCCGGACCGTTTTCGACAGGAGGGGTGTCCGGCTCTACGGCGAGGTGCTTGCCAGACATTTTCACGGTCGCCGGACGATCAAGCTGTGGACCAGCGGGGATATCGCTGTGCCCGATGCGATCGAGCGCATCGGGCATATGCCGCTACCCCCGTATATCAAACGTGACGATCGAATGGCGGATCGAGAGCGGTACCAGACCGTCTATGCGCGTGAACGCGGGTCGATCGCGGCGCCGACGGCCGGCTTGCACTTCACCGCCGGAGTGCTCGCCGCTCTGGTGTCCAAGGGCGTCGAACGCAGGGAACTCACGTTGCACGTGGGCTACGGGACGTTCAAACCCATGCGCTGCGAACAGATTCGCGACCACGTCGTGGACCCGGAGACGTACGCGGTGCCCGTGGAAACCGCCGCGGCGATCACGCGCGCGCGAAAGGAGGGACGCCGGGTCGTCGCGGTAGGTACGACCAGCATGCGGGCCCTGGAGTCGCTGAGGCCCGGCGATGATGGTCGGATTCATCCGGCGGCGTCAGAGACGGAGCTGTGTATCCGACCAGGTCACACGTTCCGTGTCGCGGATGGACTCATCACGAACTTCCACCTGCCCCGCTCGTCGCTCCTCGTGCTCGTCGCTGCCTTCGTCGGTCGCGAGAGGCTTCTTGAGGCGTACCGTGAGGCGATCAGTCGGGGGTATCGCTTCTACAGCTACGGTGACGCGATGGCGATCCTGTAACGTATATCGATGCCGTTTCCCTACGAGGAGTTTGACCTCTCGGGCGTGCACACCTATCCACTGGCATCGAGGACGAGCAAGGCGCGGATCGAAGATTTCGCACGGCCGGTGCCGCGAGGTGCCAGTTTCAAGGAGTGGTTCGACTCGTTGCCGGCGATTCTTGGAGCCAGCGATCTGCGGCGCGTGGTCAAGGCGGTGGTCGAAGCGCGCGCGCGGGGCGGTGGCGTCGTCTGGGGCCTCGGTGCCCACGTCATAAAGACCGGTGTCTCACCGGTGCTGATCGAGCTGATGCGCGGCGGCTTCATCTCGGCGCTGGCACTCAACGGGGCCGGCATCATCCACGATTTCGAGGTCGCCCTGTCCGGTGCAACCTCTGAAGACGTGGACGAGGCCCTCGGACCCGGCCGTTTCGGGATGGCCGAGGAGACGGGTCTGCTGCTGAACGACGCGATTCGCCGAGGATCCGAGCAGGGGCGTGGCCTCGGGCAGGCCGTGGCCGAGTTCCTCTCAGAGTACGACCCCCCACACGCGGACCGAAGCCTGGCTGTCGCGGCGCACCGTCTCGGTATTCCGGTGACGGTCCACGTGGCCATCGGCACCGACATCATTCACATGCATGAAGCCGCTTCTGGCGCGGCCATCGGCGACACGAGCCTTCGCGACTTCAGATTCTTCACCTCGAGCGTGGCGCGCCTCAAGGGCGGCGTGTACCTGAATTGTGGGTCTGCTGTGGTGTTGCCAGAAGTCTTCCTGAAGGCGGTTGCCCTGGCGCGCAACCAGGGTGTCTCGCTGGATGGGCTGACCACGGTCAACATCGACTTTCTGAGGATGTACAGGCCGCAGACCAACGTTGTGAAGCGACCAGTCGTCGGTACGGGCGGCCTCGGGATCTCGCTGGTCGGGCATCACGAGGTGCTGATTCCCCTGCTGGCGGCGGCCATCCTCGAGGCGGCATAGCGAGTGTCGTCGCAGTCAGGGACCGCGGTCCTGATAGAATTGCGGATTCGTGCCGGAGTAGCTCAGCCGGTTAGAGCACGCGTCTCATAAGCGCGGGGTCGGCGGTTCGAGTCCGCCCTCCGGCACCAACCTTCGCTCAGGCTTGGCAACGGGTGAGCTACGGTTGACGCGCCAAGCGGAGGTTGTCCACCGCGTCGGTCCGCAGAGAGCGGACCGACGAAACAGCGCCGGCTGGTCGGGTCGCGAAGCGACCCGACAGAGCGAAGGCGGACGGACTGCCACCGAATTGACATCATCTCTGCATCAGCAGGTTCGCCGGACCATCCGTCGCTACGGGCTCCTATCCCCAGGCGTACGAGTGCTGGTTGGGTTGTCCGGCGGCTCTGACTCTGTGGCGCTCACCCGATTGCTGATCGACCTGACCGACCACGGCGATTTCACGGTGGTCGGGCTGGCTCATCTGAATCATCAGCTCAGGTCGTCGGCCGACCGGGATGAGTCGTTTTGCCGGCAGTTTGCTGTGCGGCACGGCCTGGCGATCGCCGTCGAGGCCGTCGATGCTGGTGCCTACGCGCGGTTGCACGGTTTGTCTGTCGAGGACGCGGCGCGGCGTCTGCGATACGCGTTTTTCGACCGAGTTGCAGTGGACATCGGCGCGGATCGCATTGCGGTTGGCCACACGCAGGATGACCAGGCGGAAACCTTTCTGCTCAAGTTGATGCGCGGCGCGGGTTTGACCGGACTGGGAGGCATTTATCCTAGGCGCGGGCCGGTGATCAGGCCGCTGCTGGACGTGACCGACGCGGCGCTGCGGGCCTATCTCACGGCGCACGGCGAATCGTGGGTCGAGGATGAAAGCAACGACGACCTTGACAACCCGCGTAACAGGGTCCGCCACCGGATTCTTCCGGAGATGGACCTGGCGGTTGGTGGGTCGTGTCGTCCTGCGATCGCTCGGGCGGCGAGGTTGATCCGCCAGGACGGCCAGTGGCTCGACGAGGAGAGCGGTGAGCGGTTCCGGGCGCTGATGGTCGAGACCGATTCCGGTCTCGAGATGCCGATCGGTGGCCTCCTGGCCGCGTCTCCCCCCATCCGCCAGCGCGTGCTGTTGCAGGCGATGCGTGCCGCCGCAGGCGGCCATGAAGTCGGCCTCGACCACGTCGACGCGGTGGCGGCGCTGCTCGATCGGACCCGCGGTGGGGTGGATGTCCCTGGGTGCCGCGTGGAAGTTCGCGGCGCGAACGTGGTCTTCCTGCGCAGCGGAAGGGCCTAAGGTGATAATGTTGAGATATATGTCGAGCGGGGGACGGTGAATTCAACGCTGAAGAGTCTGGTGTTCTGGATGGCCCTGGTCATCATCGGGGTGATCGTGTGGAATTTTTCCACCCAGCTCCAGACCAGCCTCCAGCCACTCAGCTTCAGCGAGTTCATGAGCGCGGTCGATGCCGGTCAGATTGAGCGGGTCACCATCACCGGCAACGAGATCACCGGCGTCAACACGGCGAACGAGAGCTTCCGATCGTACGCGCCGCCGCAATACGAGGGTCTCGCCAACAGGTTGATCGAGCGCAACGTCATCGTGACGGCGCGCGAACCGACGTCAAGCCCGTGGGCGACGTTGTTGTATTCGTGGGCACCGATCCTCTTGATGATCGGGTTCTGGATCTTCTTCATGCGCCAGATGCAGAGCGGCGGCAACAAGGCCCTCTCATTCGGCAAGAGCAAGGCGAAGCTCTCGTCGAGCACCCAGAAGAAAGTGACGTTCAAGGACGTCGCAGGAGTGGACGAGGCCAAGGAGGAGCTCCAGGAGATCATCGATTTTCTCCGTGAGCCGCAGAAGTATCAGAAGCTTGGCGGACGGATTCCGAAGGGTGTCCTCTTGATGGGGGCGCCGGGAACCGGCAAGACGCTGATGGCACGAGCGGTCGCCGGCGAGGCCAACGTGCCGTTCTTCTCGATCAGTGGCTCCGATTTCGTCGAGATGTTCGTCGGCGTGGGCGCCTCGCGCGTGCGCGATCTGTTCGAGCAGGGCAAGAAGAACGCGCCGTGTATCGTGTTTATCGATGAGATCGATGCCGTTGGCCGGCACCGAGGCGCCGGGCTCGGCGGCGGCCATGATGAACGTGAGCAGACGCTGAATCAGCTGCTGGTGGAGATGGACGGCTTTGAGGCGAACGAAGGCGTCATCCTCGTCGCGGCGACGAATCGACCGGACGTGCTCGACCCGGCGCTGTTGCGTCCGGGCCGGTTCGACAGACGGATCGTCGTCAGCCGTCCCGACGTCAGGGGACGCGAAGGCATTCTCGGCGTACACACGAAGAAGATCCCCGTAGCGGAGGATGTCGATGTGGCGGTCCTGGCCCGAGGCTCCTCAGGGTTTTCCGGGGCCGATCTGGCGAATCTGGTCAACGAGGCAGCGCTGAATGCGGCCCGTTTCAACCAGAAGGTCGTTCGGATGCTCGACTTCGAGTCCGCGAAGGACAAGGTGCTGATGGGCGCGGAGCGACGCTCGATGATCATCAGCGAGGACGAGAAGCGAGTGACGGCGGTGCACGAGGCCGGGCATGCGTTGCTGGCGGTCAAGTTGCCGAAGGCGGAGCCGATCCACAAGGTGACCATCATTCCCCGGGGCATGGCGCTCGGCCTGACGCAGCAGCTGCCTGTTGACGAAAAGCACAACTACTCGCGGGAGTACCTGGAGGATCAGATCGCCATTCTGCTGGGCGGGCGGATTGCCGAGGAGATCACCATCGGGAGCATCACCACCGGTGCGAGCAACGATTTCGAGCGCGCAACCGAGATGGCGCGCCGGATGGTCTGCGAATGGGGAATGAGCGAGGCGATGGGCCCGATGGCCTTCGGCAAGAAGGAGGAGCAGATCTTCCTTGGTCGGGAAATCGCGCAGCACCAGGACTTCAGCGAGGACACCGCGCTGCACATTGACAAAGAGGTCAAGCGGTTCATCACTGACAACTACGAGCGGGCCAGCAAGATACTGCGTGAGCACAAGGATCAGCTGGTGGCTCTCGCCGATGCCCTGCTGGTGCGCGAGACACTCGACGCTGAGCAGGTCCGGCGGATTGCGGCAGGCGAAGCGCTCGAGGCGTTTGTCCCGGAGGTCCGCCCCCCCTCAGCGCCGCCGGAGCCGAAGGCGGCAATAGAGAAGGAGCGACCCGCCATCGTGCCGCCGTTGTCCCCGAGCCCGGTCACCCAGGAGTAATCCACTCCGTCACGGTGTGCCACCGGCAGCCGGGGCACGACGTGTGCCGCTCACAGCGCCTGCGATTCTAGCGGGCGTTGTTGCGTACGGCTAAAGTGTTTTCGACCCGTCCGTTGTGCTCGGATGTGCCACATGCTATTCGTTGCTACGAAGAATTCGAAAACGCTCCGACGCGCTGTTCATTAAAGCGTTTTTCGATTTGGTGTAGACCGAAAAACGCGGGAAAGCGCCTTTCGAAAAGGCCTGGCCCCTGCGAGAAGCCCTAGACCGAAACGAAAAGCGCCTGCTAGACGGCGCGAGGTCCTCCCGGTCGGCGTCCGCTGCCGTTCTTTGGCCTACACTGTGTCTCCAATGTCGATGCGCCGCCGCTTCACGGTTCCGCTCCCGGGCGGAGCGAGCCTCGCGCTCGGCCATCGGGCGCTCGTGATGGGTGTGATCAACGTCACGCCGGATTCCTTTTCAGACGGCGGTCGCTGCTTCGACACCGCGAGCGCGATCGAGACCGGCATTCGCATGGAAGGCGAGGGCGCCGATCTGATCGATATCGGTGGCGAGTCGACCAGACCCGGAGCCGCTCCGCTCGACGAGGCGGAAGAGCATCGGCGGGTCCTGCCAGTGATCGAAGGACTGGCGGGCCGCGTCCGTGTCCCGCTTTCGGTTGATACCTACAAGGCCTCGACGGCGGAAGCCGCGCTCCAGGCCGGAGCGGTGCTGGTGAACGACGTGAGCGGCTTGCGGTACGAGCCGGAACTGGCTGGTGTCGTGGCGAGCCATGGTGCGGCACTCGTGCTGATGCACACGCGTGGACGGTCTCGACAGATGTACGAACAGGCGTCGTACTACGACGTCGTCGCTGAGGTGCAGGACGAACTGCGCGAGAGCATGGCCTTTGCCACCACTGCCGGCGTCGCCGAGGAGTGCGTCATCCTCGATCCAGGCCTCGGCTTCGCCAAGGCCGGGCCACACAGTTACGAGGCGCTTGCCAGGCTCGACGAGTATGCCGATCTCGGTCGTCCGCTGCTGATCGGCCCCTCTCGCAAATCGTTCCTGGCGGCAGCGTTACGCGGGTCGCTTCCAGCGTCGGATCGCGACTGGGCGACGGCGGCAGCGGTCACGTCCGCGGTGCTATCCGGCGCGCACATCGTGCGGGTGCATGCCGTGCGGGAGATGCTGCAGGTCGTTCGCGTCGCCGACGAAATTCGGCGATATCATTCGTGAAGACGTGACCTGGCTGGCAGAGCTTCTCCGGCTCCAGACGATCGGGTGGTGGGATCTTCTTGATATCGCCATCGTCTCGATTCTCATCTATCAGGTGCTGCTGCTGATCAGGGGCACGCGGGCGGTGCAGATGGGGCTGACGGCTGGCTTCCTGATCGCGCTCTTCTTCGTGTCGGGATGGCTCCAGCTCGAGATGGTCAACTGGGTCATCCGCAACCTGGCCGGGTACGTCGTGTTCGCGATCATCGTGCTGTTTCAGCCGGATATCCGCCGCGCGATGGCTCATTTCGGTCGCGCGTCGTTGTTTCGGCATTTCCGTCGGTCGAACAGCGCGAATGAGACGATTGAAGATGTCGTGGCCACGGTGGAGGGCCTGTCGTCCCAGCGAATCGGAGCGTTGATCGTGATCGAGCGTCAGATCGGTCTTCGCAATTACGTCGAAGGGGGCATTCCGTTGGAGGCGATGGTCACGTACGATTTGCTCGCAAGCATCTTTCAACCCGGATCGCCGTTGCACGACGGTGCGGCGATCATTCAAGGCAACCGCGTGTCTGCGGCGGGTTGTTTTCTTCCGCTGTCGGTCAACCCCGGCGTCAGGCGGGAGATGGGGACCCGGCATCGGGCGGCGATCGGTCTGACTGAAGAGAACGATGCCGTCGCGATTGTCGTCTCCGAGGAGACGGGCAGTATCTCGCTGGCCCTCGGCGGCGAGCTTCAGCGAGGCATGTCACCAGCAGCTCTGCGGACGCACCTGCAATCGCTGCTGGGTGGCCAGCGGCGTGGCCGTCTTCCTCGCGAGGATTCACGGAGCTCTCTGAGGTAGATGGTGAAGCCGCGCGTTCGTAATCTCGGTCTCAAGTCGCTCGCAGTGGCGCTGGCGACGCTCGCCTGGGTGCTGTTGTCCGGCGACCAGATCGTGGAGCGGGCGTTGCGGATCCCGCTTGAATTCACGAACCTGCCGGCCGAGCTTGAAATGGTCGGAGGCGCACCTGCGGCTGTGGACGTCCGGGTCCGTGGATCCTCTGGAGCGTTGAGTCGGGCAACGGCTCTCGAGCTTGTCGCCGTGCTGGATCTGCAGTCGGCCCGGCCCGGCCAGCGTCTGTTTCGTCTGACCGGCGCCGACGTGCGGACGCCTTTCGGCGTGGAGGTGGTGCAGATCACTCCCTCAACCGTTTCGATCGGGTTGGAATCGCAAGCCATGAAGATAGTCCCGGTCGTTCCAGAGATTCAGGGAGATCCCGCCGACGGGCACGTTCTTGGCATCGTGACGGTGGACCCCATGTCAGTCCAGGTGTTTGGCCCGTCCGGCGCCATCGACGAGCTGTCCACGGCGATGACCGAGCCGGTCTCCGTCGCCGGCGCGACCGGGCCGGTCACCGAGACCGTGAACGTCGGCGTCATCGACCCCGCCGTTCATCTTCGCTCCTCGGTCGTCGCGACGGTCACGGTGGATGTGGTCGTCGGGCCCGAGGAATGGGCGATCGCTGGGATTCCGGTTCGGGCAACCGTCGGCGGGTCATCCGGCACGGTCGTGGCGGAGGTGGCGGTGTTTTTGCGCGGTCCACGCGAGTTGCGGTCGTCTGCCGTTGAGGACTTCAGCGCCTCGATCGACAGTGAAGGCCTTCCGGTGGGTGTCTTCGAATTACCCGTGGACGTCACACCGCCAGAGGGCATCGACGTCATGCGCGTGGAGCCGCCCTTCGTGCGGTTCGAGGTTCGATAGGGGAGGAATGACGCATCTGTTTGGCACCGACGGTGTCCGCGGCAAGGCTGGCGAGTACCCCCTCGATAGGGTCACGGTCCGACGGCTCGGTGCCGCCCTGGCGCGTGCGTTGCGGTCCGACGATCAGGACGCCCGGTTTCTCGCGGGACTCGACACGCGGGAGTCGGGCGCCTGGATTGAACGCGAACTCGCAGCGGGTGTGCGGAGTCAGGGCGGAACACTCACGAGTGCCGGTGTCGTGCCGACACCGGCCGTGGCGTACCTGACGTCCCGCCTGGGCTACACCGCCGGCGTGGTGATCTCCGCGTCGCACAACCCGTTCGAAGATAACGGCATCAAGGTGTTTTCGGGGTCAGGCGAAAAGCTCACGCCTCGACTCGAGGAGCACGTCGAGTCGCTTGTCGCGCATTCGTCTGGTGGACCCGACGATGCCGATCGGACCGGGCCGGGCACGGACCCTGGCGCAGTCGGGGCGGTGGGCTCCGGACCAGACCCGGTCAGCCGTGTCGACTATCGAGCTGAGTACGTTTCGCGGCTGCGGCGTATCGTTCAGCCATCGTCGCGACACCGCTCCGTGCGAATCGCCGTGGATTGTGCCAACGGGGCGACCACCACGGTGGCCCCGACGCTCTTCGAGGAACTCGGCTTCGATGCGACGTACATCGGTTGCGAGCCCGACGGGCGAAACATCAATCTCGGTTGCGGCTCGACAGCTCCGGAGTTGCTCTCGCGCACGGTTGTCGACGGGGGCTATCAGATCGGAATCGCCTACGACGGTGACGGCGATCGAGCGATATTCGTCGGGGCTGACGGGCAGGTGGTCGATGGCGATGCCGTCATGCTGATGTGCGCCAAGCAGTTGAAGGCGGAAGGTCGCCTGACAGGCAACGCCATCGTCGCGACCGTCATGAGCAACATCGGATTGGAGATCGCGCTGCGCGCGGCGGGTATCGAGACGGTGCGCTGTGCTGTTGGCGATAAATACGTCATGGAAGAAATGCGTGCGCGTGGTCTGGCGCTTGGCGGAGAACAGTCCGGCCACGTGATTTTCGCCGAGCACCTCCTGACCGGGGATGGGCTCGCCACGTCGCTTCACGTCCTGCGGACGATGGCCTCGACAGGGCGCGATCTTGCAGACCTCGCGTCTGACTTGAGAGCGTTTCCCCAGGTGCTGATGAATGTTCGGGTCCGGCGAAAGGTCGAGCTGGAGACGATTCCGCAGGTGGCGGCAGTGATGTCAGCGGTGGAGACCCGGCTGGCTGGCAACGGACGGCTGCTCGTTCGCTACTCCGGGACGGAGCCGTTGGTGCGTGTGATGTTGGAGGGTCGCAGCGAGGCAGAGATACGCCGGTGGGGCGAGGAGATCGTCGACGCCATCAAGGCACATGTCGAGTGCTGACACTCGGCCTCTGCGTGGACGTGGTCGTGGCCCCGCGTTCGGGACTCAGGGGCTGACGTGATCAGGCTGTCGGTCAACGTCAACAAGGTTGCGACGATCCGGAACTCGAGGGGCGGGCGCGTTCCTTCCGTCGTGGAGGCGGTGCAGGTGTGCGTGGCGGCCGGGGCAGGTGGTATCACGGTGCATCCGCGAGCCGATGCCAGACATGTCACCGCCGCCGATGTTCGTGACATTGCCGCCAGTCTTTCCGGCCACGCCGGCAGCGTTGAGTTCAATATGGAGGGCGATCCGCGTCCGGATTTCATCGAACTGGTCCATGCGGTGCAGCCTGCCCAGTGCACGCTGGTGCCCGTGCGCCCCGGTGAAATCACGAGTCAGGCCGGGTGGGCCGCCGACACTCCCGTGGACGAACTTGGCCGCGTGGTGGCCGGGTTCCGGGCGGCGGGCGTGCGCGTGAGCGTGTTCGTGGAGCCGGACGAGCCGTCGCTGCGGTGGGCGGCGGACCTCGGCGCTGACCGGGTCGAGTTGTACACCGAACCGTTTGCGAGGGCCTTCGATCAAGGAGTCGACGAGGGGCGTCGCTCGCTTGCCGTGTATGCGCGGGCCGCAGAAGCCGCGCACCGGTTCGGTCTCGGAGTGAACGCGGGACATGACCTGGATCTGAGCAACCTCGTGATGTTCCGGAGCGTGCCACATCTGGACGAGGTGTCGATCGGCCATGCGCTCGTCAGCCGAGCGGTGTTCGTGGGCCTCGGGCAGTGCGTTCGGGAGTATGTGGATGTGCTGCGGGTCTGACGCTTCGGTCGGCCGACCCATCGA
The DNA here is from genome assembly GCA_027622905.1 of Acidobacteriota bacterium. Taxonomy (GTDB): domain Bacteria; phylum Acidobacteriota; class Vicinamibacteria; order Vicinamibacterales; family UBA2999; genus JAQBVV01. The sequence continues at coordinate 15,681 of JAQBVV010000069.1, forward strand.
CAGCCTGGAGCGTTTTTCGGTCTCCACCGAATCGAAAAACGCTCTAGTGAAATAGAATCGACGAGAGGCACAGACGTTACTTATGCGATCAGACTCCATTGTGTTTGCCGTGGCCGGCATGTGTTTCGGCGTCATTCTCGGCTGGGTGATCGGCGTTCAGCAGGCCGGCCAGACTCCGGCGGCGGTTACGACGGTCGCCCCTGCCGGGCAGGCAGGCGGCGGGACGGCTCCCGCGCCGCCGCCACTGGACGAGGCGCGGGTCCAGTCGCTGATGACCGTCATTGAGAACGATCCGGAGAACGCCGGTGCCGCTGTGCAGCTGGCGAATACGTACTTCGACGCCGAGCGGTATGCCGAGGCCATCACCTGGTACGAAGCGAGTCTTCGAATCGATCCCTCGAATCCGGATGCGAGCACCGACCTGGCCGTCAGCTATTACTACTCGGGGATGACGGATCGTGCCCTGGAACAGTTCGGCGTGTCATTGGCGATCGATCCCCAGCACACCAAAACGCTG
>JAQBVV010000070.1 GCA_027622905.1 Acidobacteriota bacterium
ACCGCGAGAACTACGGCAGCTATACGACGGACGAAAGCAATCGCAACTTCGGCCTGCCGACGTTCAACCGCAACATCGCGTATCAGCCGCGCTCGATGCAGTTCGGCTTCCGCCTGATCTTCTAGCTCTACTCGTTCGGATCGCTTCGCTGGGTCCCGGCCGTCGCCGGGGCCCAGCGGGGGCTCTCTCGCCTTCCAACGGCGCGTTCGCGCCTCGCGGTCCATCCTTCTCTCCTGGATAGACACTTCATTCGAGACAGCCGCCGCTGAGAGGGTTCCCTCAGATGGCTCCGGGCGGTTCTGATCTAGGGCTGAAACAGCGCGAGCGACGGATCCCCGTTGAACCGCGTCCTGGCATCGGCCCGGAGCGCGGCCGCGCGCGCCGGGTCGCCGACGATCATCCACAGTCGAGCGGCTGCGTCGTAGCCCTCGGGTGTCGGGGCGGTGTCGATCAGGGCGTCGAGGGCCTCTTCGACGCTGCTGGCGCGGTTGGACGCGTGGTACAGCGTGGCCAGGCTGGCATAGGCGGAGATACTGCGTGGAAACGCCTGCAATTCACCGCGAAAATGCGCCTCCGCCTCAGGGTAGCGGTCCAGCCTTCGAAGCGTGTCTCCCAGGTACCAGTGCAGTTCCTCGAGCGCACGGCCATGTTGCGCAAGGACCGTGGCGGCTTCCTGAAACTCGACCAGCGCTTCCTCGTACATGCCATCCGCGTGTCGTAGTCGCCCACGGATGAAGTGCGCCATCGGCAGGCCGGGATCCTCGCGTTCGATGGCTTCGGCGTAGGCCTCGGCGCCTGCTCTGTCGTCGAGCGCCAGCGCCACGCGCGCCGCCACCTCGAACGCGGTGCAACGCGCCCTGGCGTCGTGAAGCTCGGCCAGCGCGACAGCGAGCCTGACCCGGTCGCCAGCCTCGTCGTACCTCTGCGCCTTCATCAGGACGCGCGCGAGCGCCGCGGGAATATAAGGATCGTCGGGTTCGGCGGATGCGGCAGTCCTGAGCGCGCCCACGGCCTCGTCAAGTCGTCCGGCCCGCGACAGTAGCATGCCGAGCTGGTACTGCGGCACGGCGATCTGCGGGTGCGCGCGCGCGATCGCGCGAAGCAGGTCGATGGCCAGCGAGTAGGATTTCTGCCCCACCAGCCTCGCGGCGGCACGGTGCGTCTCGGCGAGAAACGCCTCCTCGGACGGTTCAATCGGTGCCGACTCGGCGTCAGCGATGAGTGCGCCGCCCAGATACCCCAGCGTGGCGTAATGATCCTCGTCAGCGGCCGCGATCTCCGTCGGTTGAACAACGGGCTGCCCGTCAAGGAGCCGGTCGAGTTCTTCGCGGAGCTGGGCGGTGTTCGCACCGTCCGGCAACGGCGTGGTGATCTGCTCACCGTCGGCCTCGACCACCTCATCGTCGCCGCTACGGACGTACCGGTATGCGTCGTTGGCAAGCGCGAATTTCCCTGGTCCACCGAATCGGAACCGCCCGGCCAGAGACTCCGCATAGATGGGTCGGTCTGCGATGCTGCTCTCATCGCCGCCGAGCGCCGCACGCAGAGACCGACCCCTGAGGCCGGAGGGCACCGGTGCGCGCACAAGGTCGAGGAGGGTGGGGAGTATGTCGATGTGCTGCACGGGAAGCCCAATTCGGATGCCGGCGCCCGCGCCGTCTGGCTGCTTGACGAGCAGCGGGACCCGGAGCGCCGCGTCATCCAGCGCCTCGCCACGACCCGTGTCACCGTGCCCGGACGTCAGGATAATCGTGGCCTGCTCGTAGAGTCCCAGCTCCCTGAGCGTCGAGACAAGCTGCGCGACGGTGGACTCAGCGGAGTTCCCGTTCACCTGCACGAAGAGGAAGAAGCGCTCCCCGGATCGCGATCGCATCCACTGCGTGGCGGCGTCGGTTGTCCTGGCGCCGTCGCGCTCAACGACCGGTGGGGAAGTCCCAGGGTCGTCCGGGAGCTCGGCGTCGAAGAACGTGAAGCCCTGAGCAACACCGGTCACCGGTCGAAGCAGGAAGGACGACACGGCCGCTCCGGTCTCGAAGCCGCGGTTTCGTAGCAGCTCCGCCAGTGAATCGGCGTCCGCGCGCAGCGCGAATCCGGCCTCATCCCGGACGCCGTGCTCGAATGGAAGCTGCCCCGCCAGGATCGATGCGTGAGAGGGAAGCGTCAGCGGCGAATGCGTGTACGCACGCTCGAAGACGACGGCGTCGTCCGCGAGGGCGTGAATCGCGGATGTCTCGCTGGCGCGTCCGCCGCTGGCGAACCGCGACGGGTTCAGGCCGTCTATCGACACGAGGACAATCGGTCCGGACACAGGCGTCGAGACTGCGGCATACCACCACCCCAGCAATCCGGCGCCGACGACGGCCACGGCAAACACCGCACCGACGAGGGCGGCCTGCCAACGGCGAGGCGAGCGGGTCAAGGCGTTCTGCATGCGTCGGCTCTATTTTACGCCACGGCGCTCGCCAATCAGTTGTTCAGGGGGTGCGTCGTGTTGAGCGCCGTACGGGAAGGCCACCGCAGCGTCGTCCGGGTCGTCGGGACGCGTGCCGCAGCGCACGTCGAATGCAGGCGAACTGTCACCACCAGTTCTAGTACATCTGGTAGAGCATCAGGTAGATGACGACCCCGGTCACCGAGACGTAGAGCCAGATCGGCAGCGTCCATCGGGCCAGGCGCACGTGCTGATCGAAGCGGTTTGTCAGGCCGCGAGCCGCCGTCATCAACGCGAGAGGAAGGATGGCGGTGGCCAGCACGACGTGTGTGATCAGAATGGCGAAGTAGGCCACCCGGATCGCGCCCTCGCCAGGGAACGGCCGCGAGCCGGCGTTGGCGTGATAGACCACGTACGAGACCAGAAAGAGCGCGGATGTCGTGAGCGCCGCCAGCATGCACCGCTTGTGCAATTCGCGATGGCCACGACGGATCATGACGTAGCCGGTCGTCAGCAGGATCGCGGCCAGGCCGTTGAGTGTCGCGTTGACTGCGGGCAGGTCCGCGATCTGCATCAGATCCAGAGGCGGTCGGCGACGAGCGTGCCCCACAGCAGAGGCAGATAGGTGATCGAGAACAGGAACAGACGTCGCGCCGCCGTGGTGCTTCGATCGCGTGCGAAGCTGGCGCTCAGCGCGATCAGCGTCAGCCCCAGCACGGTCGCGACGACGAGGTACACCGGGCCGGCCAGTCCAACGAGCGGTGGCAGCAAGCTGACCGGCCACAGGGCGGCGCTGTAGAGCAGCGCCTGCCGTCCGGTGCGGCGTCCGTCTGGCTCGAGTACCGACAGCAGCGGAATACCTGCGGCAGCGTACTCGTCGCGGTAGAGCCAGGCGATCGCCAGGAAGTGCGGCATCTGCCAGAAGAACGAGATCCCGAACAGGACCAGTGCCGGCAGCGTGAGCGAGCCAGTGGCGGCAACCCAGCCGATGACCGGGGGAAGCGCGCCCGGCACGGCACCGACAAGCGTTGCCAGGGAGGTTCGGCGCTTGAGAGGCGTGTAGGCCAGGACGTAGCTGACCAGCGTGAGCGCCGCCACTCCGGCCGAGATGAGGTTGACGCCGAGGCTCAGCTCGATGAGTCCTGCTGCCGACAGCGCCAGGCCGAACGCGTTGCCGTGCAGTGGTCGTAGCCGACCGCTGGCCACAGGTCGGGTGCGCGTGCGGCGCATCAGCGCGTCCGTATCCCGTTCCCACACCTGGTTCAGGGCAGCCGCCCCCCCGGCGATCAGCGCCGTGCCGACCAGGGTGTGTACCAGCACCGATAGCTCCACGCCGTTTGGCGAGGCCAGGTACAGACCAGCAGCCGTGGTGAAGAGGACGAGCAGGTTGAGCCGCGGTTTGGCCAGCGTCACGAAGTCGGACGGACCGTGCGCCGACTGCGCGCCGGCTTCCCATCCGGTCGCCGTCGGAATCGACCGGGCCGCCGCCGCGTCGGCGACGGGCTTCACACGCGCGCTCCAGGAACTCCGGGCGTGGGGCTCCACTCCTGGGTCGATTCGTAGGACCGAGGGGACTCGTGCAAGCGTGCCGAGCCAGTCGCGCCGGTTCGAGACGCGGCGAATCGCGGTCGGCAGCTTCGGAGTGTCAGGACGAGTGAGGTGCCCAGCACGCACGCGCCGGTCACCACGTGAAACGAATTGATCAGGTATTGCTTGCCGCTCAGTACGGTCAGCGCCCCGAGCGTGATCTGAATCGCGAGAAGCCCGAGCAGCAGCAGCGACGGCCGGCGCAGTTCCGGACGGTCGCGGTGGTGGTACAGCACGTGCCCGACCGCCGCGAGCACGCAGGCAGACACCACGAGCGCGCCAATTCGATGGGCGTAGTGAATCGCGATCGGCCACGTCCAGTACGGCGGTACGACCGATCCGAAGACCAGCGGGAAATCAGGGATCGCGAGGCCCGCGCCGGTATGGCGCATGGTCGCGCCCGCGACGATCTGCGCGTAAACGAACACCGTGGTGAGCATCGCGATCGTCTGCAGTGGCCGGTCGGTGTCGAGCGGTGCCTGTCGTGCCGCATAGGCTCGTCGCCAGCCTGGGGACGTGAAGACCGCAATCGATACGGTCAGGCAAAACACGAGCTGCGCGAGGCTGGCGTGCGCGATCGAGATCGGAGCGGGCAGGAACCACAGGACGGTGATGCCACCCAGGATGCCCTGCGTGGTGACCGCCGCGACGGCGATGTATCCGAGGCGGCGCACCCAGTGTCTGGGCTCCGCCATCCAGAGCCAGACCGCTTGCACGACGATCAGGAAGCCCACCGCGCTGGCGATGAGCCGGTGGCTGTGCTCGTAAAAGATACCGCCGACCCACTTGTCGATCGGAAACGTCAGCATGAACCAGCCGTACGTGCTCGGCCAGTCAGGTACGGAGAGGCCAGACCCGGTACTGGTGACGAGTCCGCCCGCGAAGATGAGGAGCGCTGTCGAGGCCGCGACGAGCAACGAGAACAGGTGAAGCAACATGCTCGTGATCCGTGCTACGCCGGGAACAAGAACGCGATGTCTCCGGTTTCCTGCTCGCCGATCGTGACGGTCTGCGTCCGCGCTCCCAGCGTTTCGTGCCAGGCCTCGATCGTGTAGGTGCCGGGCGGCAGCCCTTCGAGGCGGAACGAACCGTCCGCCCCGGTCACGGCGAAAAACGGATGATCGACAACGCCCACGTACGCGTACATCCACGGATGGACGTCGCATTTGAACGGCACCATCACTTCGGCCGTCGTGAATTGATGTGTGTGCCGCATCCCCGGGAGCGGCTGACCCGTGTTGAACTCCTGATTCGTTGACGGGATGGCATGCACGTTGTGCAGGGTCGGGTCGCTGTTGAGAATCTCGACGCTCTGCCCCACCTGCACGCCCACGACGTGAGGCACGTAGCGACAGCCCTCCTGGTCCAGCACGAACGGAGTCGACGGTATGGGGAAACGCAGATCCCCGAGACCATCCTTGACGTAGACGAACACGTTCTGCAGAGCGCCGTCACTCCCGACGACCAGGGTCTCGTCGGTGATCGTCACGCCAAGCTGGACGCAATTGGGGTCGGAGTCCATGCGGACGACGGCCGGCTGGGGCAGTGGTCCGTCGAAGGAGATCCGGCCCACGATGTTCCCGGCCGTCGCGGGGTCGACCGGGTTCGTGAGTGGCGCCGCCGGCACCGAAGCGGCGTTGGCGTCATCGTCGGAGGCGCCACCGCACGCCGCGGCGCTGGCGCACAACGTCACAATCATCACTCCAACCTGCAGCCGCCTCATCATTCGCCTCGCCTTGAAAAATGCGATTATCACATGCCGCTCCCGGTCGCTTCCGCGATCTTCCGCAACACGCGGTCCTGCATCCATTTCGGATCCCACCACTCGACGGGATTGACCGCGTGACCGTTGACGAGCATCGTGAAGTGCAGATGATCGCCGCCCGCGAGCCCGGTCATGCCGCTTCTCCCGAGCGCCTGCCCCTGTTCGACGCGATCGCCCACGTTGACGTCAAAGGAGGACAGATGCGCGTAGAGCGATTGCACGCCCAGACCGTGATCCACGATGACGCAATTCCCGTAGATGCCGAGGTCGGCGGCGTGAAGCACCACGCCAGCCTGGGCCGCAAGAATCGGGATGCGCTGCGTGACCGCCAGGTCGAAGCCGAGATGGACCTGGCGGTCGATCTCCTCGCCTTCGTAAAAGTAGGTTCGGTTGTCGGCGAATCCGGCTTCGACCGACGCGTTCCCCAGCGCGTGGAAGGCGCCTCGCCACAGTATGTCCGGCGACGTGTCGTGGGCATACGCGGCGATCGTCTCGGCGTTCTGTTGCCGGAGTTCGCCGTTGATGCGCACGAACGAATCGACGAGATCCTCGGGAGCTGTCGAGAGGGCCATGCTTGGTGTGGTTGCGGCGATCGCCGGTACGACGCGCTGGATAAAGCGGTCGTCGATCCCGATCCGGCTGCGTGCGAACTGCTTGGGAAACGCGCGGTGTACGAGCGCGGTGGTGGCTTCGTTGCCCGCCGGGTCGCGCGCAAACACCGAGATCGGCGCGTTGAGGTCCTGGTCGTTGGTCAGCGCGAAGAACGCGACGCGCATCGCGTCGTCGCCTGTGATGCCGGCGCCCGACGCCGGGAAGCCAGGATATGTCTGATCGCCGACCCTGACGCCGGAGTCGACATCGGCCGGCGTGGCGCGATAGACGACAAACTCCGCGCCGCCATGGTTCACGTAGTGAAGCGTCGAGCGCACCTCGACGCGCGGTGGCTCGAGCCTGACTTCAACGTCGCGCGCCAGTTGGGATTCGACTTCTCGCAGTCCGTACAGTACGGGTCTCGACGCGCGCACCACGATTCTCGCGGGCCCCGGCTGCAATTCCGGGATGTCCTGCTTGCCCACGGGGCGGATGATGTAGATCCGCTCCGCGGTTTCCTGGCGCACCTCGCCTTGCGTCGGTTGCGCCAGCGAAAAGATCTCAAGCGATTGGTCACCCTGTTCCAGCGTCACGTCCACGCTGGCGAACTGCCCGTCCGGAGACTCGACCATCAGGTCCAGCGACGTGCTCTGACCGATGAATCGATCCGGTTGTTGGATCTCAATTGTGGGACCCGGCTGTCGACCGGCCCAGAACCAGGCTCCGCCGCCACCAGCCCCGCCGAGGAGCACCACGATCGCAAGGAATTTACGCATAAGGGATATCTGATTGTGGGCTGGATTCCCGGAAATTCATACCCGCTTTGTGCGACACAGGGAAGATACAGGGGAAGATACAGGAAGATACAGGAAGATGCAGAGGAGATGCAGGGAAGATGCGACGAACCCGCCGTGCAGTACGGGGCTTTACGCGGGCGCCCGCATCCGATAACATCGCAGAGTTCCCAACGAGCCGGTATCGTCTAGGGGTTAGGACACGTGATTCTCAGTCACGGGACCGGGGTTCGATTCCCCGTACCGGTACCACCCACACCACCCGCAGCGTCTCACTTGTAAACGCGGATCGACCTCTCGGGATCGTGCGACATGTTCGTTCTCCGGCGAGGCGGAGGTCCGGCGAGGATTACCCAGCGGTGCTGCCGAGGTGCTCGCGCGCGAGGCGCTCGATGAGCGTATCCAGCGATTCTCCGTCGAGCATGAAGACGGATGCCGCCCCGTCCCACGACAACTTGAAGCTGCGCGACAGTGCCGACACCCAGACCTGTCGAACGGGAGCGTTGGGGCTGACGACGAACTTGGCCTCGGTGGGTTCCTCGAAGATCACCTGGAGGACACCGTTCTGCAGCTCGACCTCGAACTCTTCCGCGTCGGCCAGCGGCAGCAGCGCGCGCTGCGCCTGCTCGAGCGCGCGGTCAGCCTCGAGGCGAAAGTCCTGCTCCGTCAGGGCGGCCGTCACTCGGCGGACCGCAGTCGTTCCTGGGACGCGATGTACGACCGACGGGCGCGTGCGTTCATGCCGCGCTCGGTCATCCGGACTTCCAGTTCGTGCTCGCGGCCATCGAGATTCGTCGGCGTGAAACCCAGCGTGTACTGGCTATGGAGCTCTTGCGCGACGCGGGTGAACGTCGGTCCAAGATCGTCGGTTCGATCCAGTTCGAAATACCCGCCACCGGTCTCCTGCGCCAGGTTGCGCAACCCGCGGTCGGGTCTCGTCCTGACCCGGCGCTGGCCGTTGAAATACTCCGACTCAAGGCCGATCGCGTAGATCATCGTCTCCTGGTCACGCGCCCGATCGAGCACGTCGCCCCTTCCGACGCGACTGGCCGTGTCGTCGCCGTCGGTGAACCCGAGAACGACCCGGCGCCCTTCGATGCCTTCGAGCATCTCGACGCTCGCGTCGATCGCGTCCCATAGCCGCGTCGGATTGCCGAACTGCAGATCCCTCATCCCGAAGATGAGGTCATCACGATCGTTGGTAAAGGTTCCGCTGAATTGAATCTTGTCGCTGAACGATCCGACCTGGCCCCGGTCCTCCGGCAGCATCCGCAGGATGAACTGTTCGGCCGCCGCCTGGAGCCGGTCGAGGTTCGCCGTCATGCTCGCGCTGTAGTCCATCATGATGACGACGGTAAACGGCTGCACATCATTCTGGAAGAACGTAATCGGCTGCGGTTCTCCGTTGTCGAGGATCGTGAACGCCTCCCGCTCCAGTCCCGGGACGAGTCGGCCCTGCGAATCGGTGACCGTCGTGACCACCGACACGATCTGCGTGCCGGTCCGGAACGTCGGTTCCTGCGCGACCGTCAGAGAGACCGCGCCGAGGACCAGTAACAGGATCAGTGGTACGCGCATGTGAGGAGCTTAGCAATGATCGTTCCACGGAGTAAACCGGCTTGGAGGTAACATTCCAGGGCAAGGCGGGGCCGTGCCCTATCGGGGATGTCGCCTGTGGAGGCCTGTCTGTGCCCGTCTGTCCCAGTCTGTCCGCGGTCGTCAGCAGCCGGGAAGCGCGGGATCTATCGAAACGCATGCTGAAACGGTCGAACGCGCCGCAGCGATCAGCGTGCCTGGCGCAGGGAGCGTAAGAGACATGGCCGCAAGTGTGCACGTCGTGGCGCGGTATCTGGCGAAACCCGGGAAAGAGGGTGAGGTGCGGGGTGTGCTCAACACGCTGATCGCCCCGTCTCGCCGCGAGCTCGGCTGCTACCAGTACGATCTGCTCCAGAATCCGGACAACCCGTGCGACCTGTGCTTCGTGGAGCGATGGGAGGACGATCGGGCGTTCCAGCAGCACAGCGCGACCGAGCACGTGAAGGCGGCCATCGCCGGAGTCGAAGGCCTGGTGGACGTGCCTCCCGACGTGCGGTGCTACGGGATCGTCTGACGCGCCTACCGCGACAATAGGCGGTCGAAGTTCCCGCCAAGGATCAGCGCGGCGTCCGACGCGCTGACGTCAAGCCGATTCAGGATGTCTGCCTGTTGCGCGTGGATGCCCCGTTGCCAGCCGCGTGGAAAGAAGGACGAGTCGCTGCCGAAGAGCACCCGCGTCGCGCCTGCGACTGCCAGCGCAGCGGCGAAGACCGCGTCGAGCGTCAATCCCGGCGTGTAGCGCACCCAGCTGTTGGAGCTCGAGGTGTCGAGGTGGATGTTGGCGCAGGTGCTGACCGCCATCAGCGTCTCCCGTAGCAACCCCGCACCGAAGTGCGGGATGAGAAACGGTACATCGGGGAAGGTCAGCGCCAGTCGAGAGACGGCCAGAGGGTCGCCGAGCCGCAGGTCGAACGGACTGGGGAGACCGAGCTTGCCACGGACGCCGATCGAGAGCACCCCGCAGTGAACGAACACGGCGGCCCCTGGGCAGGCGGCGGCGGCCTCGACGACACGCCGAGTGCGGTCGTCGTCGAGCGGCACATGGTGCATCGCTGGGAACAGGCAGAGCCCCTTCAGGCCCAGTTCGCCGAGCGCCCGCTGGGTTCGTGCCACCGCATCGTCCGCGCCCGGATCCAGCATGAAGAAGCCCACGAGTCTTGAGGGGTGGCGCGCAGCCGCGACGGCCACCGACGCCTCGTCACCGGGAATGCTGGCAATCAGGATCGCCCGCTGGACGCCACAGGCATCCATCTCCCGTACCCAGCGATCGGCAAGCAGTTCGGCCGTTCCCGGAGCGTCCCAGCCGAGTTCGCGATAGAGGTCGTCGGGGTCAGTTGCGAGCCCGGTGTCTGTTCGCTGGCGCGCCAGCGCGCGAAAGAACGTCTCCGACAGGAAGTGGCAGTGTGCGTCGTTGACCATGCGGTCAGACAGTACCCCGAAAAACGCTGAATTTGGCGGGCCGAGACACCCTGCCGGGCACCCTGGGAACTGGCTGCCGATGCGGGTAAGATGCCCGGGTGGGGTTGCTCGGACCAGGCGTGTGGCAATTGGGATGTGCCACCTATGCGGCGGGCGTCGCGTGGGGGCTCCTGATGACGGACGCGCGCCCAGCGGCCCGAGTGGGCCTCGCGCTGCTGTGGCCGCTCGGGCCACTGGCGTTTATCGGCACGGTGGCGCTGTTGCTCGTGGCGTCGCTGGTTGCAGCGCCAGCATTTGGTGGGGCAGTGCTGCTGGCGGCGACAGCCGCGTGGTGGGCGCTCTGGTGAGCGCCGCGGCGTAGAGACGTCAACGCGGGCCGGCCGAGGAGTGTCGGTCGCCGGGAGTCTCCGCGCGAAAGCACTTGCGTTTTGGCGCGCGTTGATCTGGGATCGTGGCAACCCTGAGAAGCCTATGAAGAAGCTCTACGCTCTCGCCGTGATTCTGACCGTGGCCTCGGCGTCGCTGGCGGGCCAGGTGCCCGCCGAGCCCCCGGCCGCTCCTCCTGTCGAAGCTCCTACATTCCGCACCGGCATCGACCTGATTGCTGTCGACGTATCGGTGGTCGACGAAGACGGCCGCCCGGTCGAGGATCTGTTCGCGCCGGAGTTCACCGTGAAGATCGACGGCGAAGAGCGGCGCGTCGTGTCGGCCGAGCAGGTGACGTTCGATGTGGAGGCCGCGCGCCGGGAGGCGGAGGATCCATTCGAGTCGCTCTACACGACGAACCTGAGGCCCTCCAACGGCCGTCAGATCATCATTGCCGTCGATCAAACCGGCATCAGGCTCGGATCAATGCGTCCGTTGCTTGCTGCGGCCTCGAGGTTTCTGGATCTACTCAGTCCAGCCGACAGCGTGGCGTTTGTGGCCTACCCCGAACCTGGGGTGCAGGTGACGTTCACGTCCGACCGTCTCCGCATCAAGCTGGCCATGGACCGCGCCGTTGGACTCCGTTTCCAGCGGCGGGGGGCACACAACATCGGCGTCTACGAGGCAATCGCCATCGCGGAGCGAAGCGACGGTCAGATGTATGACCAGGTCATCAGTCGCGAGTGTCCGCGGGATAACGGATTCACGCGGGAGCAGTGCATAGAAGACGTGGCCGCCGAGAGCGGCGAGATCGCCGCGAGCGTTCGACAGGGTACTGAGAGTTCGCTTCGCAGCCTGCGGAATCTCCTGCTCGCGCTGGCGGTGATCGAGGGGCCAAAGACGCTGGTCCTGATGTCGGAGTCGCTGGTGGTCCGGACACCTGGCGAGTTGGACGACATCATCCGTGCCGCCGCGCTGGCCCAGGTCACGATCCACGTCCTGGTGATGGACGTGGAACGGAGTGACATCAGCGTCAGAGAAATGGGCCCGACCGCGACCCAGGACCGCGAGATGCAGGTCGCCGGCCTTGCGGATCTCGCGTCAGGGGCTCGTGGTTCCCTCTACTACGTGGTGGGTAGCGGCGACCGCGTCTTCGAGCGCCTGGCGGGGGAGATGCGCGCCCACTACGTACTCGGCGTTGAGCAGGAACCGGGAGACCGCGACGGGCGGGCTCATCGGGTTGACGTCGAGGTGCGGCGGCGCAACGTGACCGTCCGCTCGCGTCGCGCGTTCGTGTTTTCGTCACCGACGACGAACAGGCAGACCGCGGAGGAGACGCTGCTCGACGCGCTGAAGTCACCGTTCGGCGTTGCGGAAGTGCCCATCAGGCTGGCGACGTTCACGCAGAAGGACAGTGCCAGCGACAAGGCCCGGGTCGTGGTGGCGGCGGAGGTCGGCCAACCCGGCGGCGAGCCCGAAGAGTACACCGTCGGCTACGTGCTGCTCGATGGCGAGGGCGAGGTGGTCGGGGGCACGGTGAATACGGTCACGCTGTCCGTGCCGGAGAGTTTCCCGAACGCGCCTCGCGAATACCTTGGCGAGATCGTCGTCGATCCTGGGAACTACTCGCTTCGCTTCGGCGTGGTTGACTCCGCCGGGCGTCGAGGCGGCGTGATCCGCGAACTAAGCGCCTGGAAGCTCGGCGGCGAGGAGTTCGCGCTCGGCGACCTCATGATCAGCGACACGTCGCTCAATCTGGAACGCCGCATACGGCCCGGAGTCGAGCCCCACGTCACGGGCGAGATCGGCGCATTCCTGGAGATGTATTCGACGTCTCCAAACGGGTTCGACGGCACGACGGTTGATGTCGAAGTGGCCGACGATCAGGACTCCCCGGCGCTGCTCACCGGAGCAGCCGAGGTCGTCCCCGGAGACGAGCCCACGTTGCGCACCGTGCATGCGCTGATCGAGCCGATGCTGTTGCCGGCGGGTCGGTACGTCGCGCGGGCCCGCGTCATGAAGGACGGCAAGGTGGCCGGCGTGCTCGTGCGCCCGTTTATCCTGGATCCGCAGGGGGCGGCGGCCGCCGCTTCGTCGCCGTTCATGCGGGGCGCCGTCGCCGAGTTCGATTCGAGGGTGGCGATGACGTCCGAGATCCTCGGGAGCCTGCTCGACTCTGTCGAGACACGGTTTCCCGGTCTGGACGGGCCGCTCGCAGAGGCGAGAGCAGGGCGTTTCGGCACGGCCGCAATCGAGGCGCTGCTGAGCGGGGAGCAGGCCGCGGCCGCGTTCTTCAAGGGGCTCGACTGGTATTCGCTTGGGCAACTCGGCCAGGCGGCGACGCAGTTCGAGGTGGCCTCCGGACCGCGGCGCGAGTTCTTCGCCGCCGCGTTCTACCTCGGCGCGGTGTACGCCGCTGCCGGCCGCGACCGCGACGCGGCGGGCGTGTGGCAACTGGCACTCGGCGACGAACCCAGGCCGATGATGGCCTACACGCTCCTGGCCGACGCCCGCTTGCGGGACGGTCAGCCCGGCTCGGTGATCGATGTGCTCAGGCCCGTGCATGCGCGCGAACCTGAGGATGACGAGATCAATCGGCGCCTGGCGTCGGCGTATCTGATGATCGGTCGGTACGACGAGGCGTTGCCGGTACTGGAGGGTTATCTTTCGCGCAATCCGACCGATGCGGTGGCGCTGTTTGCAGCGGTATTCGCGCATTATCAGGTCGCGACGCGCGAGCGCCTCGTCCTGCCGGACGAAGATGTGACCAGGCTCGCTCGCTACGTGAGAGCGTACGAGGGGCCGTACGAGGCGCTGCTCGCGAAGTACCTGCGATCCATTCGCGGAGGGTGACGTGTCCTGCCCTTTGCGTCGCGCGGATCTTGCGGTAACGTTGACGCCATGAGGCTTGCGTTCTTGCGTCGCGTCGCGCTGGTTGTGTCGGTTGTCGCGGTCGTGGTCACTATGGTCACGGCTCAGGGTCCCGCCGGGCGCGGGGGTGGGGCTGGCGGCCGAGGCGGCAGTGGCGTTCCCGTTCAGGCTGGAGAGGAGTGTCCTCCGGGCACGACGCTCGTGCGCGTGGGGCGCTGCCAGGCACCGGAAGTGCCGCCGCCCAGCATCGTGGACTACCGTCCGGAGTCCACGCTCGTGGTTGACGAGCATCCGACACCAAGGGCGAAGTTTCCAGTCGTCGATATTCATAGCCACGCGGGCCCGACACCAGACACGATCGATCGACTCATCCAGGAGATGGACGCGATGAATATCCGCGTCCTGAACAATCTGAGCGGCGGTTTCGGGAGCGAGTTGAAGCGAAAGGTCGATTTCATTCGGAGTACGGGTCACGCGGACCGCTTCACGGTATTCGCCAACGGGTTGGACGGATTCCGCGACGTCGAGGCCGGCTACGGCGTGCGGGCAGCGGCGCAGCTCGAAGCGGACGTCCGCAACGGCGCCATCGGCTTCAAGATCTTCAAGCAGACGGGCATGGACACGCTGAAGAAGGATGGCAGCCGCCTGAAGATCACCGATCCTGAGCTCTCGCCGATCTGGGACGCGGCCGGGCGGCTGGACATCCCGGTCATCATTCACACCGGCGAGCCGCCGGAGTTTTTTCAGGAACCCGACATGCACAACGAGCGCTGGCTGGAGCTTGCGCTCTTTCCGAACCGGCGTCAGTACCTGAACGAGACGACATGGGAGACGCTCGCGGCCGAGCGGGACGCGCTGTTTCAGCGGCATCCGCAGACCCGATTCATCTCGGCGCATTTCGGCTGGCACGCCAACGACTTCGGTACCGCGGGCAGGCTGCTCGACGCCAACCCGAACGTGACGCTCGAACTCGCGGCGATTCTCTACGACCTCGGCCGCCAGCCGCGAGCGGCGCACGACTTCTTCGTCAAGTACCAGGACCGCATCCTGTTCGGGAAGGACACGTACGCGCCGGCTGAGTTCCCGTATTACTGGCGCGTGCTCGAGACGGCGGACGAGTATTTTGACTACTACCGCAACTACCACGCATTCTGGAAGCTGTACGGCATGGATCTGCCGGACGATGTGTTGCGGAAGGTCTACCACGAGAACGCGGTACGTATTACCCCTGGCCTGCCACAGACCGGCTGGTAGCCGGCCGCGTGGAGGGTCGTGGCGGCGCCTTCCCGTTCGTCCTTGACAGAGCCGGCGCGCCGGCCCTACGCTGAATATTCGATGCTGTCTTGGTTTCGCGTCCACGCTGGTCGGATCGCCGTAACCGCGATCATCGCCCTCACGTCGGTGGGCCTGTCGGCTGTGTCCCCGCACGTGGACGATTGCCACGACGCCGGCTGTCTCGCCTTTGCGGTGGATCACGATGCCGCAGCGCACGTGATCGCCGCGCCACCGACTGCCGACGACGCCCCGCTGCATTGCCTCGTCTGCCACCTGGTGCGCTCGTTCCGACTCGGAGCCGAGGCGCACATCGTCTCCACGCCGGCCGCTGACGTCGGCACGGCCATCCACGTCCGGCGCTCCACCCCTCTCGAGGCCGCGCTTGCCGCGAAGCTACCGGCTCGAGCTCCTCCTTCGTTCCCGGTCGAAGCGTAATCAACGATTACCAGATCCAGGGCTTCGTGAGTTCGGACGCCGTGGTCTAGTGTGACCCGACGGCCCTGGTTCTATTTCCTCCGGAGATGACGATGCATGTGCGAAGGGTTTCTACTCGTGTCACCGCTGTTGTGATATTTGCGGTCGGGCTGTTGGGTGTCGTCCCTGCCGCCTCCGCACAGTCGGCGGATGTCGCGGCGCTGCAGCAGGAAATCGAGGCGCTGCGCCAGGAGCTGGCAGCGGTGCAGGCGGACTACGCCGAGCGGCTGGACGCGCTCGAGGCGCGTCTCGAGAGCGAGCGAGCGCCGGTGCCAGCCGCGCCGCCCCCGAACTCGAAGATCTTCAATCCAGATATTGGCGTAATTGGAAACTTCGTCAGCGCCACCGGGGAGAGCCGAGGCGGAAGCGAATCGATCGCGCCGATCCCGTTCGCGACCCTGCAGGAGAGCGAGGTGAGTTTGCAGGCGATCGTCGATCCCTACGCGCGCGCGGACTTCTTCCTGGCGCTTGGCGAGGAGGGCATCGAGGTCGAAGAAGGGTACGTGACGTTTCCCACGCTCCCTGGTGGGCTCCTCGCCAAGGTCGGGAAGTTTCGCGCGAATTTCGGCCGTCTCAACGCGTTCCACAACCACTCACTTCCGTGGATCGATCGGCCGCTCGTGATGTTCAATCTCCTCGGTGGCAACCCGCTCGAGCCGGATACAGGAATCAAGGACGCCGGTGTTTCGGTGTCACGGCTGATCCCGGTCGGCAACCTTTTCCTGGAGGCTACGGGCGAGGTGTTTCGCGGCGACTCGGGAAGCGTATTCGAGTCCAGCCGTCGGTCCGACGTCAGCGCCGTCGGCCGCCTGAGAGCCTACGCGGACTTCACCGAGGATACGAACATTGAGATGGGCGGGTCGTACGCCCGCGGCTACAACGGTTCGGGTGTGACCGATGGCGTGGACATCGGGCGCTTCACGACGGAAGGAAGCGACCGACTACATCGAGTTGTTCGATTACAACG
>JAQBVV010000071.1 GCA_027622905.1 Acidobacteriota bacterium
CGAACGGAGGGCCTTCTAAACCGGTGACCACCGACGCCAGCAGGCCGCTTGTTCGTAATCAGCAGGTCGGTGGTTCAAGTCCACTCGCCGGCTCCAAAAACAACCCTCCATTCGTCAAAGACCTGCGGCCTCCGCCGCTTCGACGCGATCTGCCGCACAGGCAGATCATGTCGCCGCCTTCCGGGCGAATATCAAGCCCCCGGCTATGCCATGAGGGTTATCGACCGTAATGCCGCGTTGGACCAGCGGTCCGGATATCACTCACCTTGACGGCGTCGTCGGGCGAACTGCCCTCCCGCCGTGAATCCGCGTCCTCGGACGGGGACGTCCTCCCTGGACGGCCCGCGATGTTAATTGGATAATCGCGACGTTTGGGCAGGATTCGCGTTGGTCTCAGGCTTGCACAACCGAATTCTGAGCGTCGGGTTTGCGGGCGCTGATAAAACCGAGATGACGACCTACGCGCTGGCGATCGTACTGTTCCTGATGGCGGCCGTGCCGGCGAGCGCACGGGACGTACCGCTGGCCGACTCCCGCTGGGCTCCGTGGCTGGGCGGCTGGCGTCTCGTCCAGAACGATCACGCGTCCCCCGCTGCCGACACGACAAGCCCGGACGACGTGCTGGTGTGCGTGCGTCCGGCCTCCGCGGGACGCGGCATCGCCATGACGACGTTCGTTGGCGGTCAATCGGTCGTGCAGCAGACGATCGTGGCGGATGGAACGAGCCGACCGGTGAGCGAGCCGGAGTGCAGCGGCAGCCAGGAGAGCGAGTGGTCGCTGAACGGTCTCCGGCTCTTCACGCGCGCCGAGATCACGTGCGGCGGCCAACCCGCGCGAGCGGTGTCAGGGATCACGCTCATGACCGAAGGACCAACCTGGGTCGACATCCAGGCGGTCGGCACCCATCGGGACGCGCAGGTACGCGTCCGACGCTATCGAAGAACCACCAGTCCACATGACGACATGGTCCTGCCGCCGGATCTCCAGACGCAAGCGGAGGCCGCCACGGCTCGACTGACAGATCAGACATCGATGACGTTCGAGGACGCCGCCGAGGCCTCCGCGAAAATCGCGCTCCCTGCAGTGGAAGCGGCGCTCCGCGAAACGCACTCGCGCATCGACCTTCCGAGCCACCCGCCGTCCTATCCGTACTACGCATACCGGTGGTACTACCCGTACTACTTTCACTTCTCGCCGTTCGGCTACTCGAACTGGTGGGGCGATCTCGACTCCAACAGCCCGCCCTCGATCGCCGTCGCCCCGGAAGAACCGGCTCAGTCGAGTGGCGACGGCCCCAACTGGTGGGGAGAGACCTACCTCACCAACCCACCTCAAATCGTCGTCGCTCCCCAAGGACCGGCTCGACCAGGTGGCAACGGTCCACACTGGTGGGGCGATACCTACTCCAGCAGCCCTGATCCCATCGTCGTTGTTCCACGGCAACCGGCTCAACCAAGCGGCGGTGGTCCCAACTGGTGGGGCAAGACCCACTCCGCCACCCCTGATCCCATCGTCGTGGCTCCACGGCAACCGGCTCAGCCGAGCAACGGTGGTCCCAACTGGTGGGGCAAGACCTACTCCACCGGCAAGTAAGGGCTGACCGAACCGACGAACAACTCCGCTCGCCGGGATCGCCGTCCTGGTCGACGACTTGCCAGAGATTCTGTCGGCGACCCTGCTCTACGCAATCTGACAGGCCTCAAGGTGCCAAGAACCTGGATGAGACGATCCGATCCCAACAGCAGGAGCGGAGCTAAGCTATATGGCGTCCGAGGTGTTCCAGATCAGGTACTTCGTCGCTGCCAACTATCTGCGGAACTGGACACGAGAACGGATTCGCCGCGCTCGGAATGCCTCAGTTACCGTTGGAGCCCGTGCTGGAGCTCATGCGCCGATGTGAAGTCAGTGTCCTGGAGTTTCCTCCATCCTTTCTTCCCTCGTGTCTCATGTTCAAAGCGGTACTGGATTCCCGACACTTCGATGTCACAGCCCGAGTCGTGTTCGACTTTTCGCGCAACGACATCGGGAATCTCAGCGACCTGGACATGGCGGTTCGACACCTTTTCGTTCTGAAGAAACGAAGCGCTGATGCGGCCGACGGTGGTTTATCGAAATGGCTACAGATCAGCAGCGACTACGTGCGGGATGCCAAGAAGTACGCATGGAGGAGAACGATACGCGACAGATCTGCGATGTTCCTGAGAGATCGTTTTCACTCCGGGTATAGCCGCCTCAGGCAAATCCGGGACAATGCGCGCGCCCGCAACCTGTGAGACATTATCTGCACCACCACACGCAAAGGTGATCTGGGACTCCTGGGCCGTCCTGGGACCGAAGCATGGCTTGGCGCCGTCTATCATCCGGCTTGATTCTTGAGAGGAACGCGAGGCATGAACAGCAGTCGAGACTTGATAGCGGTTGCTGTCACCGTGGGGGCACTGGCACTGCCTGGACCTTCGATCGCAGCACAACAGCCTCAGAACGACGACCAGCCGCCCGAGCTTGGCTTCTTCGTCACCAGCATCGGCATAGGCGATGGCGGCAACCTGGGCGGCCTGGATGGCGCGGATGCGCACTGCCAGGCGCGAGCCGCCGCGGCAGGCGCCGGTCACCGCGCGTGGCGCGCCTACTTGAGCACTCAAGGGGACGGAGCGGTCAATGCGCGTGACCGCATCGGCATGGGACCATGGGCGAACGCCAGAGGCCTTATCATCGCCACCAGCGTCGAGAACCTGCACTACGACAACTCGAACATCAATTTTGAACACGCGCTGGACGAGCAGGGTAACCATTTCGCCTCCCGCCTGGACGGGAATCCCGACGTCACGGAACACGATATCCTCACTGGCTCACGCATTGATGGCACCGCGTTTCCGTCGGGCGAAGACCGCACCTGCAACAACTGGACAAGCAATGATCAGGGCAACGCATGGGTCGGCCACGCCGACCGCTACTCCTTCTCCACACCGGGCGCTCCCTGGAACTCCTCCCACGGAACACCGGGCTGTACACAGGAGGATTTCATTAGTTTTGGAGGCGCCGGATTGATGTATTGCTTCGCCGCCGATTGATCGCGCCGATGTGTGGCGCGTTGGCAGCGATGAAATGGAGCGCCCGGTTGACACCGAGTAGCCTTCCTGGGTCGACGCGACGCCCCAGCTTGACGATGCCCTACTGAGGCGCCCTCGTCTCTCTGAAGTCCCCACCTTTCACAACCGAGACCGCCTCTGCATCGACGTGGCGTCGAAATGCCGTGTTGACGTCGTCCACCGTCAAAGCCGCGAGCCTTCGGTCAAGCTCCTCGTCCCAGGCCAGCGTCCGCCCCCATTGTTCGCGCGCGGAGATCAGGTTCAGCACGCCGGCATCGCTGGATCGGCTTCCGATGCGTTCGTCGAGCAGGGCCTGCTGTGCGGCTGCCAGTTCATCGGCGGCAAATCCGTCCCTCAGCGTTCGCGTCAGCTCGTCCCTGAAGCTGGCCTCGACGCTGCTGATGTTCAAGGGGTTGGCAATGGCCGAGGCCGAAAATACGGCCGCATCGCCTTCCGCTGGTGCTGAGAAGCGGGAACCCACGCTGTAGCTCAGCCCTTCACGATTGCGAATCCGATCGGGCAGACGGGCCTTGATGCCGCCCCCGAACATGTAGTTCGCCATCACCATCGCCGCGTAGTCGGCGTCGGAGTCCGTCATGCGCAACCGCAGACCAGCCGAGAGTTGCGCGTTCTCCTTATCGGGTGTCTCGATGTCAGTGTTGATGCGCTCGACGTCGATGTAGTTGCTGACGATGCGGCCGTACGGCCGCCCACTGATCCACGATCCGAGCAGGTCGTCTGCGGCCGCTTCGACGGCGCGCGCGTCGAACTGACCGACGACCACGACTTCGCCCTCGTCGGCAGCATAGAAGTCCTGGTGGAATCGGATCACATCATCCAGGGACACTGCCCGGAGCCTGTCGATCTCCTCGC
This sequence comes from Acidobacteriota bacterium, assembly GCA_027622905.1. Lineage (GTDB taxonomy): Bacteria > Acidobacteriota > Vicinamibacteria > Vicinamibacterales > UBA2999 > JAQBVV01. The sequence continues at coordinate 3,963 of JAQBVV010000071.1, forward strand.
TCATGGTCGGAACGTATCGAACATCGGTCCGGGGGTAGGGGCTGAGATGCCGTTGAAGGGTCTCGGCGACAAGGGCTTCGGGTTCGGTGAGAGACCGTTCCAGTCGCGCTATGCGCTGACGTCGGATCTGATCGAAGTCGGCTTCCGAGAATGCGGGCTCGCGCAGAATCTCGGTCGCCAGTCGCATGGCTGGAATCAGATTCTCGGAGGTCGTCGAGATCGACGCCGTGACGCGTGCCAGACCTCCGAAGACATCAATCGTCGCGTTCAGTTCCTGCATCTCATTCTGCAGTTGCTGCCGGGACTTTGACCGGGTGCCGCGAAGCACAAGCGCTGAGGCCAGATCAGCGGCCGCATCGCGGCCAACGAGCGTTGATTCGTTACCGTACCGGAACGTGATCGACGCCTGCACGCGCCCGCCGCGGGTCTCCTTCGGCAGGAGCGCCAGCCGCAGCCCGCTCTCGAGCTTCGATCGCTCGATCCTGGACTCAAGGCTGGCTGGCGACGGATCGAGTGCTTCTCCCACCTCGACAGTGATGTTCGGCGTGTAGGCAGCCAGCAACGCGTCAATCCCGAGTGCGGCCGGAATCGCGACGCGCTCGATGTCCGGGTCAGCGATAAACGTGCCGACGGTGCGATTCGACGCCTTCAAGTAGCGCTCGGCGACGCCCTGGACGTCCTCTCTGGTCACCTGCCGGATCCCTTCGTAGTTCGTGAACAGGAGCCGCCAGTCGCCAGCCGCCGCCGACTCGGTCAAGCTCATCGCAAAACGTCGTGAGTCGGCGATCATGCGATCCATGCGCTGGAGGATGCGCGTTCGCGCCCGTTCCACCTCGTCTGCAGTCGGCCCATCCCGAGCCAGATCATCAAGAGTGCTCAGCAGGATCGATTGCACCTCCTCGATCGACTGTTCGGCGTTGAGGTTGGCCGACACGAGCATGACTCCAGGGTCGTGGAGTTCATAGAGGGCCGCACTGACGGAGAGAGCCTTGCCCGTATCCTCGAGCGCCAGTTCCAGGCGACCGGTGCCGGCACCGGCGAGGATCCCTGACAGCACCTCAAGCGCCGCGGCATCGGGATGAGCCATCGCGGGTGTGTGATAGGCAATCATCAGGTTCTGACCGCTACCCACACGGCGAAGGTGCACCGTGCGCTCTCCGTCCTGGGGCGGTTCGAGGGTGTAGGTCGGCTCGACGGGCACGTCTGGGCTGGGGATGGCGCCCAACGTCTCGGCGATCATCGCGAGCGTGTTCGACGGATCCATCCGCCCCGCAACAATGAGCACCGCGTTGTCCGGCCGGTAGTACCTGCGATAGAAGTCGGCCAGCTTCTCGGCCGTGACCGCTTCGATGTCGCTCCGCGAGCCAATCGTGGACTTGCCATAGTTATGCCAGAGATACGCCGTTGAAAACACCCGCTCCTCGAGCACGCCGGTCACGCTGTTTTCGCCCCTCTCGAACTCGTTCCGCACGACGGTCATCTCCGTGTCGAGCACCTCCTGGTCGATGCGCATGTGCTGCATGCGCTCGGCTTCGAGCTCGAGAGCCCAGCGGAGATTCGCGTCGGACGCGTTGACCGTCTCGTAGTAGTTCGTGCGGTCGTACCAGGTGGTGCCGTTCCATCGCGCCCCGTGATTCTCCAGTTCCTGCTTGATGTCCACGCCGTTCGTGCTCGTGATGAAGAGCAGGTGCTCGAGCAGGTGAGCCATGCCAGTCTCGCCGTACCCTTCATGACGGGAACCGACGAGATACGTGGCATTGACCGTGACCGTGCTGCTGCTGGGATCCGGAAGGAGCAGGACACGCAGACCGTTGGGAAACGTATATTCGGTGATGCCCGCGATTGAAGCGCCCCGCTCAACGCCCGGAGGCAGCGCCTGGGCCTCCGCGAGCACGGTATTGACAACCAGCGCCACAACGAGAGCCAGGAATTGTTGAGGAGCACCACCGATGGCACGGGTGCGGCGACGTACCACAGACTTCGATAACAGCGTCATGGCTTCAGGACCTCGTCTTTTGGGGTCAGTGACGGGCCGACCACTGAGTCTGGGACAACTATACCAATCCCCTGCGGTGCAAGAACCGGCCGAGTCGTCCCGGCAGCCGGGGGGACACGGCACTCCGGCTGGCTCGCTTCTTCGGCACCGGCGTGCAGTTCTGGCGAAACCTGCAGAGCCTGTACGACCTCACGTCCTACCGGACTGGTCGCCAACGTAATATATTGACCACGTGAGCAGCCGCTTCTCGGGTGGGATGGTCTCGATCGCGCTCCCCGCGCTACTCCTGTTGGTGCTGCCGGCCATGGTCTCTGGCCAGCGTCCCTACTTCGAAACCCCTCCGCCGGGCTCTGGTCCGACGCCGATGGAACCGTATGGTGAATCCGGCGGCTGCTCGGAGGAGCCCGTCGAATTTCACCGATGCGCGCTCGCCAAGGCCGAGGGTTTCGATCCGCCGCGACTGCCGGACGGGACGCCGGACTTTCAGGGCTACTGGACGCGAATCGTCGCCCGGAACATGGAGAACATCGAGGAACATCCGGAAGGGCTGGATGGCTCGGGCGGACACAGCGTGATCGTGGACCCGCCAGACGGACGGGTCCCCTACCAGCCCTGGGCTGCAGCGAGGAAGCAGGAGCACTTCGTCACGTACATCAACCCGGTACAGCACTGCCTGCCTGATGCGCCACCAAAGCACGCCTACAGTGCCGGAAGCCGGCAGATCGTGCAGACCCCGGGATCCGTGCTCGTCCTCGGTGACTACGCGCATACGTATCGCGTGATTCCCACCGATGGGCGTCCGCATCTCCCGCCGAGCATCCGCCTCTTCATGGGCAACTCGCGTGGACGCTGGGAGGGCAACACCCTGGTGGTCGACGTGACCAACCAGCGGGACCGGATGTGGCTCGACCACATCGGGAATTTTTACAGCGACGCCGTGCATGTGGTCGAACGGTGGACGATGTTCGACCCGGACGTCATGCACTACGAGGCCACGATCGACGACCCCAGCGTCTACACGCAGCCGTGGACCATGGTGCTTGGATGGCGGCGGAATCGCGAACCCGGGTATGAGACGTGGGAAAACGCGTGCTGGGAGGGTGTGAGCCAGGGACCTCGATACGGAGAGGGTCGTGAGCTGTATCGCGGGGTCGTCCCGAACTAGCGGCGGCGACGCCCCGCCACGCGAGGAGCCAAGGTCACGCGCTGCCAGGGCCGGCCGTGGAGCCTCCGGTGCGCCGCCAGCAACGACGTGTGAGATCGCCAGTCGTCAACGCGGAATCATGAGAAGGGGTTGAGCCATGCCTCGATTGTCGTTGTCCTCGGTCGCCGGTGCCCTGTTGCCATCGGCCATCCTCGCCACGGTGACTGTCGCCACGGCGTCTCTCGTCATGGCGGCGCTTCCCGCCCACGCCCAGACATTGACCCAGCAAAACATCTCGGTGGCGCAGGCGATGGCCGTCGTGGAAGGCGCGATCGAATCGTGCGGGCGCGATGGCGATCTGGTCACCGTGACGGTCGCGGTCGTCGATCGTGCCGGCCAGCCCCGTGTGATGGTCGCCGCCGACAATTCCAATCCACACAATCTCGATCTGGCCCGGCGTAAGGCCTACACCGCGCTGACCTTCCGGCGCACGTCGTTGAACTGGGTGGCGCGGACAGCCGACGGGACTCCGCGAGCCGGCCAGCGCCAGATGGTGGACGTGATCGCGCTGGGCGGTGGCGTGCCGATCATGATCGGCGACGACCCCATCGGTGCCGTTGGCGTGTCCGGCGCTCCCGGCGGCCAGCCGGCCGACGACGCCTGCGCCATGGCGGGCGTGGAAGCGATCGCCGACCAACTTCGATAACCCGGCCAGACAACAAGAGAACAGAGGTCACGATGACGACTCGGCGTGCACATCGGATGATATGGCGCGCGATCGGTGCGGCCGCGCTGCTGCTCGTGCCCGGGACGGTCGCCGGCCAGGCGCTCTTCGCTCGGGACGCACCCAGAGAGCCTGGAGCCGCGAGCTGGGCTGCTGAGCGCGCGACGCTCCTGCCCTTCGATCCGCAGCGGACGGCCGACGGGCGGCCGGACTTGCAGGGACGCTGGGGGGGCACTCCTGGCGGCGACGACATCGAAGAACACGAGTACGTCGACATCAGCTCGCCGCCCGAAGAAAGCTTCATCGCCGACCCGCCAGGCGGGAGGGTCCCCTACCTGCCGTGGGCGCTGGCCCGGCGCGACGAGCACCGGGCGGGCCTGGCACGTGGATGGCCGGGGCAGACCGGGCAGCGCCTCTACGCCGATCCGCAGACGTACTGTCTCTACGCGGTCCCGCGCGCGACCTACCGGGGCGGCTTCGAGATGCGACAAGGCCCGGGTTACGTGCTCATCACGTACAACTTCGGCCACTACTACCGGCTCATCCCCACCGACGGACGCCCTCGGGACGTGGACGACAGCGTCAAGCTCTGGATGGGGCGTTCGCGCGGAACCTGGGAAGGCAACACGCTGGTCGTCGATGTCCGCAATCTCAACGCGAGGAACTGGCTCGATCAGGTGGGGAACTTCTTCAGCGACAGCGCACACGTCGTCGAGCGCTTCACGCTCGCCGACACCGATACGATTGACTACGAGGTCACCATCGACGATCCGACCGTGTTTACGCGACCGTGGACGATCCGGCTCCCCTTCCGACGCGCGGGTGTCGCCGCCAGCGACCCCTACGCGGATGAAATGTGGGAGCACGCCTGCCACGAGGGCAACGAATCCGCCGAGGCCATGCGCGACGTCGGGTTCAAGTGGTTCAGCGGCGTCGTCCCGCCGAACTAGTGGCGTCGCAGGCCGTCGACAACGAACAGGCGCCGAACCGCGACGCCCGCCGCGTGTGGTTCGTCGTTCGCCGACGTCCTTGGTCTCGGCTGCTTCGGACTGGAGGGCCTACCTGGCTCCGCCGCCCGAATCATCGACGCCCAGGAAGAAATCCCGCCCGTCCGTCAGCGTCACGGTTTGCCCGTTCGCCTTCGGCGCGCCGCTCTTGGCCGCGTAGCCCTCCACCTGAATCTCGAGGCCGAGCGGGAAATCCGTTTTCCGGAGCCCGCGCCGCAGCAACGCATTCGGACCGCCTGCCTCGACCGCCCAGTTGACGACCGAACCGTCAGGCTGAGTCACGTCGATGTAGAGCCAGCCGTGCGGATTGACCCACTCCATCTTGGTGAGCACACCCTGCAAGGTGACGGGCTTTTCAACGTCGAATTCCGCCGCAAACGAGTGGTGCGCGGAGGCTGGCACCGTCGCCAGGAGAAATCCACCTACGAGAATCAACAGCAGTTTTGCTTTCATGGTGTCTACCCTCGATTCGTACGATAGCATGCGGCCGTATCACCGATCAGAACATGCAGACTGACGCACACGCGCCCGCCCGGCCCCACGTAGTCACAGGTTGCGCCAGACGCGTCAGACACGTCGCGCAAGGGATTGTAGACATGATACATGGATCACGCCGGGCGCTCCGTGGGGCCAGCCAGACGATGCGGTGCACCCCGGCGTCACCATTGACCCGGGGCGGTCCGCCCGACCGGTACCATCACGCTGAGGCAAGACGGCGGCGCATCGAACAGCGCCGTCACACGGGAGGATCTGTGCGATGCAATATCGACTAGTTCGTGTCCTGCTTGCGGCCGCGGTCGTGGGGGTCGTATCGGCTCCGGCCACGGCCCAGGTCTCCGCTTTGCCACGCACGGCCGACGGGAAGCCCGATCTGCAGGGCCTCTGGCAGGCGCTCAGCCCGGCTGCGTGGGATATCCAGGACCATCACGCCCAACTGGGCGTGCCGCCCGGTCAGGGCGTGGTCGACGGCAATGACATTCCCTACCAGCCGTCGGCGTTGGCCCGGAGGCAAGAGAATCGTGCGAACCGGCTGACCGCCGACCCGTTGACGAAGGGCTACATGCCCGGCGTGCCCCGGATCATGTACATGCCGTTTCCCTTTCAACTGGTCCAAACAGCCGACTACGTGGCCATGGTCTTCGAGTATGCACACGGCATTCGGACCGTGCACACCAATGGAACACCGCACCCGCGGGGTCCCATCATGTGGTGGCTGGGCGACTCGCGTGGCCACTGGGACGGAGACACGCTCGTCGTCGACGTCGTGCACTTCACCGACCAGACATGGTTCGACCAGGCTGGCAATTTCCACAGCGGTGCGTTGCATCTCGTGGAACGCTTCACGCCGATGGGGCCGGACCACATCAACTACGAGGTCACCGTCGAGGACCCAGAGGTGTTTACCAGACCATGGACGATGAGCCTGCCGCTCTACCGCCGCAAGGAACCAAACGTGCGACTGCTGGAGTACGAGCCCGCATATCTGATGCAAGAGGAACAGGCTGCGCGGGATCGTGGAAATTGAGCATCTTTCCGACACGGAGGCGTCACGTGAAAAGTAGTCATCTGGGTTCGATACTGACTCTCGCGATCGCACTGGCGGTACCGACTGCGGCCGCGGCCGGCCAGGCCGCCGACATCCAGCCAGACGGCAATGCGTCGCCTCCCGCAGCCCAGGATACGCTCGGCGGGTGTCCGGCGGAGGTCGTCGCGTTTCACCAGTGCGCGCTTGAACGCGCGAAAACGTTCGAGCCACCTCGAACGGCGGACGGCCGGCCGGCGCTGCAGGGATACTGGAACAACCGTCTGGCCCAGGCCTTCTCGGTCGAAGGCGTCTCTGGATCGGAGCCGCTTGTCGATGACGATGTGATGCCGTGGACCATCTCGCCCGCCATGATCGTGGACCCGCCGGACGGCAAGATCCCGTATCAACCGTGGGCCACCGCCATCGGGAGACTCGGCGTCAACTACGAGCAGTACATCGACCCGCGCACGGCATGCGGTCCGGGAGGGGTCCCACGTCTTGCGCTGCAGGACGTCAACCAGATACTCCAGCCGTGGGGCGACGGCACCATCGTGTGGCTTTTCGAGGACCACCACGTCAATCGCGTGATCACGATGGGCGACAGCCCCGCCATCGGCGAGAACATCAAGCTGTGGAACGGGCACTCACGTGGTCACTGGGAGGGGAACACGCTGGTGATCGATGTCACCAATCTCAACGGGTACACGTGGTTTGACGACTCCGGGAACTTCTATACCGACGCCGCCCATCTGGTCGAACGCTTGACCCTGGTCGATGCCAACACGATCCACTACGAAGTCACGGTCGAGGACCCGAATGTGTTTACCAGACCGTGGAAGCTGGTGTGGGCGCTCGTGAGGGAGACCGAGCCCGGGTTCGAACTGCTCGAAGAAGCGTGCTGGGAGGGAGAACGCGACCTGCCACGCATTCGGGAAGCAGGCTACAAGTATTACTTCGGCGAGAGCTGGAAGGAGCGCTGAGCGACGGTCCGCCCCACCGCGCGACGACCACGGCGCTGATCGCGGCGCTGCGAGAACCGACCGTCAGCTCTGCACGACGGCTCCAGACCCGGCTCTGGCTACGGTTGGGGTGCAGTCGCACCGAGGAAGAAGTTCGTCCCATCCGCGAACTTCACGCTCTCGCCACTGGCCGTCGGCGTTCCGTTCTTGGCGCGATACCCCTCGACCGTCAACTCGCTGCCAAGCGGAAAGTCGGTCTGCCGAAGGCCACGTCGCATCAGCGCATTGGGGCCGGCCACTTCGATCGCCCAGTTCACGACGCTGCCGTCCGGCTGCGCGACATCGACGTGTATCCATCCGTGAGGGTTGAGCCACTCCATCTTGGTCAACGTGCCCTTCAGCTCGATCGGCATGCTCGCGTCAAACTCAGCCGCGAACGAATGGTGGGCCATCGTCGGCACCGCCCACAAGAACGTCAGCCCCGCCACGACGAGTACACATTTCTTCATCGGCTACCTCCACTAAGGGCTCGGGTCTAAATAAAGTTGCCACCTTGACCGCCGATGCATCCCGCCGGGCAGCGTTGCTCGTCGCTTACATGCGCCCGGCATGCGCGCTCCTCGCGCCTGGCCGGGCGGGCGCCTCGACGCCCAAGCTGACACCCTTATTTAAACCCGAGCCCTGACTTCCGTGAGTCGAGACGCTACCACCATCAGCGGGTCGCGTCAAAACTCGGATCTCCATGTTGTCCAGCGCCGTCGCGCAAGGCGTCGACGGGCTCCCTGGGCGGCTACCGTCCGGGCCGATTCAACATCAACTCCAGCGTGCGCGCGTTCCCCTCGTAGCACGCCTCCTCCCACAACTCGTCTCCGTACTCCTTGTCGCGCACGAGCCGGAACGCCATCGTCCAGGGCCGCGTGAACACCTTCGGATCCTCGATGGTGGCGGTGTACTGAATCGTGTCAGGGTCGATCAGCACGAAACGCTCGTCCACGCGCATGACGTCACTGTGAAAATCGGCCACGACGTCGAACCGTGTCTGGTCGTTGTGATTGGTGACCTCCACGACCAGCGCGTCGTCCTCCCAGCGGCCAACCGAATCCCCCATCCACAGCTTGATGGGCTCGGGGATATGGGGACGTCCGTCCAGAGGAATCACCCGAAACGTATGGTGCGCCATGTTGAAGATCGCCACGGAATCAGACGTCTGAAAGATTTCGATCTCGCGGTTGTACAGATGGTGCGGCACGCCCTGCATGAAGCAGCGGGCATCCGGGTTGATGGTCTCGGGTGTCGGGTCCGTGTGGGTGTCGAAGATCTCCTTCGCCTTCGCGGCCGCCCACGCCTGGTACGGAAGTGTTCCGTCCGCGGGGTCCACGATCCGACTCATCCCCCGCACGTCGGGATTCGGCCTCCCCTGCTGAAAGATCGAGTGCATTTCGAGGTCCTGGATGTTGTAGCTCCCGTTCGGGGTGACACGCCAGAAGCCCTGCAGATCCGGCTGGCCGTCTGCCGTACGAGGCGGCGTGAACGCCCCGGCTTCAGCGACCGGCGCCTGCCCGGCCACCTCGAACGGCATGAGCAACGAGACCGCCACGACAGCCGCGAACGCGACGCTGACTCCCTTACGCTGATGGCTCACCTGTCACCTCCTCTGGCGCTGACCGCGTGTGTCCTGAGCTACAGCGGTGGCCGCTGCCACGTCTGCTCGAAATCAAACGTGTAGCACTCGTATTCCAGGATACGCACGTTCTCGTCCAGGCGGCGGTAGAGCGGCATGCGTATCGTCCACGGCCGCGTGAAGACGTTCGGATCCTCGATCGTGGCCTCGTAGTCGATGTGGTCTGGACCGCGCGGCGTGTACCGCTCAACCACATGAAGCGCGTCGCTGTGAAAGTTTCCGGCGCGGTCGAACCACGTCTGATCCGTGAAGTAGATCACGTCCACCACGAGCGTGTCCTCTTCCCAGTGGCCTCGCGAGTCCCCCATGTACCAACTGATCGGGCCCCGGGGATGGGGCGTGTCCATGAAAATACGCCGAACCGTGTGCGCGTACTCGTACACGATCGCAATGTGTCCGGCGTTCTGAAGAATCTGGAACGGGAACGGCATGTAGGTGGCGCGAGGCACACCCGGGAGGAAACACTGCCCTTCTGGATCGGCCGTCGCGCGGTTGGTGGCGTTCTCGTCTCGTTGCGCCGCCGCCCAGGGCTGATACGGAATCTCGCCGCCATCCACGACGCCGAGACCAGCGGGGGCGTCCCTGGTCGCATGATGCGCTTCGAGATTCCAGGCGGCCGTATTCACGGCCTGCCAGACGCCGGACAGGTCCGGCCTGCCCTCGGCTGTGCGCGGGAGCGACGTCGGAGTCTGGCTCGCGGCTGGCCCCGGCGACAAGGCCACCACCATCCCCACCATGCAGCCGATGAACCGCAGCGTCATAGACCGTTCCTCCGGATCCGACGAGCACGGTCGCTCGCCGATCAATCTGCCCGGTTGGCGTCGAGCCACATTCTAGCGCGGCTGCTCGCTACAGGCGACTGACAGTGGGCACCCACGGATCCTCAGCCCACCCGGGTCCGTGGCGGGCAACCTCGACATCGATGAGATATGGCTTGCCGTCGGCCGCGGACCGGCGCGCGCGCGCCAGCGCGGATCTGAATTCCGCAACGTTCTGCGCGCGTTCGCCGTCCACCCCGAACCCCCTGGCGATCGAGGCCATGTCCATATCTGGCTTGCCCAGGTAGTCGTGCACGTACTTGCTGGCGTCCACCAGACTCCCACCGCCCCCGAGATTCGCGATGGCTCGGTTGTGCGGGCCGCCGTAGGCGTGATTGTTGTACACGATGACCGTCACCGGGAGTTCCAGCCGCGCCATGTTCCACAGTGCCGTGGGACCGAAGATGAACGAGCCATCCCCCACGAGACACACCACCTGCCGATCGGGACGCGCCAGCTGCACGCCCGCCGCCGTGCCCACGCCGCTCCCGAGATGCGCCCCGTAATAGTAGAAAAGCTCACGGCCACCGCGCGGGTCGAAACTGAAGCTGTGCTCGAGCTTTACCGACCCGGCCTCGTTGACGATGATGGCGTCGCGGTCGGCCCACTGCGCCACTTCGTACGTCACCCGATCCGCTTCGAGCGGGCTGGCGTCCCACAACGGATTTCCTGACACCAGCCCGCGCAACTCGCGCGCCCGCGCGCTGACGGCCTCCACTTCCGCATACCGCTCCGCGATCCGCGCCCGAAGCGCCGGCGTCAGCAGGTCGGTGACCGCCGCCAGCAGGTCCTCGGTCCCGTACGCCACATCCGACACGAGTGGCGCGGCCGTCGTCATCACGTTACCCATGCTCGCCGCGTCGTTCCGCATGTCGATGAACGGGATACCGCGCGACACGACCGGCGCGGGCGAGTTGTGCTGGAGCTTGTTGCCGATACTGATGACGACGTCCGGATCCGTCGGGTAGTCGAGCGACCCGAGTCGGCCACCGGGGAAATCTCCCACCCACAGCGGATGCTGATGTGGAAAGTTCGTGTGGACCTGCCTCGCCTGCGTCACCGACAGCGCGAGCAACTCGGCCAGCTCCACGACGACGTCGAACGCTTTGGCTTTGTAGATCTCGTCGCCGACGATGAGCACCGGACGCTGCGCGTCGACGAGGAGCCTGGCGGCGCGCTCCACTTCCACGGGATTCGGCCGAACGCGCATCCGCGGATCCACCTGGTCGTGCCGGATGATCTCGGCGGTGAACCGCTCGCCCGTGTAGTCGCCATGCCAGGTGGCGTAGGTCGGTCCGTAGGGCGGCGTCCACGCGACGCGGAAGGCGCGCCGCACGGTCTCAGGAATCATTTCGGCCCGGCTCGCCGACCAGGCGAACTTGCTCATCGGCGCGGCCAGCTGCTCCTGGTTGGGCAGCTCCTCGAAGCCGTCACGCCCGGCCGCCAGCGAGTCCTCGGTGCTGTACGAATAAAAGACGAGCGGCGTCTGCTCCTTCCAGGCGTTGAACATCTGGCCGAGCGCGTTGGTGAGGCCCACCACGCCCGCCTGCATCACGATGGCCGGCTGGCCGGAGGCTTTGACGTAACCAGCCGCCATGGCAGCGCCTGGGCCTTCGTGCGGTGTCAGGATGTACTGGAGCTGGGGACGGTTGACGAGCGCATCGTAGAAGGGCGCGTCCTCGCTCGCGGAGTTGCCGAAGACGTATCTGACGCCAGAGGCCATGAGCTGCTCGGCAAACGCCTCGCCACCCGTACCCTGGAAGATCTGCAAGGCCTCGGGCGACGCCGGCGGCGCGCCAGGCGCCTGCGCGAATGCGGTGACCGACTCGAGGATGGAGTTCGCCGCGGCAGTGGTCACGCCCGTGGCAATCAGGCGACGGACGAAGTCACGCCGAGAGATGCCGTTCGAGAGAAACTGCGCAACCAGATGTCTCATGACTACCTCTCCTCCTTAGAAAACTTGGCCGCCGGAATCCTGACCAACTGACTCAAGTTTTCTCGCCCCGCTGGAGCGGGGCAAGAAGATGCTGCCACTGACGAGGTGGAGCCACATGCTCGACGGTCTAAGGACCCGGGCAGGAATAACTTGCTCGTCGTGGCCACCGATGCATCCCACCGGGCTGCGTTGCTCTTCGCTTGCATACGCCGAGTATGCGCGCTCTTCGCGCCTTGCCGGGTGGGCGCCTCGACGCCCACGATGATCAACTTATTCCTGCCCGGGTCCTA
>JAQBVV010000001.1 GCA_027622905.1 Acidobacteriota bacterium
GCTGCGGCTCGCCGCTCACGAACTCCCCGCCTTGCAACCGATCAAAATCACTGCGACGGGGTACTAGTCGTCTTTCCGCATTGAGGGCATCGCATCCCGGAGATCGGCGATCATGGCGGTGCCCTCCTGCGCAACGCGGTCGAGATTCTGGACGATGGTCCGGACCTCGTCGAGCGCGTCGGTGACATTATGCAAGGCGGGACTCACCTGGCGCAGCGCCCGGCGGCCGCGGTCGGTCAGGGCAAAGAACGCGATGACCCCACCGGCGAGGGCAACCAGCGCCGCGGTCGCGAGTACTCGAGCGTCGTCGTCATCCACTGTCTGGTCCTCCGTTACTGCCACCCTCGGTGCCACGCCTGACGTCACTAGCGTGTCGACGTGTTGGCAAACGCACCAAGTGCGTCGTTGCGCACAAAGAGCGTCAGCGCGACGCCGGACCAGCGGCCGTCTCCGCGGGGGCTGTCAGGCGCAGACTCGCCAAGCGCCATGATATCGGTCAGCGTCGCCTGCCTACGAAATCGCTGGAGCAAGTAGCCCCTCACGAGCTGCGCCCGATCGACGGAGCGCAGATACGGGGCCCCGCCTTCGCTCGCATCGGCGTATCCCTCGACAATCAGCGGGCTGTCGCGCGGGTATCGGACGAGATCGGCCATCACCGAATCGATCCGCCGTCGTCCTTCTTCGGTCAACCGTTGCACGCCATCGGGGTCGACCGCAAACAGTACACCCGCGTCAACCCAGACTCGCAACGCCGTGCGATCGTCACCCTCGAGGATGCCTGCTTGATAGGCCTGGGTGGAAATGGTGTCGAGGTCGAAGAATCCACGCTGGCGGAAAAAGCCCCGAAACAGGAAGTTCCGCTTCAGCGCCTCGGTGCCTTCCGCCAGGTCCGAGGTCACTTCCTGGACCTCTGCCAGCGTGTTGCGAAGCGTCTGCGAGATTTGTTGAGACGTGCCATTCGGCCCTGTGAAACCCTCCACGGCCGCGCGTGCCCGGTCGGTGGTCTCTCGAAGATTTCGCACCGCGAGCTGGGCCTCGCTGCCGATCCCGGTGAGCCGTTCGTACAGCGTGTCATCCGTCAACAATCGGCCGATCGAGCCCTGCCCGTTTCCGACGTCGTTGACGGTGACCCGAAGGTCGGCGATCGTGCCCTCCACGTCCGTCGCGATACGCGAGCCGGTGGCCGTCAGCGTTTCGAGATCCTGGCCCACGTTCTCGATCACGCCGTTGGCGGTCTCGACGGTTTCGGTGAGCGCCGCGACGGCTCCGGAAACGTCGTCCTGAAGATCGATGATCTCCTGCGATACCGTTCGGAACGTGTCCCGCCCTTCCTGAATGAGGTCGGCGAACTCGATCGGGTCGATGCCCGTAATGGTGTCTCCTGCGGTGACTGGTGGCGACGCGTCGGTGCCGACGCTGATCTGAATGAACGCGTTCCCGACGATGCCGTCAGTCTGCACGCCAGCGGTCGAGTCGGCGCGTATCAAATGCCGTACGTCCTCACGGAGTCGCATGCGGACGTGGAATCTGTCGGATGGCCTCGACGGCAACGTGATCTCCAGGACCTCACCCGCTGCCAGTCCGGCGACGGTCACTGCGGTGCCGACTTCCAGGCCGGTCACTTTCCCGAATGTCGAGTTGATCTCGAACTGCTCGACAAACAGGAGGCGGCGGTCCCCGATGAGGAAAAGCCCGGTGCCGAACAGCAGCAGCCCGACCAGCACAAACGCCCCAACCAGCGCCGAGCGCATTCGGTTCATTGACTTATCCTTCCCCGCCTTCCCGTGCGTCGGGTTCAACCGGCGCCTTCCGACGTCATGAACTGGCGTACCAGCGGAATGTCGCTTCGATCGAGGGCGGCCGGCGCTCCCTGCGCGATGATCCGGCCCTCGTGCAGAAAGACGAGTTCATCGGCGATCGTACGTGCGCTCGGAATATTATGCGTCACCACGATCAGCGTGGTGCTCGACTGCTGTTTCAGCGTGACGAGCAACGCGTCGATCTCGCCAGCTGTGACTGGATCGAGCCCCGCACTCGGTTCGTCGGCGAGCAGGATCGGGGGCTGAAGCGCCAGCGCGCGCGCGAGGCCGGCCCGCTTTTTCATGCCGCCTGACAGGTCCGAGGGCATCTTGTCGTACTCGCGACCCAGGCCGACCTGCGTAAGCAGATGGCTCGCCCGCGAGCGGATCTCGTCGTTCGCGAGATCCGAGTGCCTGCGGAGCGGGAACGCCACGTTTTCGCCCACGCTGATCGAGTCGAACAGCGCCGCGTACTGAAAGAGAAATCCGATCCGTTTGCGGACCCGCGAGAGCTCCCGACTCGACAGCCCGGTAATGTCTTCTCCTTCGATCAGGACGCCGCCCGTGTCCGGACGGATCAGGCCGATGATGGTTTTCAGCGAAACGCTCTTCCCCGTGCCGCTCCGGCCAAGGATGCAGATGCTTCGCCCCGCCTCGATGGTCAGCGAGACATCGTCGAGCACCTTCCGGGTTCCGAACGATTTACTGACGGCTCGGAGTTCCACCGCCGGTCTGTCGGTCGCCATCTACACCGGATAAAAGAAGAAGATGATGCGCACGAGCAGTACATTCGCGGCAATGAGCAGGATCGAGGACGCGACCACGCTCTGGGTGGACGCACGGCCGACACCCTCCGTTCCGCTGTTCGTATTGATCCCGAGATAGGAGGCCACGCTGGCGATGATGAACCCGAACACCATCGTCTTGAGCGTTGCGGGAATCAGATCCGAGAACTCGATGGCGGTGAACGCCTGTCTGAAATAGGCCTGGAACGGCGTGCCGGTGATGCTCGTTTCGGCGACGTACCCGCCGAACATGCCGGTGAAGTTCATCAGGCTGGTCAGCAGCGGCAGCGCGATCACGCAGGCGATGACGCGCGTGACAACGAGATATCTGAACGAGTCGACCGCCGTGGCTTCCAGCGCATCGATCTGCTCGGTCACTTTCATGGCGCCGAGCTCCGCGCCGATGCCGGCGCCGATTCGTCCGGACAGCAGGAGGCCCGCCGTGAGCGGTCCGGTCTCCCGCACCAGGGCGATGGCGAGTCCAGCCGGAATCAACGCCTCGGCACCGAATCGGGCCAGGGATGCCCGCGTGTGCATGGAGAGCACGATGCCGACGGCAAAGCCGCTTGCGGCGATCAGCGGCACCGACCGGCAGCCGAGCTCAAAGAGCTGCCGAAGGGTCTCTCGGAACTCGTAGGGAGGTCGCACCGATTCCACGATCACCCGTCCCGCGAAACGGGCCGCCTCACCGACGACTACGAGCAGGTGCATGGTGGAAGCCCCGTTCAGAACAACCGGTAGGCAACGCCGGCGCTGACGATCGTCGTATCGCCGCGCGTTGACCGTTTCTCAAGCTGCCCGTTCTCCAGCACCGTCAGGCGGAGCCGCGTGATCACGTGCCCGACAAAGACGTTCAAGGCTGTTCGACGGCTGAGGTTGTGCCAGAGTGATACGGACGGTCGCCAGACGAGGCTGTTGTCGACCTCCACCGGCAGTCCCTCGGCGGCTCCGGTCTCGGTGACCGTCAGACTGTTCCAGGCATACCCACCGACCAGCGACGCCGACAGGGACGTTCGCTCCGTCCCGACCGTGTAGCCGGCCCCGAGCATGATCGGCTTGATCTGGACGTGCGTCAGCGCATCCGGATGATCGCCCAGCGATCGGAGCTTCGCTTGAACCCAGCCAAGTCCCACGGCCAGTCCGAGGCCCTGACCCGATCCGAGCTTGAAGAGCGGGCCGACCGAGACTCGGTGTCCCAGTTCCGCCGCGCGCGGCGCGCTCCAGCCGACCGACGCGCCGACCGCCAGCAAGCCGGGGTTGTCCTGAGGTTCCGACAACTCGACACCAGAGGCGTCGAACTGATCCGACGGTTCCTCAGACCGTGGGGACTGCGCGCCTATTTGCAGGGCGGCCTGGACGTTGACGACACCAGGAACGCCGCGCGCGATCATCACGGCTCGGTCGACCTCCGCCTGGCTCGCGACCTGTCCGGACAGTTGCGCCACGCCGAGCGCCACGCGGACTTCGATCGTGCGAGGGCCCAGATCGGGGTCGTTGACCAGGGCCGTCTTGACGCGCGCGGCTGTCTGCGCATCGGAGATGGCCATCGGATCCACGACGGTGCGGCATCCGGCCCCGCCAGCGACCACCGCCATGCAGACGAGCATTCTCGCGACGAGCGTCAGAGACCGCCTCAATCGAGTCATGTCGTCAACCTGTCTGCTTGACCGCGAACGGCCTGCTGGCTTCGCCGAAGTATACCGACATGTGCGGGAACGGGATCTCGATTCCCTTGGCGTCGAACGTCTTCTTGATGCGTCTCAGGAGCTCGCGACCGATCGCCCACTGCTTCAGCGGCACGGTCTTGATCCGGACCTTGATGGTCACCTGCGAGTCCTCAAGGGCATCCACGCCCAGGATCTCCAGCGGCTCGAGAATCGAGTCCTGAAAGGCCGGATCGGCGGCAAGTTCCGCGCCGACCTCACGCAGCGCATCGGCGACAGCATCGGTGTCCTCCTTGTACGCCACCCCGACGTTGACGACGTAGTACGAAAAATCTTTCGTGCGATTTGCAAGGGTCTCGACAGAGCCGTTCGGGAAGACATGCACGACGCCCTCCAGATCCCTCAGCACGATCGTCCGAAGGTTGATGGCTTCGACCAGACCACCGGTACCATTGATCGTCGCAACATCGCCGACGCGCACGTGGTTTTCCAGTATCAAAAAGAATCCAGCGATCAGGTCCTTCACCAGCGTTTGCGCGCCGAAGCCGACGGCCAGGCCGAGGATGCCGGCGCCCGTGAGGATCGGCACGATATCGACGTTCAGTTCCCGGAGCACCATGAGCGTGGCCACGGCCGTCAGGAGGACAGTCAGGAGGTTCTGCGCGAGCCGGGCAAGGGTCTTGGCGCTCTTGGCGCGCTCTGCGGCCTCAACCGCAGAGGTACCGCGACTCAGCTCGGCTTCGAGGCGTTTCGCGGCCGAGGCGATGACGCGAATGAGCAGATACGTCAGCAGCGTGATGACGACGACGCGCAGTCCCGATCCGAGCAGCCAGGCCGTCAGCGCTTCTGGCGCGAGTCCCCATGAAATCTGCATACCGGCCAGACGGAGCGCCGGCGGAGCAAGGGCGAGAACGGCAGCCAGGAAGACCACCGCCCGGGTGACGCGAATCGGGCCGTGTACGATCGGGCTCTGAAAGTTCCTGGCCTCATCGCCGCCCGTGACAGACACCAGCACTCGCCGGATCACCCGAGCCGCGATCTGGGCGACGATGTACGCGACGACTGCGACGACGAGCAGCACGATGCTGAGCGTCGTCCAGTTCTCGACTTGGCCGATCAGGCTATCCAACATCGTCAGTTTTCTCGCTATTCAGGCGCACCCCCGCACCCCATCAGTGCTGCACATCATTGCATTCTAATTGGCCGTCGCGGCACCAGACAGCACCGGATTCCCGTCTACAGGTAGTCTTGCTGGTGTCGGCGACGGATCCAGAGACGCGGTGGCGCCACCCGAAATGCGGCTCAGCCGTCCCGGTCAGCGAGACCGGTGACCCAGAGCCACGGCTACCCCAGTTCGTCGTGCAGGAACGCGACGACCTTCGGCCAGATCTGCGCAGCGAGGTCCGCGTTCAGCGTCCCCAGCGCATTGTGCGGTGCCATGAAGGCATGGCCGGTTCCGGGGTGGACCGTCAATGTGACGTCTTTCCCCATGGACGTGAGCTTGGCCTCGAGCGCGCGAGCGGCCTCCGGAGGGAAGAAGCTGTCCTGCTCGGCCATGTGGCCACGCACTGTCGCGGTCAGCCTGGACCAGTCCGGCTCGGTGTCGCCATGGGGGAACCCGTAAAACGGTACAACCGCTGCGACCTTGTCCGGACGATTCGCGGCAATCAGGAAGGCCAGCATGCCGCCCATGCAGAACCCCATGACGCCGATGTTCTGGCCCGTCACGGCGGGATGCCCGGAGAGGTAGTCCACCGCACCGCTCATGTCACGACCGGCCCTGTCGGGCGGGAGGCTCTGCATGAGCTCACCGGCCTTGTCCATTTCGTCGTGCCCCGCCAGCTCTCCGTGATAGAGATCTGGTGCGAGCGCGACGAAACCGGCGGCGCCGAGGCGATCGGCCATTTCCTTGATGCCCGAATCAAGGCCCCACCATTCCTGTATGACCAGGACGCCCGGACCGGTACCGCTGGGGGGCGTCACCAGGTACCCGGACGCTGTATGCCCGTTGACGGGGAACTCGACGGTGTCAGCCATGGGTGTGAGGATAGCCGATCACATGCCGTGTGTCTCTACCGGGCACGCTGCAGTCTCTCCAGGACATCGACCAGCGCGCGGCCGCGCTCCAGGGCGCCCCGCTCTTCAAGGAGTTCCTGGCGAATCGATGGATCGATCGGAAGGTACTGGGCCAGCTCGTCCACGACCTGTTCGTCGGGAACACCCGCCGGTGGCTGCACGATGCCGAGCCGGTCGGTCATCGCGAGCAGCAGGGACTCCAGTTCCTGGCGAACCTCGCCGAGCGCTGCGGTGTCCTGGTCGTTCAGGACCTCCTCCATCGGTTCCACGCGGGCCAGACGGTAGATCCGGCTGTCGTCCTCCTCGTCGAGCACGCGAAACTTCACCAGGCCGCCAAGCACGATGTTGAACTCCCCGTTGGGAAGTGCTTCAAAGTCGGTGATCAGGCCGGCACACCCGATGGCCTCGATCGGGGGCCGCCCTTCATAGTCAGCCTCGAAGCCCGGTCGCAGCGTCGTCATGCCGATGAGACGGTTGCCCTTCATTGCCTCGACGATCATCGTGCGATAGCGCGGCTCGTAGATCCGGAACGCATGTGACGCGTTCGGGAAGAGCGTGGCGCTCGGGAGCGGAAAGATCGGAATCGTCTCGGGCAACCCGCCGGTCATGACCGGGGCGTCACCCGTGGCCGTCGTCTGTGCCGCGAGAGTGGCGGGCGTCGCCAACGAACAGGCAAGCGCCATGACCCAGATTCCGATCATCGAGAATCGTGTCGTCGTCATGGCCACAGGGTACGCGATCGCCGCGGCGATCTACACACCCCGACCGCGGGCGAAGGCCACGTCAGTGCGTCAGGTCGCTCGTGCTCGTTTCCCGCGTGGCCAACACGCCAGCCAGCGACAGCAGCGCCGCCGCGGTGAGGTAGTAGCCGACGTACTGCAGGCCGTACGTGTTGGCGAGCCACGTGGCGATGTACGGCGCGAGTGACGCGCCGAAGATGCCAGCCAGACTGAAGGCGAGCGAGCTGCCGGTGTATCGCGCGTTCGTGGGAAAGAGCTCCGACAGGATGGTCCCGAGCGGGCCGAAACTGAGCCCCATCAGGCCAAGTCCGATGCTGACTGTCAGGACCGCGCCCGTGCGGCCGGCGAGGAACAGTGGCCCCATCACGAGGCCGAAGAGCGCCATCGCTATCGACGATCCGATGAGCACCCGCCGCCGTCCCCCTTCCGCCAGGACCGCGGCGATCGGAATGGTTGCCGCGAGGCACACTACGCCGACCAGCTGGATCCGCAAGAACTCGTCGCGTGTGAACCCAAGTTCAGCCGTGCCCCACGCCAGCGTGAAGACGGTCATCAGATAAAACGTCACGAATGTCGCGAGGGCGGTGACCGTGCCTGTGAGGAGCGCGCGCGGATGGTCGCGCAGCACGGCGAGCATCGGGACCCGCACGGGGACGCGGTCGCCGAGCGCGGCGGCGAACACCGGTGTTTCAGTCAGCGCCAGGCGCACGTAGAGGCCGATGATGACGAGGGCGGCACTCGCCACGAATGGTATCCGCCACCCGAACGCCAGGAATTGATCGTTGGTCAGGAAGTTCGAGAGCGCGAGGAATACGCCGGTCGAGATGAGGAACCCAAGTGGGGCGCCGAGCGGGGCGAACATGCCGTACCACGCGCGCTTGCCCGGCGGCGCGTTCTCGATGGCCAGCAGCACGGCGCCACCCCATTCGCCCCCGAGGCCGAGCCCCTGCCCGAAGCGGCAGATCGCCAGCAGGATGGGTGCGGCGAGACCGATGGAGGCATACGGCGGCAGGAGGCCGATCGCCACCGTGGAGCCGCCCATCGTCAGCAGCGCCGCCACCAGCGTCGTCTTGCGTCCCACGCGGTCCCCGAAGTGGCCGAAAAGGGCTGCGCCCACGGGTCGGGCGAGAAAGGCGATGCCGAAGGTGGCCAGCGACGCCAATGTGGCTGCAGCCGGGTCCGATGCAGGAAAAAAAAGCACCGGGAAGACTAGGACGGCCGCCGTACCGTAGATATAGAAGTCGAAGTACTCGATCGTCGTACCGACGAGGCTTGCGAACAACACGTGCCGCGCACTGTTGACCGGGGCGATGGTGCTCGAACTGGACATGGATGCTGTGGTTCCCGATGGCGGTTCGGTGCGCAGGCCCCCCGACACGCAGCGTACGCCCGTCCCCTAGATGGCCCCCCGGGTTGCGAGCACCGCAGACTACAATGACGGGTGTTGAATGTCACTCTCACCCGGACACTTGGCCGACTCTCTCGCGTTGTGCGCATGCAGTTTCTTCTAAAAACACTCCTCGCGCTCGGCTTCGGCCTCGCCACGGCCGCCCTCCTGTGAAGCCAGAGCGCTTTTCGTTTCGGTCTAGGGCTTCTCGCAGGGGACAGGCCTTTTCGAAAAGCGCTTTCCCGCGTTTTTCGGTCTCCATCGAATCGAAGAACGCTCCAGGCGACAGGCGCTTTTTGTACTGGCGCGATCCGGTCTGTGTGACGGCGTGCGCCACGTACGTCGTGTATCACTGGCTGATGCCAGCGGTGGGCGTTACACCGTTGTGGAACGGACACGTCACTGACGTCTTGCTGATTCCGGCGGGGCTTCCGTTCTGGCTGTGGCTGGAGCGCCGCCTGGGCTGGCGCGACGATGACGGCGTGCCCCGGTGGCGCGAGGTGGCGTTCGCGCTCGTGACCTGGACCGTCGCGGCCGAACTGATAGCCCCCAGGCTCTTCTCGCAGGCGACGGGCGATGTGTGGGACTCGGTAGCCTACGCCGGCGGAGCGGTGATTGCGGGTCTTCTGTGGCGTCCTCCGTGCCCAGAAGCGAAGGTGGCATCGGGTCGAAACAATTGCGTTGAGGTGACGGGGCCGGATAAGATTCTCTGTTGTCCCCGACGCGTGAGACTCGACATGGACCGCTGGCCACGGCCGATCTCGGTGATCTCGGGAGCGAAATGAGTCGCTCGTGAAAGTGTGCGTGCGGATCATACGGTAATCACGCTCGGCGGTAAGGACAGATATCAACCATATGGATACGCAGCTCATCATTTATCTCATCCCGGTCGCGGGTTTGCTGTCCCTCGGGTACGCGCTCTACACAGCTGGCTGGGTTGGACGGCAGGATGCCGGCAACGAGCGCATGACGGAAATTGCCCTGGCGATCTCGGAGGGCGCTCGCGCTTTCTTGAACCGCGAGTACAAGGTCCTGGGGATCTTCGTCGTGGCCGTGGCGGTCTTGCTGGCCTTGGCCAACATGGCCAACGAACAATCGTCCGCGCTGGTCGCGGTGTCGTTTGTGACCGGCGCGCTGTGTTCTGCGCTGGCCGGCTTCATCGGCATGACGGTGGCCACCAAAGCCAACGTACGCACGACGCAAGCCGCCCGCACCGGACTGGCTTCGGCGCTGTCGGTGGCCTTCTCGGGGGGTCTGGTCATGGGCCTGAGCGTCGTGGGCCTGGGCGTGCTGGGCTTGAGCACGCTCTTCATCGCCTACAGCAACATGGGTTGGGACATGGTCCGCGTCATCAACGTGATCTCGGGCTTCTCCCTGGGAGCCTCATCGATCGCGCTGTTCGCGCGCGTGGGCGGCGGCATCTATACGAAGGCGGCTGACGTCGGTGCCGACCTGGCGGGCAAGGTCTACGAGGGCATTCCCGAGGACGATCCGCGCAACCCTGCCACGATCGCCGACAACGTGGGCGACAACGTCGGCGACGTCGCGGGCATGGGCGCCGACCTGTTCGAGAGCTATGTCGGGTCGATCATCGGCACGATGGTCCTTGGTGCGGCGTTCATCGCGACGTTCGACGGCATGGCTGGCGTGGAGCCCCTGGCAGGCGTCCTGCTGCCGCTCGTCGTCGCCGGTGTCGGCATCTTGGTGTCGATCGCTGGCTCCTTCTTTGTGCGGGTCAGGGAGGGCGGTAACCCGCAGGCCGCGCTCAACGCGGGCGAGTTCGGTGCCTCCGGCATCATGGCCGTGTTGTCCTTCTTCATCATCCAGTGGATGCTGCCGTCGGAATGGACCGTCGGGGGCACGACGTATACAGCAATGGGTGTCTACTACGCCGTGCTCATCGGTCTGGTGGCTGGCGTCATGATCGGCCTGGTCACCGAGTACTTCACGTCGATCGATCACGCGCCGGTCGTTGGTATTGCCCGGCAAAGTGTGACGGGGTCGGCCACCTGCATCATCGCGGGTATCGGCGTCGGGATGTACTCAACGGGCATTCCAGCGGTGATTCTGGCGGTGGCCATCATCGGGGCGTCCGCCACGGCTGGCCTCTACGGCATCGCGATCGCGGCCCTCGGCATGTTGTCCGTCACCGGGATCCAGCTTGCGGTTGATGCCTACGGCCCGATTTCTGACAACGCTGGAGGCATCGCCGAGATGGCGCACTTGCCGCCGGAAGTTCGTGAGCGCACCGACAAGCTCGACGCGGTCGGCAACACCACAGCGGCAATTGGCAAAGGGTTCGCCATCGGCTCCGCCGCGTTGACCGCGCTTGCGCTATTCGCGGCGTTCATGCAGCAGGCCGACGTGGACAATATTGACGTTGCCAACCCTGTGATTCTGGCAGGTGTACTGCTTGGCGCCATGCTGCCGTACGTGTTCAGTGCAATGGCCATCAACGCTGTGGGCCGGGCGGCGGGCGAGATGATCGAGGAAGTGGGTCGCCAGTTCCGTGAGATCGCCGGTCTGCGGGAGGGCACTGCCAAGGCGGATTACGCCAAGTGCGTCGACATTTCCACCAAGGCTGCTATCAAAGAGATGGTGCTGCCGGGCGTGCTGGCGATTTCTGCGCCGGTGGTGGTTGGCCTGATCGACAAGTACATGCTCGGCGGATTGCTGGTCGGCGTGACTGTGTCTGGTGTGTTGCTGGCGATCTTCCAGTCCAATGCCGGTGGCGCCTGGGATAACGCGAAGAAGCGCATCGAGGGCGGCATCGAAGTCAACGGTGTCAAGTATGGCAAGGGCAGCGACGCGCACAAGGCCGGTGTCGTGGGCGATACGGTCGGCGATCCGCTCAAGGACACCAGTGGACCGAGTCTCAATATCCTGATCAAGCTCATCGCGGTGGTTGCCCTCGTGCTGGCACCGCTGATTCGCTAGGTTCATTTTCAAGAGTCGCCCTTTCGACGCCGATGTCGAGGGGGCGGCTCGATCTTCCCCTCGTCTCGTAACCACATTTCCGTCGCAGATGAACCTGCCTGCGGAGGCCTGGTCAGCGATACCGATCCGACGCGCGGCGGTACCAGGCTCGCGGCGAACTCACATCGCGATGTGAGCAGGAGGCAACCATGCAAGTCCTGGTAAGGACCGACCACAACATCGAAGGCCGCGAGGCGCTGGCCGATCGGATCACGGACGTCGTGGAGCGCGCCCTGACTCGAGTCAGGGACCGCATCACACGCGTGGAGGTCCACCTGAGCGACGAAAACAGCGACAAGAAGGGCGGTGGCCTGGATATGCGCTGCGTCATCGAGGCACGGCTCGAGGGTCGACCGCCGGTCGCCGTGACGGATCACGCCGCCACGATGGACCAGGCGGTCAGTGGCGCCACCCACAAGCTGGCTCGCTCGCTCGATCGCGTGTTCGGGCGGTTGCACGACAAGCGGAGTCGCGGCTCCGAAAAGTAAAGGGTCTTTCGGTGGGTCGCCGTCAGGGCGTGCGCTGTCGCGGGTAAAAGTACAGCGTGGCCGGAATCGACTGACGCTCTTCGCTGAGCGTGAAGTACCCGCTGCCGTCGGCGGCCCATGCGATCGCCTCCCCTTGAGGCTCGGGGACATAGGGCAGGGCTTGGTACGGACGTGCGAACAGCGCCTCGGCGGCCGAGCCGCGCCGCCAGTAGTAGACCGCGGTATAGGTCTTCAGGAGCACCTCAAGGCCGGAAGGTGCGATGTCCCCACCCACCGCACCCTGGCCGGCGGCTGGCAGGCCGGGTACGCTCGGCAGCGACAGCGTCCCCGAGCGTTCCATCTCGATGATGTCCGCAGTCGAGATAGGCGCAGCGGCACGGTAGACCGAGGCGTCGGTGCTGCGCTTCGTGACCACGTAGAGGTCGCCCGTCAGCGGATCGACGAGCAGGGTCTCCGCGTCGGACGGAGCGCCAGGATAGCGAAGCGCAATCCTCGACACGCCGGTCAGCGATGTGACCGAAGGCGCCTGGTCCGTGCTCACGGCGGGCTCCGCCACCCGGTAGACGTACTTCACGTCGTGTTGCGAATCGTTGTCGCCAATGTCGCCAGCATAGAGATAGTCCACCCCGGCGTCGGGGCCGGGGCCGATGGCGAGATCCTCCCAGTCGCGGGCCTCGGCGCCGCTCAGGGTAAAGACGCCCAGATGTCGGCCGTCGGTCGTGAGCGCGTACAGATGCGGCCCATCCCCGGAGTCATTGTGCGTCCAGAGGACGCCAGGGTGGGCGCGACTGGCGACCAGGCCGGAGGCCTCCCGAAGCGGATCGTGCTGCACGACGCCCGCCGGCGTTGGACCCCCGAAGCTCACCTCATCCTGGGGGGCAGCCACGACGTCCAGCGACAGTGCACCCGGGCCGAGCGCATCCGGCGGGAGCGCTTGCTGGGAGGCTCGCGCCTCGCAGCCCCACGCGGCCAGGCTGAGGCCCAGCAGCGAGAGGGCGATGGGGGGCAGGACTCCCATCAGGCTGACGCTACGCGTGGTCGTGGCACGTGATTTAGACGGCCGTCTCCCCTGGTGGTGGCCCATTGGGCCCCATGGTAGGCGGAAGTAGTGGTACGAATAGGTTCTTGCGACTCTGGCCGGCAATGTATAAAGTCCGAGATAATCAGAAGTGGCGTACGCGCCTCGGCTCGAATGGCGCCACCTTTGTCGCGCCCGACAGCGGATTGGGTGCGGAGCAAACAACTCTACTCGGGAGGTCAGAGTGAAGAAGGATATTCGTATCGGGATGCTGAGCGTCGTTGTCGCAGCGTGTGTGGCGTTCGGGGCGTCGTTCGTTCAGGCTCAGGCTCCGACCCAGGAATGGCCGCTCTGGGCATACGGGTGGCTTACGTCGCCTCAGCCCGGAGACAAGGCCGCCCCGCAGGCCGCACCGCTACCTCCGACGCAGTTGCGCGGGGATATGAGTCCGGAGGACCAGCGCAGGCCGCGGACCGTCGAGGGCAGCAGCGCGTCTTACTCGTGGCTGGAGATTCGCGATGGTCACAACGTGATCGAGTGGTTTCCAGAGGATTACCCGCCGATGCCGCCCATCATGAAGACCGGCCCGGCAAGCTTGATGGCGGAACGCGGTCGGGGCTGCGGGTCGTGCCATCTGCCAACCGGCAAGGGACGGCCGGAAAACGCGCCACCGGGTGGGCAGCCGGCGGCCTACACCATGCAGCAGCTCGAGGACATGCGGAATGACCTGCGATACCAGGCCGATCCTCGGGATCCGAACACGCCGACGATGGTCGCGCTCGCCAAGGCCATGACCGAGGAAGAGATGCGGCAGTCAGCCGAGTATTTCGAGGCCATCCCGTATACCAAGTGGATCGAAGTCAGAGAGGCCGACATGATTCCCGAGATGGAGTTGCATCTCGGCGACATGTATATCGCGGTCGAGGGAGGCGGGATGGAGCCGCTCGGGAAGCGTATCGTCGAAACGCCACGGGACGATCATCAGGCCAACTTTCTCCGGAATACGCGCGCGCCGGGGGATTGGATCGCCTACGTGCCGACGGGAAGCCTTGCCAGAGGAGAGAACCTCGTCACCACCGGGGGAGGCAAGACAGTGTCGTGCTCCGTGTGTCACGGGGCGGACCTGATGGGTGTCGGCAGCATGCCGGGCATCGCCGGGCGATCGCCAAGCTACCAGATGCGTCAGCTGTGGGACATGAAGATGGGCACGCGGAAAGGCCCACAGGTCGCGCTGATGATGCCGGTGATTGCGAACCTGACCATGGACGACATGACCGACATCGTCGCGTATCTGGCGTCGATCGACCCTCCTGCCCCGGCGGCGACGAGTTCGCGGTAGCCAGGAGGTTTCGGGAATTCGCCCCCGCGGACGAGTGCCGTCCGCGGGGTGCTGTCCCGCTGCTCCCATGCTCGGCGCCTGCTCCGACACGGAAATACTGAGGGGCGGCGCCCAATGATCCTGGTGGCGTTCTGCGCTCGGGAAAGACCTCGGGAAAGACATCGTTCGTTCGGACACGCGCGAGCGGGTGAGCCCGCTCCATGGAGGAAGCTTATGGTCCGCTCAGTCACCATCACGCTCTTGGCCGTGGGTATGTTCGTGGCGTCTGTCGCCGCGCAGCAGCCGGCAGATGCCCCGCTGAGCGTCACAACGCTCTCGTCGAAGGCGGAGTTCGTTAGCGGCGGCGATGTCCTGCTTCAGGTCGCCGGTCCAGCCAATCTCACTGCCAGGAACGTCACGGTTCGTCTCAACGGGCAGGACGTATCGCGGTCGTTCAGACTCGCGGCAGATTCCAGGTCAGTCATCGGTCGCGTCAGTGGCCTCGAGATCGGTCCGAATGCGATCGAGGCCTCGATGCGCGGGCAGGCGACAGCGCAGCTCACGGTGGTGAACCATCCGATCACTGGCCCGGTGTTGTACAGCCCGCAACAGATGCCGTTTGTCTGCGAGACCGACGCCCACGGGCTTGGCGCGCCGCTCGATGAGAAGTGCTCGGCGGAAACGAAGGTCGAGTATTTCTACAAGGTGGCGGAGACTCCCGCGCCTGCCGGTCAAGCGCCCGGTGACCTCGCGGCGGCCGACAACGCAAACGGATTCCAGGGTGGCGCCCAGGAAAGCCCGTTCCGACCGCTCGATCCGGAGGGGCCCCGGCCCACGGACATCGCGATGACGACGACCACCGAAGGCAAGACGGTTCCCTACATCGTGCGTCGGGAGATGGGCACCATCAATCGTGCGGTGTACTCGATCGCGTTCCTCCACGAGCCCGGGACGCCGCTGCCGTCGCCCTGGTCGAATGAATCAGCCTGGAACGGTCGTCTCGTGTACGCGTTCGGCGGCGGCGTGTCCGCCGGCTATCACCAGGGTCGCACGGTTGGCGGACTGCGTGGCAATCGCCAGAACCTCGAGGATGGGCAGCTTGGCGACTATCCGATCGCCAAGGGGTACGCGCTGGCCGGTGGGTCGCTGAACGTCTTCGGCACCCACGGGAGTGACGTGGTCTCGGCCGAGACGATGATGATGGTCAAGGAGCGGTTCATCGAGCAGTTCGGCGTGCCGATGTACACGATGGGCAGCGGGCGTTCCGGCGGTTCGATGCAGCAACACCTCATTGGCAACAACTACCCCGGGCTGCTCGACGGCATCGTCCCGACCGCCAGCTACGCCGACACGCTGACCTTCCACGCCGGAATGGTCGATTGCCATCTGCTGGATAGTGCGATGGCCGGGTCGGAGCTGCCATGGACCATCGAGGACAAGACGGCCGTGTCGGGGTACAGCCATTTCGACTATTGCACCAACAACGAGCTGCGCTACTCGGCCCGCCAGGCGGCCAACAACTGCGACGACACGACGATTCCGATGTCGATGCGGTTTAATGCGGAGACCAACCCCACCGGTGTCCGCTGCACATACCACGACAGCATGTCGAGCGTGTTCGGCAAAGACCCGCAGACCGGCTTCGCGCGGAGCCCGTTCGACAACGTGGGCGTCCAGTACGGTCTTGGCGCGTTCAACGACGGCACGATCAATTTCGCGCAGTTTCTTGATCTGAACCGGCGGGTCGGTGGCCACGACGTCAACGGCAATATCGTCGCTGCGCGATCGGTTGGGGATCCGGAAGCGCTGAGGCGCGCGTACGCGTCCGGTCGCATCAACGACACGGCGCACGGCCTGAGCATGATTCCGATCATCGACATGCGTCCGTATACCGAGGGCCCCGGTGGCAACGTCCACGACACGTTTTCCGGCTGGATCGCCCGGAATCGCCTGACCGCCCACAATGGCAACCTCGACAACTATGTATCACGCGTCTACGCCCCTGGCGCTCCGACCAACGAGGCCCAGGACGCCAACCTGATCGTCCTGGATGCGTGGCTGGCGGCCGTCGCGAAGGACATGGCGCCAGGGACGCAGCGCGAGAAGGTGATTCGCAACCGGCCCGCGGGGCTGGTGGATTCCTGCTTTACCGCGGAGCTGGAGGAGACCAAGGACGCGGCGGTATGTGCGGAGCGGTTTCCGGTGTATGCGAATCCGAGAATCGTGGCCGGCATGCCTCCGGTGTCGGAACACCTGAAGTGTCAGCTCAAGCCGGCTGATCGATCCGACTACTCGCGGGAGGTCACTGACGCACAGCTTGCGAGCCTCCGCGCCGTCTTCCCTCAGGGCGTGTGCGACTACAGCAAGCCTGGCGTGGGGTACGGCCCACCGGCGGGCGTATGGCAGACATTCCTGGCCGACGCGCCGAGCACGAGCACGAGCACGAGGTAGACCATTCGGAGCGGTCACCTCATGAACGGCGCCGTCGCATCAGGGATCAACCAGCGTGCCCTGCGTGCGGCGGCGCCGTTTTCCATTTCACTCGAATCTGGCGGCGCGCTGTCGGCGAGGGATGCCGGCGACGGCCATCACGGGCTGATCGTTGTGACGGAGGGTGAATGATGGTTGAACAACCGCCGACCTATCGCGATCCGATGAGCCGTCTGGCGATGCGGCAGCTCCTCTGGCTCGGCGCCTTGTCCCTTGTCGGGTTCGTCGCCCTGATGGGGGCACTCGCGTGGGCGTCGTCGATCACCGGGGGCAGCGCGATCGCTGGTCGAGCGATCGATGTCGAGACGGGGACCATCACCCGCGCACTGGCGCAGGAACCTCCCCAGCTTGATTCCACGCGTGCCACCGACCAGGCCAGCATTTTCATCCTCGGGCACGTCATGGAAGGGCTCCTGCGCTACGACGCGAGCAACAGGCTTGTGCCCGGGGTGGCCGAACGATGGGACATCCGACCTGATGGCGCAACCTTCTGGTTGCGCGACGATGCGCGGTGGAGCGACGGGCGACCAGTGACGGCGCACGATTTTGTCTTCGCGTGGCGCACGATCGTCGACCCTGCCAACGCCGCTGAGTACGCGTTCATCCTCTACTACGTGAAGAACGGAGAGGCGATCAACAGAGGCGAACTGTCCCCGGAGGCGCTCGGCGCCACGGCGGTCGACGATCGGACCCTCGAAGTCGAGTTCGAGCGCCCGGTCGGTTTCTTCGATAAGCTCGTTGCGTTCGCGGTGTATTTCCCCGTGCGAGAGGACTTCTACCGGAGCCGCGACGGGAGATACGCGGCTGACGCCGAGGACCTCGTGTACAACGGGCCGTTCATGATGACGCGGTGGGTACACGGGGCGCACGTGCGGCTTGAGAAGAACCCGCTGTACTGGAACCGCGACGCGGTGCGCCTCAACGTCATCGACATGCCATACGTGACGGCCGACACCGGAGCCGTTGTGAATCTGTTCAAGGACGGTTCGATCGCGACAGCCACGCTCGGCGCCGAGCAGCTCGACGACGCGATGAAGCTGCGCTGGAACCTCGGTCGCTACAGCGACGGCTCAGTCTTCTATATCGACTTCAACTTCCGCCCCGAGCGACTGACGAGCAACTTTCATCTGCGCAGGGCGCTGCAGCTGGTCAACGACTCCGGAGAGCTCGTCAACAAGGTGATCGGGCTTCCAGGCTATCTGCCCGCCGTCTCCTTGTTTCCCATCTGGTTGAACGGGGTCGAGGGACCGTTTCGGCAGGAGTACCCGCCGCCGGTGGTGATCCCCGATCTGGAACTGGCCCGGACGCATCTGGAGCTCGCCAAGCAGGAGCTGGGCGTGGCGGAGATCCCGCCGCTCGTCCTCTTGACGGGCGATGCACCAATTGCCAACAAGCAAGCCGAGTACTTCCAGAACCTCTTCGACAGGGCGCTCGGACTCGAGATCCGGATCGACAAGCAGATCTTCAAGCAACGTCTCGACAAGATGACGTCCGGCGATTTCGACATGGTGGCTGCAGGATGGGGGCCGGATTTCGCGGATCCGCTGACCTTTGGCGATCTCTACGCGTCCTGGAATGGCAACAACCGCGGTAAATACAACAACCCGGCGCTGGACGAGCAGGTACGCATCGCCCAGAACTCACTCGACCCGAGAACCCGGATGGATGCGTTCGGAGAGATCCAGCGGATCCTGATCGATGACGCCGTGCAGTTACCAAACTACGAGCGAGGCCTTGTGTACGTCGAGGATCCGCGGCTCAAAGGCGTCGTTCACAGATCCGTGGGCACAGATCCTGATTACACCACGGCGTACCTCGTCGAGAATCCCTAGCACCAATTCTTGTGCTGACGTACACCCTCAAGCGCATCCTGCAGGGGATAGTCACCGTCTGGTTCATCGCGACGGCCACCTTCGTCGCGATGCACGCGGTGCCTGGAGACCCGCTTGCGAATCAGCGCGCGACCAACGAACAGATACAGCGCAACCTGGAGCAGCGGTACGGGCTCGACCGGCCCGTCTCCGAGCAATACGTCGTCTTCCTCGGAGGGATTCTGCGCGGCGATTTTGGCATCTCGTTCACGCAGGAGAACCGCCGCGTCAATGACATCATCCGGGAAAACTTTCCCGTCTCGGCCACGCTTGGCATCCTCGCCGTGGCCTTTGCTGCCCTCGGCGGCATTCTGTTCGGGGCACTGACCGCGTTGTTCCGGGACCGTCTGCCGGACCTCGTGATCATGTTCCTCGTGATCCTGGCGATTTCTGTGCCGAGCTTCGTCGTGGCGGCGTTCAGTCAGCTTGCGCTTGTCGACATCAACGTCTACCTGGGCTTCTCGCTCTTGCCCGTGGCTGGATGGGGCACGCTGCGTCACATGATCGTCCCGTCGATGGTGCTCGGCTTGGGCACCATGGCGTACCTCACGCGGCTCATGCGCTCGTCGATGCTCGAGATCACGAGTTCGGATTTCATCCGAACCGCGCGCGCCAAGGGTCTGCCTCCCGCGCGCATCTTCCTGAAGCACCAGTTGCGCAACGCGGTGCTGCCGGTGGTGACGGTACTCGGGCCGGCGATCGCCGCCATTACGACTGGCGGCTTCGTGGTCGAGCTGGTGTTCGCCATACCGGGCTTGGGCCGGTATTTCGTCGAGGCGGTGCAGCAACTCGACTACACCGTCATCATGGGCACGACCGTCTTCTACGGCGCTTTCCTCGTCAGCATGGTGATCGTCGTCGATCTGTTGTACGGATGGATCGATCCCCGGGTGAGAGTCGAGTGAGACGCGTCGGAAGCCGCCAATGAGCGTCGCGGTACGATTTTCTCCCGCGGATTTCGAGCCGGTCACGGCCCGACGTCAGCTTCAGGTCAGCTCGCGACCCTCGCTGTCGTACTGGCAGGACTCGTGGCGCCGGTTGAAAGGGAGTCGGCGTACGTTTGCGTCGCTGTGTGCGGTGATGGCGCTTGGGGCGATGGCGGTTGCCGGACCGTGGGTGTGGAGTGTCGATCCGGCGGCGCAGGACATCGACCAGATCAGTCAGGCGCCGGCGTGGCCATCCTCGGCACTGATCGTCCCACCGTACACGCCATGGGCGGCTGTGACGGCGACGCCCACGCAGGCCGGCGACGTTGTCACGAACCTTCGATTGGCCGAGCCAGCGTCGACGCAGGCCGTCCGACTCGTCTGGGAGCCGGTCGTGGGAGCCGCCGGATACGTCGTGTACCGCAGCGTCTACGACACGGCGCCGGATCGGGCGCTGGGCCTGCCGATCGGCGAGGTACTTGGCGCCGACCAGGCGAGCTTCGAAGATCGGCTCGACCTCGAACCGCGGCGCTACTGGTATTCGGTCGTCGTCACGGACGAGAACCGCGCCGAGCAGAGCGCGTACGCCGCGCTCACCGTCGATACAGTCAGGACCGTGAGCGCCGGGGACGCAGAGTTGCGTGGCTGGGTCGAGGACGCGACCGTGCTCGCGCCGGGTGATCAGATCGATTTGCCCTATCACCCGCTTGGGACCGATTACCTCGGCCGGGACATGCTGGCTCGGCTCCTGTACGGGGCAAGGGTGTCGTTGTTCATCGGCGTTGTCGCGCCGCTCCTGTTTGTCCTGGTCGGCGTCGTGTGGGGCAGCGCGGCCGGCTTTCTGGGCGGGCGGGTTGACCAGCTGCTGATGCGCGTCGCTGATTTCGTCATCGCGCTTCCGTTTCTCCTGTTCATGATCCTGTTCAAGATTGCCTTCGGCATTGGCCCGGGTGAGAGCGGCGTGTTCCCGATGCTCGTGGCCCTCGTGCTGCTCGGATGGCCGTCGACGGCCAGGCTCGTGCGGGGGCAGATTCTGCAGGTGCGGCAGGAGGGCTATGTTGCCGCATCGCAGCTCCTCGGCGCCCGGACCGGCTATCTCGTGTTCCGTCACATGATTCCGCAGACGATGGGCGTGATCCTGGTGACGCTGACGTTTGCGGTGCCGAGCGCCATCTTCACTGAAGCATTTCTGTCGTTCATCGGCATGGGTGTCGCGCCGCCCACGCCGTCGTGGGGCAGCATGGCGAACGAGGGCATTCGGACAATGCTGTCCCATCCCCACGAACTGCTGTTCCCCGCGCTGATCATCAGCGCGACGGTTCTGGCGTTCAACCTGCTGGGTGACGGGCTGCGCGACGCGCTCGATGTGCGCATGCGAGGTCGGGAGTGATCGTCGCGAATGACGCACCGGTACTCGATGTCAGTGACCTGTGCGTCGAGTTCGATACGCATGGCGGCGTCGTACAGGCGGTCCGCGGCGTCAGCTTCAGCGTCCGTCCGGGGAAGACGCTCGCGATCGTCGGCGAATCAGGCTGCGGGAAGTCGGTGTCGGTGCAAAGCATCATGGGCCTGACGCCGATGCCGCCGGGGCGGATCACGCGCGGCGCGGCGCGGCTCGACGGTGTCGACATCGTGCGGCAGAAGATCGTCAATGGTGAGGACGTGCGCGGGAATCGGATCGGCATGATCTTTCAGGATCCGATGAGCGCGCTGAACCCCACGATGCGGGTCGGCGACCAGATCGCCGAGACGCTCCAGGTGCATCGCGGCATGTCGAAACGCGACGCCTTTGCGCGTGCGGTCGAGGTGCTCGCGTTGGTGAATATTCCTGATGCGGACGCGCGCGCGCGGCAGTTCCCGTTCGCCTTCTCCGGTGGCATGCTGCAGCGGGCGATGATCGCCATGGCGATCGCCTGCGAGCCGGCGGTGCTGATCGCGGACGAACCCACCACGGCGCTCGATGTCACCATTCAGGCGCAGCTGCTGGAGCTGCTCGAGGGACTCCAGCGGAAGAACGGCATGGCGATCGTGCTCATCACGCATGACCTCGGCGTCGTCGCGCGCGTGGCTGACGACGTTGCGGTGATGTACGCCGGTGAGATCGTGGAAAGTGGAACCGTGGACGACGTGTTCTATCGTGCCGCCCACCCCTACACCCTCGGACTCAAAGCGGCGATGCCGAGCCGGGAGACATCGAAGTCCGTTGGCCTGATGCCGATAGAGGGGGCGCCGCCCGACCTGTTTCGTCCGCCGGCGGGCTGTGGATATGCGGAGCGATGCCCGCATGCGATGCTGGTGTGCGGGCCACATCGACCTCAACGTGTCGAGGTCGATCCTGGACACCATGCGATGTGCTGGCTTCATCACGAGGACGCGCCGCGAGGGACCGACGCCGTCTATCGTGGAGGCCGCGCGTGAGCCTGCTTGTCGAGGCCAGAGGCGTCACGAAGCATTTTCCGCTCGGGCGCGGGAAGACCGTGCATGCCGTGGACGATGTGTCGTTGAGCATTGCCGCCAGGGAGATCGTTGGCCTTGTGGGCGAGAGCGGATCGGGCAAGTCCACGTTCGGAAAAGCCTTGGTGGGCCTGCACGACAAGACGGCCGGCGAGGTGTACCTGGAGGGCGAGCGTCTGCCGCAGCGCTACACCGCGGCTGACTTTCGGCACTATGCCCAGCGTATGCAGATGATCTTCCAGGATCCCTACTCGAGCCTGAACCCCCGGATGACCGTTGGGGAGATCGTCGGGGAAGGTCTTCGTCTCGGTGGCGGCGCCAGCGACGCGCAGCAGCGTGCCGCCGTCGCTGACTGGTTGGAGCGCGTCGGCCTCGCGGCTGGCTATGCGGGCCGCTACCCGCACGAACTGTCTGGCGGCCAGCGCCAGCGCGTCGGCATCGCGCGCGCGTTGATCCTGGAGCCGACATTCGTCGTCTGCGACGAGCCAATCTCGGCACTCGACGTGTCGGTGCAGGCGCAGATCGTACGGCTGCTCGGAGAACTCAAGGAATCCCTCGGTCTGACCCTCTTGTTCATCGCGCACGATCTGTCGATGGTCCGCTACGTGTCCGATCGGATGGCGGTCATGTACCTCGGTTCCCTGGTCGAACTCGGCGGTGCCGACGACGTGTACTTCAGGCCGATGCATCCGTACACGAAGACGCTTGTCGCGTCCAACCCGGAGCCGGATCCGCGCTCCGAGCGAGAGCGGGCAACCATCCCGATCACTGGCGAGATCCCGTCGCCCATCAACATCCGCGCAGGGTGTCGTTTCGCGACCCGCTGCCCCGAGGTGATGGATATCTGCCGGACAGTGACACCGGAGCTGCGGACCGTGGCCGCCGGGGATGAGCGCCATGTGGCGTGTCATCTGTTCGAATCCGGGGGTCTGGCGTCACCCGCGCCGACCGCGCTACCGACGGAGGTTGTTGACCGATGACGCGTCGCCCTGCCGCCTGGATCGCGATGGCCAGCGTGGTGTTGCCGCTGGTGTTCGTCGGGGGGTGGATCAGCGGGAGGCTCGGCATGGGGGATTCGCCGGTGGATCCGGTGTCCCTGTCGGACCTCGAAGGGCGTTTTACCGAGCGGATGCGCAATGTGACGCTCGTCGGCACCTTTACCGTTGACGGTCGCGAAGACGGGGCGCCTCGCGAAGACCGGTATCGGATCGAGAGCGTCGAGAAAGTCGACGACGACCTGTGGCGGTTCCGCGCGGTCGTCGGGGACGGCGGAAGTGTCATCCCGATCGTGGTGCCCCTACGGTGGATTGGCGACACGCCGATGCTCATGATGACCGATACCAGCCTGCCCGGGATGGGGACCTTCACCGTGAGACTGTTCTTCTACCGCGATCACTATGCCGGGACGTGGCAGCATGGCGAGGTCGGCGGCCTCATGTCGGGGAGAATAGAGGGGCCTGCGGCTGAGTAGCGCCGCCTCTCGCCGGGCCTGGAGACTCGCCGTGGTGCCGGACCAGGCCCGACGCATCCAGCGCGGGAACACGACGCGTTTCGCTCACGCTGCGGAGTTGCCGTGATCAGCAGCGGTCGGGCATAATATGGCGCGGTCGGGTCGCCGTAACAGCTCCTTCACCCACCACGCCGCGAACCGGGATTCGACAGCGTAGAGTACCAGGGAGGGTGTCCCACCGGGCGCGTGACGCTCGACCACACCGAGGCGCGATTTGCGTGCAGCCGCCTCGGATTGCGACTTCACTTCAACAACCGGAACGTGATTTACGGGAGAAGATCGTGGCAGACAACAAGTTACCTTCAGCTGACGAAACGCCCGTCTACAACCCGCCGGCGGCGTTTTCCGCCAAGGCGCACATCAAGTCGCTCGACGAGTATCGCGCTCTGTACGACCGATCGGTGAGCGACCCTGAAGGGTTCTGGGCCGAGCAGGCTGAGCAGCGCATCACCTGGATCGAGAAATGGCATACGGTTCGGCAGGTCGACTATCACAAGGCCGAGATCGCGTGGTACCTCGGTGGCAAGCTCAATGCCTGCTACAACTGCGTTGATCGCCATGTCGAAGCCGGTCGCGGGGGGAACACCGCGCTGATCTGGGAAGGCAACAACCCGGCAGAGAGCAAGGTCTTCACCTACACGGAGCTTCAGGCGGAGGTGCAGAAAGCCGCCAATGCGCTCAAGAACCTTGGCATCGTCAAGGGCGATCGGGTGTGTATCTACATGCAGATGATTCCCGAGCTGGCCATTGCCATGCTGGCCTGTGCGCGGATCGGCGCGGTGCACTCGATCGTCTTCGGCGCGTTCACGGCCGACAGCCTCGTCACCAGGATCAACGATTCGAAGTGCAAGGCGATCATCACGCAGGACACCGGTGTGCGTGGCGTCAAGCAGGACATCGCCATGAAGGCCAATGCCGACAGTGCGGTGAAGAGCACGCCGAGCATCGAGAAGATCCTCGTCGTGCGGCGCACCGGCGCGCCGGTCGACATGGCGCCCGGTCGCGACGTCTGGTGGCACGAAGCACTCGCCGCAGCGGACGCGACGTGCGCGCCAGAGGTGATGGACGCCGAGGATCCGCTGTTCATCCTGTACACCTCTGGATCGACCGGCAAGCCCAAGGGCGTGCTGCATACCACCGGCGGGTACATGACCTACGTGGCGGCCACGTTCGAGTACGTCTTCGACTACCGCGCAGGCGATGTGTACTGGTGCACCGCTGACATCGGCTGGGTGACGGGCCACAGCTACATCACCTACGGGCCGCTCGCCAACGGCGCCATCACGATGATGTATGAAGGCGTGCCGAACTACCCCGATTGGGGTCGGTTCTGGGAGATCTGCCAGAAGCACAAGGTCAACATCTTCTACACCGCGCCGACGGCGCTGCGCGCGCTGATGAAGGAAGGCGACACGTGGCCGGCGAAATACGATCTCAGCAGCTTGCGATTGCTCGGCACGGTCGGCGAAACGATCAAGTCTCCGGAATGGACCTGGTACCACACGGTGATCGGCAACGAGCGATGCCCGATCGTCGATACGTGGTGGCAGACCGAGACGGGCGGCATCCTGATGTCGCCGTTGCCCGGCGCAACGCCGACCAAGCCTGGTTCCGCGACGTTCCCGTTGTTTGGCATCACGCCCGCGCTGGTCGACGAGGAAGGCAACGTACTCGAGGGCAACAGCGTGCGGGGCAACCTCTGCATGTCGCAGTCGTGGCCCGGCCAGATGCGTGGTGTCTACGGCGATAAGCAACGCTTCTTCGACACCTACTTCGCGCGATTCCCAGGCAAGTACTTCACGGGTGATGGTTGCCTGCGCGACAAGGACGGCTACTACTGGATCACGGGCCGCGTTGATGACGTGATCATCGTGTCCGGGCACAACCTGGGCTCGGCCGAGGTCGAGGGTGCGATCGGGAAACACCCGTCGGTCGCCGAGGCCGCGGTCGTCGGTTTCCCGCATGACATCAAGGGCAGCGCGATCTACGCCTTCGTCACGCTGAAGACCGGCCAGACCCCGACCGATGCGATGAAGGCAGAGATCGTCAAGGCCGTGCGCGGCGAGATCGGTCCGCACGCCTCGCCGGACAAGATCCAGTTCACCGAGGGGTTGCCGAAGACTCGTTCGGGCAAGATCATGCGCCGCATTCTTCGCAAAATCGCAGAAGGCGACGTGCACGACCTTGGTGATATTACGACGCTCGCGGACCCGGGCGTGGTGGAATCGCTGGTGACCGGGCGCGTCTAGAGCGTTTTTCGTTATCGGTCTGGGGCTTCTCGCAAGGGCCAGGCTCGTTCGAAAAGCGCTTTCCCGCGTTTTTCGGTCTCCACCGAATCGAAAAACGCTCCAACGTCGCGGGTTCGCGGCATCGACGCGTGTCCCCGCGTGTGGAGCCGGGCCGTCGAGGATAGAGGACGACAGATGCGATCGTGGATCGGCCTCTCGGTGATGGCAGTCTGGGTGGGGTCGTCGGTCGCGTGTGCGCCGCCGGCACCTCCCGTGGCGCAGGACACGCGGCCCAGCGGCCCCGTCCAGTGGGGCTACGGTCGGGAGGACGGTCCGGCCGTGTGGGGCGATCTCTCTGTCGACTACGACCTGTGCGCAACCGGCACTCGGCAGTCACCGGTCGATCTCCGCTCCGTCTCCGCAGCGGAGCCGGAGGCGTTCACATTCGATTACAAAGATTCAGCGATCGAGCTCGTCAACGACGGGCGCACCGTTCGGGCGACCTACGATCCCGGTAGCGAGGTCGACATTGGCGGACAGCGCTTCGGGCTTCGAGAATTGCATTTTCATGCGCCGAGCGAGCATACCGTCGGGGGCCGGTCGTTCCCTGCAGAAGTCCACTTCGGTCACCAGTCGTCTGCGGGCGATCTGGCAGTGATCGCCGCATTCCTTGACGTCGGCCGCCACAGCGATGCGCTCGCACCGGTGCTCGACCGTCTGCCGACCACGATCGACCTGCCCCGCGCGGTGCTCGACAACCGATTGTCCGCCGCGGCGATCCTCGGTTCGGTGGGTGAGGTCATGCGCTACGACGGGTCCTTGACGAAGCCGCCGTGTACAGAGGGCGTTCGCTGGTTCGTGCTGGCCGATGCGATCGCGGTGGATGACGCCCAGATCGAGCAGCTCCGCGCAGTCGTGTACGACAACAGTCGACCGGTGCAGCCGAGGAACAACAGGACGATTGTCAGCGCCAGACGATGATCCTCCTGTTGCGGACGATCGCGTTGAGGTCCGGAATGATGCCCGGGCCTTCGATGGCTGACGGCAGCAGGCTTTGCCTGCCAACCTTCTGAGTTCCTTGTCGCATTCTCGGTGGGTGTGAACCACTGGACGGTGCTACCGTGGCCGCCATGACAACGCTGCCCACCAAGCAGGAGATGCGCCGCGCATTCCTGAGTGGCGATGCGACCTACGACGGCGTGTTTTTCACGGGCGTGAAGACGACAGGCATCTTCTGCCGGCCGTCGTGCACGGCGCGCAAGCCGCGGCCCGAAAACGTGGAGTTCTTCGCCACGCCCCGCGAGGCCGCCTTTTCCGGCTATCGACCCTGCAAGCGGTGTCGCCCGCTGGACACCGACGGCCGTCCGCCTGCGTGGGTGGGCAGGCTGCTGGCGCGGGTCGACGCCGATCCTGCATCGCGCATCCGGGCGGCTGAGCTCCGCGCCGAGGGCATCGACCCCGCGCGGGCACGGCGGTATTTCCTGAAGCACTTTGGCATGACATTCCAGGCCTATGGCCGTGCCAAGCGCCTGGCAGACGCTTTTCACCAGATCAAGGGGGGCGCAACCGTGAGCGACGCGGCCAGCGACGGGGGATTCGAGTCTGAAAGCGGCTTTCGGTCTGCTTTTGCCAGGGCCTTCGGAACCTCGCCTGGAGAAGCCCACGACGGCGACACCGTTTCGCTCGACTGGATCGCGTCGCCGGTGGGGCCGCTCATCGCCGGTGCGACGACGGCAGGCGTGTGCCTGCTCGAGTTCACTGACCGTCGCATGCTGGAGGCCCAGCTGTCGACACTCGGGCGCCGGCTCGGCATGCCACTCATCCCCGGTCGGAACCGCTGGCTCGAGAGGCTACGTGTGCAGCTCGGCGAATATTTTGACGGCGCGCGTGAGGCTTTCGACCTGCCGCTGGTCATCCGGGGGACCGTCTTCCAGGAGCGGGTCTGGAACGCGCTGCTCACCATTCCCTATGGTGAAACCTGGTCGTATCGCGACCTCGCCCGATGCATCGGGAACCCGGCCGCGACGCGCGCCGTGGGAACGGCCAACGGCATGAACCGCATCGCCATCGTGATCCCCTGTCACCGCGTCGTGAACGCCGACGGGCGCCTGGGTGGGTATGGTGGCGGCGTCTGGCGCAAGCGGAGTCTGCTCGACCTTGAGCGTGGGCAGGACTCGATCACCACATCCGTCGCCTCCGGGTACCGTGGAGACCTGGCGGAGTCGCAGCGTGGGCCTTCGACTCAGAGCCAGCCGAAGTCCACGCGCACGGCGCCGCCGATTGCCGAACCATGACGCCGTCCTGTGCGCGATACACTTCCACGCCCACGGACTGCTAGGCGATCACCTTCCTGGTCTGCAGGATCGTAACGATTTCAGGGATGACACCCGGATCCTCGATCGTGGAGGGCACAACGTATTCCTTGCCGTTGACGATACTGGCGAGCGTCTTGCGCAGGGTCTTGCCGGAGCGGGTCTTGGGTAGCCTGGCCAGGATCACGGTGTCCTTGTAGCAGGTGATCGCGCCGATGGTGTCCCGCACGCGCGTGATGAGTTGCTGCTGCAGCACCTCGTCGGTCACCGTCACACCCGCCTTGAGCACGACCAGCCCCATCGGAACCTGGCCTTTGAGCGCATCGTCGCGCGCGATGACGGCGCATTCCGCCACATCAGGATGCGTGGCGACCACTTCCTCGATCTCGCCGGTGGACAGCCGGTGCCCGGCGACGTTGATCACGTCGTCGACGCGCCCCATCACGAAAACATAGCCG
The DNA here is from genome assembly GCA_027622905.1 of Acidobacteriota bacterium. Lineage (GTDB taxonomy): Bacteria > Acidobacteriota > Vicinamibacteria > Vicinamibacterales > UBA2999 > JAQBVV01. The sequence goes on from JAQBVV010000001.1 coordinate 28,501, forward strand.
TCGTCGTCGATGTAGCCACCATCACCGCTGGTGTAGTAGCCAAGCAGAAACTTCAGATAACCCTCGCGGAATCTGTCGGGATCGCCCCAGATGCGGTTCAGGCAGGCCGGCGGGAGCGGCAGCTTCAGGGCGATGTAGCCCTGCGTACCACGTGGCATCTGCTGCCCGTTCTCGTCCAGGATCTGCACATCGAAGCCGGGTACCGGCATTGTCGAGGAGCCGGCCTTGATCGGCATCGGCTCGACGCCTTGCAGGTTGGCGGTGATCGCCCAGCCGGTTTCGGTTTGCCACCAGTGATCGACCACGGGCTTCCCGGTGTGCCCGGTCAGCCACGCCTCGGTGGGCGGGTCGAGTCGTTCGCCGGCGGAGTAGATAACCTGAAGCGCGCTCAGGTCGTGCTGCTTCATCAGCGTTGCGTCCGGATCCTCCTTCTTGACGGCGCGGAACGCCGTCGGCGCCGTGAAGAGCGCCTGTACCCCGTATTCGGCGCAGACGCGCCACAGGGCTCCAGCGTCTGGCGTCATGACCGGTTTCCCCTCGTACACGATCGTCGTGCATCCGCGTAGTAGCGGGCCGTACACGGTGTACGAGTGGCCGACCACCCAGCCGATGTCGGACGCCGCCCAGTAGACGTCGCCGGCCTCGACGTTGTAGATGGCCTTCATGCTGTAGTGCAACGCAACGGCGTGACCGCCGTTCTCTCGCACGACGCCCTTGGGTTTACCGGTGGTCCCCGACGTGTAGAGGATGTAGAGCGGATCGCTGCCCTTGACCGGTGTGCAGTCCACGGGCGACGCGGCGGCGAGCAACGTTGCCCAGTCGCGATCCCGTCCCTCGACCATCGAGGCGGCCGCCTGTGGGCGCTGGAGGACGACGCAGATCGCTGGCTTGTGCGCCGCAAGCTCGATCGCGCGATCGACGAGGGGCTTGTACTCGATCACGCGCGTGATCTCGATGCCGCAGGAGGCGGTCAGGATGACGGTCGGCGTGGCATCGTCGATGCGCGCGGCCAGCTCCGGCGGCGCGAAACCGCCGAACACCACGGAGTGCACGGCCCCGAGCCGCGCCACCGCAAGCATCGCGATGACCGATTCGGGGATCATCGGCATGTAGATGATGACGCGATCGCCCTTGGTGACGCCGAGCGTCGCGAGCATTCCGGCCGTGCGCGCCACCGCATCGGTGAGCTCAGCGTAGGTGTAGCGCGCCGTGGTGCCGGTCACGGGGGAGTCGTAAATGAGGGCCGCCTGGTCGCCACGCCCGTGCTTCACGTGATGATCGAGCGCCATGTACGCCGTGTTCATCTCGCCATCGGCAAACCAGTGCCCGAGTCCGTCGTCGTCGATCGAGACGATGTCAGCGGGGAACGTGAACCATTCCAGCGCCTCGGCCTGCGTTCGCCAGAACCCCGCGGGATCGCGCATCGAGCGGTCGTACTCTTCCCTGTAGCTCATCTTGACTCCTTCCGTCGCGTCAGTTCGATGCTCATTCCCCGCTGAAGCTGGCGGCGCGCTTCTCGACGAAGGCGGACATGCCCTCGGACTGGTCGCGCGAGGTGAAGAGGTCAGCAAACGCCTGTGCTTCCAGCTGGTTGGCGGCTGCCAGTGGCAGCGAGGCCCCCGCGTGAATCACGCGCTTGGCCTCGGCGACTGCCAACGGTCCCATGGTGGCGATCGTATCCACGCACGCGACGGCCTCCTGAAGCAGGGCTTCGGGCTCACAGACCTTGTTCGCCAGTCCGATGCGGAGGGCCTCGTCGGCCGTGATCATCTCGCCGGTCACGCACAACTCGATCGCCCTGCCCAACCCCACACGACGCAGAAGACGCTGGGTGCCTCCAAAACCGGGAATCACGCCCAGCTTCACCTCGGGTTGCCCGAAGCGCGCCCTGGTGCTCGCGTAGATGAAGTCGCAGGCGAGCGCGATCTCGCATCCCCCACCGAGCGCGAAGCCATTGACGGCCGCGATGACAGGTACTTTTGTGGACGCGATCAGATCGCCGACGGCGTGTCCCCGCCTTGCGAAGGCCAGGGCCTGCTCGGGGTTCAGGTCTCGCATGGCTGCGATATCGGCCCCGGCCACGAAGGCTTTCTCCCCGGCTCCGGTGAGCACGACCCCTCGCACGTGCTTCTCCGCGGCGAGGGCATGGAACGCCTCGCTGAGCGCCGTGATGACTGCTGCGTTCAGCGCGTTGAGCACCTGAGGTCTGTTGATGGTGATGATGCGGGCGGGTCCGCGGTCTTCAATGATGAGCGTCGTGTCGTCTGCCATGGAGCCATTCTACAGATCGTTTGCGGCGCATGTTTCCTCGCTCACCCGTGACGCGGATATGATCGTGCGCGTACGCGTCAGAGAACGGAGCCGGGTCTGCGGTGGGTCGGCCTTGACAAGGGAACTGGAATGAACAGCTTTCGTGCTTTTCGGATTGACAAGAAGGATGACGCGATCGTCGCGGGGTTCTGCGAACTGTCGCTCGACGACCTGAGCGAAGGCGAGGTCGTCATCAAGGTCAGCCACTCGACCATCAACTACAAGGACGCACTGGCAGCCACGGGGGCTGGAAAGATCCTGAGGCGCTACCCGCTGGTCGGCGGCATCGATCTGGCTGGTACCGTCGTCAGCACCGCGGACGCACGTGTCGAGGTCGGCCAGCAGGTGCTCGTCAACGGATGTGGGCTGAGCGAGACGGTTGACGGGGGCTATGCGGAGTACGCCCGTGTGAAGGGTGATGCCGTCATTCGCGTGCCTGAGGGCATGACCGCCGCGCAGACGATGCAGATTGGCACCGCGGGCTACACCGCAGCGCTGGCCATCCATCGGATGGAGCACAACAACCAGCGTCCCGAGCATGGGCCGATCGTCGTGACGGGTGCGACGGGAGGCGTGGGCAGCATCGCCGTCGACATGCTGAGCGCGAGGGGATACGAGGTCGTCGCGCTCACCGGGAAGGTGGAGCAGTCCGACTATCTCAAGAGCATCGGCGCGCATCGGGTCCTGCTCAGGGGAGACGTGGACTACGGTAAACGACCGATGGAGAAGGCGGAATGGGGCGGCGCGATCGACAACGTCGGCGGTGATGTGCTGACCTGGTTGACCCGCACCGTCAACTACGGCGGAAACATCGCGAGCATCGGCCTCGCCGGGAGTCCCGCGCTCAATACCACCGTGTTGCCGTTCATCCTGCGCGCGGTCTGCCTGCTGGGCATCAACTCGGTCGATACGCCGAGAGACCTGAGGCTGGAAGTCTGGGATAGGATCGGCGGGGATCTTCGACCCAGGCACCTGGAGACGATCGCCGCGACAACGATTGCGTTCGATGCGTTGCCCGGTGCCTTCCAGGCCTTCGTCGACGGTACAGTGACGGGTCGCACGGTTGTCGCGATCGGTTGAAGCGCAGAAGAGGACCAATGAAAGCCATCCTCGTTCGTGAATTCGGCGCTGCGGGAGTCATGAGGCTCGAAGACGTGCCCAGCCCATCGCCCGGGCCAGGTCAGGTACTGGTGGGGGTCAAGGCTGTCGGCGTCAATCCCGTGGACACGTATATCCGCTCAGGCACGTACGCCATCAAGCCGAGCCTGCCGTATACGCCTGGCGCCGATATCGGCGGGATCGTGGAAGCCACTGGCGTCGGTGTCACGCGCGTCACGAAAGGCGACCGGGTCTATGCGAACGGCACGGCCGAGGGGCACGGTGGATACAGCGAGGCGACACTCTGCGATGAGTCGCAGGTTCACCTGTTGCCGGACCGGATCTCGTTCGCTCAGGGTGCTGCGGTGGGCGTCCCGTACGGCACCGCCTGGCGCGCCCTGTTTCTCAAGGCCAAGGCGCGTCCGGGAGAAACGGTCCTCGTCCATGGCGCGAGCGGTGGCGTCGGCATCGCGGCGACCCAGATGGCCCGGGCGGGTGGCCTGCGTGTGATCGGCACCGCCGGCAGCGACCGGGGGCTGGCGCTGGTGCGGGAGCAAGGTGCGCACGAGGTGCTCAACCATAATGACGCCGACTACATGAGCCGGATCATGGCGTTGACGGCCGGTCGCGGCGTGGACGTGATTCTCGAGATGCTTGCCAACATCAACCTCGACCGTGACCTTGAAGTCCTGGCTCTTCATGGACGCGTGATGATTGTCGGAAATCGTGGCCGCGTCGAGATCGATCCACGCAAGTTGATGGGTAAGGACGGCACCGTGCTGGGCATGACGATGTTCAACGCCACCGCGGAGGAGCGGCGCGCGATTCACGCGGCGCTCGGGGCCGGCCTGGCCAACGGCACGCTGAACCCGGTCGTCGGCCGGGAATTCCCGCTGGCACAGGCCGTCGATGCGCACGGTGCTGTCATGGAGGCGGGCGCGTTCGGAAAGATCGTGTTAGTGCCACCGGGCGCGTAGTCAACAGGGCTCTTGTGGGCTTGGCGCGGCTCACAGACATCACATGGAGACGTTCTCATGTCCGACACCAACGCCAGCACGTCCGAGTACAAGAGTTGGCAAGACCGATTCTTCGGGCGCGATCTTCCGGTGGCCTATCTCATGGTGCGAGCCACCATGGGTTTCCACATGATCGCCCACGGAGGGTCGCGTTTTCCAATTCTGAGTGAGTTCGTTGCCGAAACCCGGGAAGAGTTCATGGGCGTCACCCTGGCTGGTGTGCTCCCGATATTTCCGAGCTGGGTTGTCACGATCATTGCTTACACGATCCCGCCAACAGAGTTCGTGATCGGGCTGCTGCTCGCGGTGGGATTCAAGACGAGGCTGGCGAGCTTGGCCGGGAATGCGATGTTTCTGGTCATGATGTTCGGGCAGGTGGCGCTGATGAACTTCGGTACGGCCCACGTCATGTGGTGGTACGTGCTGGTGTTTGCCCTCCTGGGGGCGCTGAGCTTTGCAGACCGCTACTCGGTGGATCGGATGGGAAAGTAGCCAGTGGAGCGACACGCGGAACATGCGAAGGCGCGCGCAGGGTGTTCACGAGTTCGGGGTGCGCTGCTGTACCTGTCGCTCGGTGCGTTGCTGCTCCCCAGCCCAGCCCTGGCGCAGACCACGTTTACGCATGTGCACATGCGCGTACCCGATACAGCCGAAGCGGCAGCGTGGCATCAGGCACTGCTCGGCGGCGAGGTGGTCTCGCGAGGTCCAGGGCAGGCGGTGCTGCATCGGAACGGCCTGGTGATGACCATGCAGGCCGAGGGGGACACGCCGCCGAGCGAGGGCGGCGTGATCGATCACTTCGGCATCGCCGTCGAAGACGTTGTGGCGACGGTGGCGCGCGCCAGGGAGATGGGCGCGCAGATCAGGACCGAGCCGCAGGTCGGCGTCACGGCGTCGACCATTGCGTTCATCGAGGATCCGTGGGGCACTCGCATGGAACTGCTGGAGGACCCCGTGTACACGGGTGTGAACCACCTGCACATGATGGCGAGCGACCCGGACGGCGTTCACGCCTGGTTTCTTGACGTGTTCGGGGGCGAGGATATTCCGGCTCGTGGCAAGGGCCAGTTTCATACCATCTTGTATGGCGACGTCTGGGTCCATATCTCGAGGCCCGCTCAGGGGTTTCCCGCACCGAGCCGTTTCCGAGCCATCGATCACATCGGCTTTCGCGTGCCGTCCCTGCAGGCGTTCGGTGAGGTTCTCGAGGCCTCCGGCTACACGCCGTACCTGGTGAGACCCAACCCGCCTGGCTCGGACCTGATGTTTTTTGAAGGCCCGGAAGGCATTCACTTCGAGATCACGGAGATCGTCGCTCCGTAGCTGCGCCGGACACGCCTGGGACGAAAAAAGTGGCGCAAGCAGGGCCCGCCGGGAGTAGCATCGGCCTGAATGAATCGAGGTGCCAGCATGACACACCTATCACGCGGAATCGGACTGCTTGGAATCGTGCTTCTGATCGGCCTGCCAGCGCTGGCGCAGTCGCCGGCCGAAGAGCCCTTGCAGAACATACAGGTCTTTCCGGCGGGCACGACGCGGACCCAGTTACTGTCCACCATGAACGCCATGAACGAATCGCTTGGCGTCCAGTGCGTCTATTGTCACGTGGCTGGAGCGCCCGGCCAGCGCCCTGACTTCGTGTCCGACGCGAACCCGAAGAAAGACATCGCGCGCAGAATGATGCTGTTCCGGGACAAGATCAACGAGGACATGCCGGCGGTGCTCGGTGCGGCATCGTCAAGCACGCGCGTACTCTGTTCCACCTGCCACCGCGGCGTGCCGATTCCCAGGCAGATCTACGAGATCGTCTTCGACGCAACGGCCGAGGGTGGTGACCCTGCCGTTGGTCTGGCCAAGTTCGAGGAGCTCAGATCCCAGTTCTACGGTGGCCAGAGCTACGACTTCAGCGAACTGGCGCTGGTGGAGCTGGGGCGTCGCGCGACCGCACAGGGCAGAACCGACGATGCGATGGCGTATCTGCTCGGTAACTTCAAGTACCATCCAAACTCGGTACCCACCTATCTGGCGATTGCCCGGGCCAAGGACGCGAAGGGCGACAGGGCCGGCGCGATCCAGGATCTCGAGAAAGCCGCAGCGCTCAATCCCGGCGATGAACGGATCGGCGCGGAACTCGCACGGTTGAAGGGTGCATAAACGGAGGACGTCATGAACATGTTGCGCGCGCGTCGGTTCGTCGGAGGCCTCGTATCACTGGGCGTCGTGCTCGTGCCGGCCCTGGCCATCGCCCAGGGAGGGTCATCCTGGACGTCGGTCGGCTCCATGCCGTTCGAGCGCGCCGAAATCGCGCTCGCTGAGGCGAACGGGAAGGTCTACGTCCTGGGCGGCCAGATGCGTGCGGTGGACGCGAACTCGCTGAATCAGGAATACGACCCGGCGACCGGCACGTGGCGGGAGCGTGCGCTGATGCCTGCGGTCACGTCGCATGCCGGAGCGGCGACGGTCAACGGGAAGATCTACGTCGTGGGTGGCTTTCAGGCCAACGTCCACGTCGGTGCCGTGAGCAACGTCTTCGAGTACGACCCCGGCACCGACGCGTGGCGTCGAGTGGCGCCGCTCCCCGCGCCGCGCGGGGCCCCGGGCGTCGTTGCGCTGAACGGAAAGATCTACGCCATCGGCGGGCGCAATCCCGACCGCGTCACCGTGAATACGAATGAGGTCTACGATCCGGCGACCGACGCGTGGATGACGGCCGCGCCGCTGCCACAGGCACGGGATCACCTGGGCATCGCCGTGTTGAACGGGCGCATCCATGTGTTCGGCGGCCGACTGAACGCGACGGTCGACAACACCACGAGGCACGATATCTACGATCCAGCGACAGATACCTGGAGCGACGGCGCACCGTTGAATATTGCCCGCAGCGCGGGTGTCGTCTTCTTGATTAACGGTCGGATCGTGTGGGCAGGTGGCGAATGCAAGGACGCACAGGCGCGTACCACGTTTGACGACGTGGAGGTCTTCGATCCCGGGGCCAACCGATGGACCGTGTTGTCGAAGATGCCGATCGGTCGGCACGCGGCTGCGGGCGTCACCGTCGGAGACGTGGGCTACGTCATGGGCGGTGCCAACGGCTGCGGCACGGACCGACAGACGAAGGACATCAGCGCCTTCCGGATGCAGTAGTCCCGGGAACGCGCTGGCCTGGCGCACGTGACCAGGCCGGCGCGACACGCCACTAAAGCGTTTTTCGATTTGGTGTAGACCGAAAAACGCGGGAACGCGCTTTTCGAAAAGGCCTGGCCCCTGCGAGAAGCCCCAGACCGAAACGAAAAGCGCTCTAGTTTCCCGCCGGCTTCGTGAGCTGCGGATACCTGATGCCAAGCTGTTCGAGATACGTCGCGAACCGCGAAGGGTCGTAATAGAACTCGCGCAGTCGCTCGCGATACTGCGCCATGATCTCTGCGTTCTTCTCGGTGGCCGGCGGGTCGTCGGCCGTGATGAACGGCGTGTAGGTTTCCCCGGCCGTCTGCTCCTCGCGGAAGTAGCGCCACGCGTCTTCGACCAGCGTGGGGTTCTGCAGCAGGTCCAGCATCGTCGCCGCCATGACCTTGGCACCGGCCGTGGCTCCCTTGTGTGCGATCGGCGTCGCCATGGCCATCGCGCTCGACCAGTGATGACCCGTCCGACCGGCCACGTTGGACGGGAAACTCAGTCTGACCGTAGGGACGTTCCACGACACGTCACCGATGTCGTCCGATCCTCCCGACACCGGCTCGTCGGGGGGCTCGGCAATCCCCCCCAACTCGGTGGACAGGCCCACCACCTTGTCGGCGCCCATGAACTCCTGGAACGCTCGCGCAAAAGCCTGGTCGTCCTCGGACCATGCCGGAAGACCCACAGCCGTGATGTTCTCGTCCATGGCCAGCGCGATCGTCTTGTTGAAGTGTCGGGGGTAGGCGGCCCCGACGACGCGCCGGGTGAGCGTCGTATCGGTCATCAGCGCGGCGCCTTCGGCCATGCGCTGTAACGTCTCCACGTTCTCTCGAATGCCGTCGGCCGTGATCTCCCGGACGAAGTACCAGACCGAGGCGACCGATGGCACCACGTTGGGCTGGTCGCCGCCGTCGACGATCACGTAGTGTGAGCGCTGCAGCGGATGCAGGTGTTCCCGCCGGAAGTTCCATCCGACGTTCATCAGCTCGACCGCATCCAGTGCACTTCGGCCCTTCCACGGGTCGGCCGCTGCATGCGCGGCGACGCCTTCGAAGGTGTACTCGACCGACACCAGGCCCGTGCCCGCTGAGGGCCCCCAGCTGACGTCCATGTTGTCGCCGACGTGCGAGAACAGCACCGCGTCAACGCCCTCGAAGCGGCCGTCTCTGGCGAACCAGGCCTTCGACCCGACGAGTTCCTCGGCGACGCCCGGCCAGAGCACGATGGTACCAGGCAGGTTCTCGCGCTCCATGAGTTCCTTGACCGCGAGCGCGGCCGTCACGTTGACGGCCTGGCCGGAGTTGTGCCCTTCCCCGTGTCCGGGCGCACCCTCGACCATCGGCTCCCGATACACGACGCCTGGCATCTGCGACGACTTGGGGATGCCGTCGATGTCGGAGCCAAGAGCGATCACGGGCCGACCCTCGCCCCATGTGGCCCACCACGAGGACGGGATCCCCGACACGCCCTGCTCCACCGTGAAGCCGTTCGCTTCGAGCATCTCCGTCAGATAGCGCTGTGTCTCGAACTCCTGAAAGCCGAGTTCGGAAAACGAAAACAGGCTGTCAACGATCTCCTGCGTGAGCTTCTGCAGCTCATCGACCCGCGCGGCCGCCTCTGCTTTCAGGCCGGTCAGCGACGGTGGATCGTCGGCGCCGGTGGTCTCCTGACTCTCCTGGGCCACGGCCATCCCGCTGGTCGCGACGAGCATGGCACAGGCCAGTGGCAGCAGTCGTCTCATCGTCATTCTCATCGGCGTCACCCTCATCTCACATGCACCGGAACCCGGTTCGCCCGGCGTCCGGGCGCGGTGCGCGATTTCCGCCCCGATTATAGGGCGCCCACCAGGGGGATCGCTGCGATCACTCAGACCTGCGCACGTTGGTTGTGACCCTTGTGCGTGGCGTCAGGATTCCGGAGTCCAATAGACGTCTTGACAATAGTTGTTCCAACGTATATCTTCCTGTCATGGCACGGACGGCTGGCAAACTCGGATCGGGCGTGGGGGGCTCCAGGCGCCGCAGCGCCGAGGCTCGTGCCCGGTACGAGGTCTTCGCCGAGATCCTCCAGGCGGCTGAAGAGATGCAGCGCAGGTTCACTGAGCTCTTCCGGCGCGTCGACCTCTCGCTGGCCCAGTACAACGTTCTGCGAGTGCTCCGGGGGGCCGGACCTGCCGGACTGACGTGCGGCCAGGTGGGCGACCGCCTGATGCAGCACGACCCCGACGTCACGCGCTTGCTCGACCGGCTGGCGCGGCGCGCTCTGATCGCACGAGTGCGCGAGGCCGCAGACCGGCGCATCGTCCGCACGACGATCACCCCGTCTGGGGTCGCCATGCTGGCCGATCTGGATGCGCCGGTCGAGGCGCTGCACGAGGCCCAGCTCGGGCACCTGACGACCCGGCAGCTGGAGGAGTTGGCCGCGGCCGTGGCGGCTGCCCGTCACGCGCCGCCAGTGGGATAAATATTGCGGGCCAGATATCTGTTTTAACGAATATATGTCAAACGAATAGAAAGGAACTTTCCCATGCGAAACACCTCATCACTCGACCGCGGGCTCCTCGTCATCCGGATCGCGCTCGGCCTGGTCTTCGTGGCGCACGGCGGCCAGAAGCTCTTCGTCTTCGGACTCGACGGCGTCCCCGCCTTCCTGACACAGGCGGGCTTCCCGTTTCCCGTCCTCAACGCCGCCGCGATAACAGGCGTGGAGCTGCTCGGTGGTCTTGCGCTACTTGTCGGCCTCGCGACCCGGGCGGCCGCGGCGCTCACGGCCGTCTCGATGCTCGTTGCCATCCTCACCGTGCACCTGGCCAGCGGCTTCTTCCTGCCGAACGGGTACGAGTACCCGCTCACACTGATGCTCGTCAGCGTCGGCCTCGTGCTGAGCGGCGCGGGGGCGTACTCACTCGACGCCCGCCTGCGCGGCGCCGGGGCCGAGGCGGAAAGCCCTACCTACAGGCTGGCGGCCTGACCGCCGTTCGACCATCGCACCGCATACACCTGGACTGGAGGACACCATGATCACGCGACGTCCATCGTCGGAGCGGGGCCACGCAAACCACGGATGGCTCCACACGTACCACACCTTCTCGTTCGCTGACTATCGCGATCCGGTGCACATGGGCTTCCGGTCGCTGCGCGTCATCAACGAAGACGTGGTCGCGCCGGGTCAGGGCTTCGGCACGCACCCCCACCACGACATGGAGATCGTGACCTACGTGTTGTCGGGAGGTCTCGAGCATCGCGACAGCACAGGCAGCCACGGCGTCATCACGCCGGGCCTCGTGCAGCGCATGAGCGCCGGGACCGGCGTGACGCACAGCGAGTTCAACGCGTCAAAGACCGACCCGGTGCACTTGCTCCAGATCTGGATCGTGCCAGAGGTGCGCGGTGTTACGCCGCGCTACGAGGACCGACCCTTTCCGGTGGAGCGGATGATGAACCGGCTCGGCCTGCTGGTGTCGCCCGACGGCGCCGACGGGTCGCTCGACATCTACCAGGACGTGAAGATCTTCAGCGCCGTGCTCGATGCCGGTCGCGGCGTGACGCACGAACTCGCCGCGGCCCGGCACGTCTGGGTGCAGGTGGCGCGTGGCCGAGTCACCGTCAACGGGCTCGCACTCGATCAAGGGGACGGCGCGGCCCTGTCGGATGAGCCGCGCGTGACGATCGCCGCCGCGGAGCCGTCGGAGATCCTGCTGTTCGACCTGAAGTGACGGGCGCAGGTGGCTGCGGCCTGGATCGACGCCGACCGTGGCGTCGAGCCGGGTGAGGAGGACCGGTCCACGCGTCGGTCAGCCGGAGATGAGCACCTCGCCGGTTGTCTCATTGCAGCCGCCCTGTACAATCCCGTTCATTCCCTGCAGGAGGCGCGACCGATGCACTACGACGCAATCGCCAACGCACATGGGCTGGCGCACGACCCGTTCAAGGCGCTTGTCGGTCCTCGACCGATCGGTTGGATCACGTCTGTCAGTGCGGACGGGGTTTGCAACCTCGCGCCGTACAGCTTTTTCAACGCCGTGTCGGACCGGCCCCACTACGTGATGTTTTCATCCAGTGGCAAGAAGGACAGCCTGCGAAACATCCACGAGACTGGCGAGTTCACCTGCTCGATGGCTACCTGGGACACCCGTTTCGCCATGAACGTCAGTTCTGCCCCGGTGGCGCCGGACGTTGATGAGTACCAGGTCGCCGGACTGACGGCGGTGGCCTCGCGTTTCGTCAAGCCACCCAGAGTCAGGGAGGCGCCGGCGGCGCTCGAGTGCACACACTGGAAGACGATCGAGCTTCCGGACGTCGAGGCCGGGTCAGACCAGGGCCACTTCGTGGTGTTCGGTCGCGTGGTGGGTATCTACATCGATGATGCCTACGTGCACGACGGGCGGGTCGACACCGGCGCGATGCGGCCCATCGCCCGACTTGGATACATGCAATACGCCGCGGTGACGCCGGAGACGGTCTTCGATATCGATCGGCCGAGCATCGCCAGGAACGGAAGCGTGGTGCGATCGTGACGGATGCCCCGCGCAGCTCCATCCCCCTGGTGGCCTTCGCCAGCCTCATTGGCACGACGATCGAGTGGTACGACTTCTTTCTGTACGGCACCGCGTCGGCCTTGATCTTCAATCGGCTCTTCTTCCCGGAGTTCGACCCGCTCGTGGGCACGATGGCTGCCGTCGGAACGTTCTCGGTGGGCTTCGTCGCTCGACCGATTGGCGGGATCGTGATCGGACATTTCGGTGACCGCGTCGGTCGCAAGTCGATGCTCGTGCTGACGCTCGTCATCATGGGGGTGGCGACGTTCTTGATAGGCCTGCTGCCAACCTACGAACAGATCGGCCCGTGGGCTGCCGTGTTGCTCGTCGTGCTTCGGATCGCGCAGGGGTTCGGTGTTGGAGGGGAATGGGGGGGCGCGGTGCTCATGGCCGTGGAGCACGCCCCCGCCCACCTCAGAGGTTTCTACGGAAGCTGGCCGCAGATTGGCGTGCCGGCTGGGCTGCTGCTGTCCACCGGTGTCTTTTCGCTTGTCACGCAGCTCCCCGAGGAAGCCTTCCTGAGCTGGGGATGGCGTGTGCCCTTCCTGCTCAGCATCGTCCTGGTCGGCGTCGGGCTGGTGATCCGGGTCACGATCCTCGAAACGCCTGCATTCCAACAGATCAAAGCGTCCGGGAGCGAGGCTCGTCAGCCGATCCTCGAGGTGCTCACGCACTACCCGAGGGAGGTGCTGCTGGCCATGGGCGCGCGCATCGCCGAGAACGGGGCGTTCTATGTCTACAGCGTCTTCGTGATCGCGTACGCCACCCAGCAGGTGGGGATGGATCGGACGACCGTTCTCGGGGGCATCCTGTTGGCGGCGGCGCTCGAAATCTTCGCGATCCCCCTGTTCGGGTATTTGTCCGACCAAGTGGGTCGACGGCTCGTGTACATCTTCGGGGCCGTGGTGACCGCGGTGTTCGCGTACCCCTTCTTCCTGATGCTCGACACCGGGTCCGCGCCGATCGTCTGGACGGCCTTGATCATCGCGTTCGTGTTCTCCCACGCGGCGATGTACGCGCCGCAGGCCGCATTCCTCTCGGAACTGTTCGGCGCGCGCGTGCGCTACAGCGGCGCGTCGCTGGGCTCACAGCTCGCGTCGGTGATCGCGGGCGGACTGTCGCCCCTCATTGCGCTGGCCCTGCTCAATGCGTACGGCGACCATGCCCAGGGCCCGCTGGCTCTGTACATGGTCGGCATGTCGCTGATCACCATCGTCGCCGTGACGCTCGCATCGGAGTCAGCCCGGGATCGGTTCTAGCGGAACCGACGAGGCTTGAGGTCCTCCGGGGTGCTGTGTGGACGTTCGCTGATCTGAGCCTGCCACGATGTCCGTCGCGTCGCGGGAGCGACCGCTGAGCCCGCCCCGTTACTGTCTCGGAATATTGAACGTCAGCCTTGTCTGGTACCTCCAGTCTGTGGCCTTGACGTTGGTCGGCGGGCGCGAGTTATTTTGGAGGGATGCGACCAGCCCCAGCGTCACGACGGGGCCCAGACGAGCGGTCAACTCGGCCGCACCGTTGGCCCTCACGTCCCCCAAGTCTGACCAACGGGGTTGATAGAAGCCGGTCACGTTGACCCCGACGGTCTTGCTGTCGGTCAGATCGCCGTGCCAATACAGATAGGTCGAGAGACGCTGTGCATGTTTGGGTTCGTTCACGTCCCGGATGTCCTCCCGCTCCACCATATGCGCCGCCCCCAACGAAAGGCTCCAGTTCGAGCGTTGAACGGGATCGAACTGGAACCCAGCTCCGACCAGTAATCGCGAACGGAGTCTCTGGAATCGATCGCGCTGGATCTGGGCAAACGCCAGTGTCGAGATCCACGGTCGCAGACGATGGAGGTCGCGAAGGTGACCCATCGAGGAGTCGACGGCCGTGTTGCCGTTGACATCGGTGCGGGAGACGCCGCCCAGGAGGCGGACCCGATGCCCCCAGGCGGACTCAGGGCGGGCCGGACTCTGCCACTGGACCTTTCCAGCTGCGCCCAGCGTCAAGACATCGGTGTTGCCACTCGACTGCGCGAAGGTTGCTTCAGCGACGCCGGACCAGGCGGGCACGTCGCTGAATCCGCTCAGCGTGTTGACGATCTGTGCCGGAGCGCTCCGCACCACCCCGAACAGGATCACGAGTATCAGGACCGGTTTCATAAGCTTCCGAGGCACTGCCTTGCGCCTGTACCGCGTGTAGTCTGTGCGCAAATGTGGCACCACCCAGGCGGGAGATGCATCGCGGGCATCATTGCCCTGTGCCCTCTCCGCCGTTGAACTGCGCGCCACGCGAAATGACGCACCACCAAGAGACGGGCTCCCTGGCGCCAGCGCATCTTCGTAGTGTCGAGCTGCTCCTGGAAGGACGGCGAGTTGTCGGTCGGTCTGCGGCAACCCTTTGACCTGCTTGCAGATACGGCCGCCCAAGCCGAGCAGGTCGAGGGCTCAGAAGACGCTGATCTTGCCAAAAGAGAGAAGTGGCTGGGAGGCAGGGATTCGAACCCCGATAACCTGCTCCAGAGGCAGGTGTCCTACCGTTGAACGACCTCCCAGTGCTGGCTTCACGAGAAACCGAGGCTGGAACCACTGATTGTATAGAGAAAGCCTCGAACCTGGCAAACTCGACTGCAACGGAGGCTGGCGTTGGGCTCCTGCTAGGTTCTGCGGCCCAGAAAGCCGACGAGCCGTTCCAGCCGCGCCACGCTGCGAGTTTTTCCCAGCAACACCAGCACTTCGAAGATACCGGGACTCGTCGTGCGCCCGGTGACCGCCACGCGCGTGGCATGGATCAGGGCTCCCGCCTTGATGCCGCGTGCGGATGCCGTCGCTCGCACCATCGCCTCCACCTGCGCCTCGTCGAAGGGTTCGAGCGTCCCCAACGCCGCGGCAAGGGTGGCGACGTGATCGCCGATGTCTGGCGATGACAGGTGCTTGACGACCGCCTCGGCTTCGTACTCGACGGTTTCCACGAGGAAGGGGCGCGCCAGCTCGACGAAATCGGTCAGCCGCTTCGCCCTCGGGCGCAGCAGGTTCAGGAGTCGGTGGAGCCACGGGCCGCCGGTGCTGGTGTCCGGAGCGATCATCTCGGCAGTCGGCGCCAGGTCCGCGGCAGCGAGCAGCGGGTCGACAGCGGCAGTCAGTGCCTCGACGGGGAGCGTCGCGATGTACTGCCCATTCATCCAATCGAGTTTCGTCGTGTCGAACACGGCGTTGCCGCCGCTGATCCCGTCGAGCGAGAAGCGCACGACGAGCTCGCCGACCGGCATCAGCTCGCTGTCGTCGCCGGGCGACCAGCCGAGCAGCGCCAGGAAATTGACCATGGCGCCAGGAAGATAGCCCTGCTGTCGGTACTCGGTGACCGATGTCGCACCATGTCGTTTGCTCAGCCGCTTCTTGTCGGCCCCGAGGATCAGCGGGACGTGCGCGAACACGGGCGGCTCGGCGCCGAACGCCTCGAACAGCAGCAGGTGCTTCGGCGTGTTCGAGATGTGGTCGTCGCCGCGGATAACGTGCGTGATCCCCATGTCGACGTCGTCCACGACGACGGACAGGTGGTATGTCGGGTGCAGGTCGGAGCGGAGTACGACAAAGTCTTCGACGTGACTCGCGTCGAACTCGATCCGGCCATGCACCTGGTCGTCGAAGGCGGTCTGGGCGAGCGGTACCTTGAATCGCACGGCGCGCCGCGCGCCGCCGCCTTCCAGCTCCGCGATACGCTCCGGTGAGAGCGTGAGGCACGTCCTGTCGTACTGCCAGGCCTCCCCGCGCTGTTCCGCGAACTCGCGTTCCCTGCGGAGCCGCTCAGGCGTGCAGTAGCAGTAGTAGGCGCGGCCCTCCGCGACGAGTCGTCCGACCGCCTGCCGGTAGCGATCGAGGCGCTCCGACTGGAAGTAGGGGCCGTGCGGTCCGCCCACCTCCGGGCCTTCGTCCCAGTCGAGGCCGAGCCAGCGCAGGCCATCGAGGATGCCGTCGATCATCTCGGCCGAGGAGCGCTCGACGTCGGTGTCCTCGATTCGCAGGATGAACGCGCCGCCGTGCCGGCGCGCGTAGAGCCAGTTGAAGAGCGCCGTGCGTGCGCCGCCCACGTGCAAGTATCCGGTCGGCGAGGGAGCAAAACGAACGCGTGGAACCACCGCGGCATTATTCCACGGAGATTCGGAAGGGCTCGCAGATGGGCAGCGACTGAAGCCCTCACGCCTGCCGGGTTGATGCCGAGCGGAGAGCTGTCATCGGTTCGCGATCCGCGCCTGGATGTAGTTCAATGGGCGTTCTTATACAGGCCTATTCAGGGCGAGCGAAGGGGGGCCGATGAACGCACTGCAGGGTGAGGCGCTGGGGAGCTATCAACGCAGTCGCGAGCGATCGCGGGAGCTGTTCGATCTGTTGACCGACGAGGCCTACTACCACCAGCCGATCGCGCTGCGCCACCCGATCGTGTTCTACGAGGGACACCTGCCCGGGTTCAGCTTCAACGCCTTGATGAAGAAGGCGCTGGGCCGCCCGAGCATCGACGCGAGGCTCGAGGATCTGTTTGCCCGGGGCATCGACCCGCATGAATCAGCTGCGGCGGGCAGGGCGCAGGTGAGCGCAGAATCGCAGTGGCCCTCCCGAGAGACGGTCCGGGCGTTTGCGGCCGATGCCGACCGACAGATCGAAGACGTGCTGGCCACCGGGGATCTCGATCGCCCCGGGCATCCGCTACTGGACCGGGCCGAGGCGGCCTTTTGCATCATCGAGCACGAGGCGCTGCACCACGAAACACTCCTCTACATGTGGCATCGGCTGCCGTTCGCGTTCAAGCAGCGCCCATCCGGTTACCATCCGCAGACCGATGGCATCGCGCCGCCGGCTGAATGGATCACCGTGCCGGCGGGTCGCGCCACACTGGGTGTCGATAGAGACGCCGTGCGCTTTGGATGGGACAACGAGTTTCCGGCACGCGCGGAAGACGTCGCGACATTCACTCTCGAGCGCCACGATGTGACCAACGCGCGGTTCCTCGAGTTCGTGGAAGCGGGCGGGTATAGAGACCCGCGCTGGTGGGCGCCCGAGGATTGGCAATGGGTACAGCGGGAGCGCATGGCTCATCCCCTCTTCTGGGAGCGCGAGGGAGACGCGTGGCGCTGGCGCTGCATGTTCGAGCTGGTGCCGTTGCCGCTGTCGTGGCCCGTCTACGTGAGCCACGCGGAGGCGTCGGCGTTTGCCCGCTGGCGCGGCGCGCGGCTGCCCACGGAGGCCGAGTTTCAGCGCGCCGCCTACGGTTCGCCGGAAGGGGATCGCCAGTATCCTTGGGGGGGCGACGAGCCGTCAGATGAACGCGGCGTGTTCGACTTCTCGAGCTGGGATCCGCACCCCGCCGGCAGCCACCCGGCGGGCGCCAGTGCCTGGGGCATCGAGGATCTCGTGGGCAACGGGTGGGGATGGACGAGCACGCCCTTCGGTCCCTTTCCGGGGTTTCAGGCGATGGCGTCGTACCCGGAATACTCCGCGGATTTCTTCGACAACCAGCACATGGTGATGAAGGGCGCGTCTCCGGCGACAGCTCGCGAGCTGTTGCGGCCGTCGTTTCGCAACTGGTTTCGGACGCGCTATCCGTACGTCTACGCGACATTTCGCTGTGCCAAAGACCACGACCGCGCGTAGCCGGTTCGCCGAAGACGTTGCGTACTACCTGTCGCAGACGCCGCGGC
This sequence comes from Acidobacteriota bacterium, assembly GCA_027622905.1. Taxonomy (GTDB): domain Bacteria; phylum Acidobacteriota; class Vicinamibacteria; order Vicinamibacterales; family UBA2999; genus JAQBVV01. The sequence continues at coordinate 46,313 of JAQBVV010000001.1, forward strand.
AGTTGCCGTCCGAACACCTGTACGACGAGCTGGGTTCCGAGCTCTTCGAGGCGATCTGTCGCCTGCCGTGGTACGGCATCACCAGAGCCGAGCAGCGGTTGCTCGAACGGCGTGCGGGCGACATCGTGTCGCGCGTCGCTCCGCTGGCGACCATCGTCGAGCTGGGGCCCGGTAGCGGCCTGAAGCTCGCGACGCTGCTGGCGGCTCGGCCGGCCGGTCCGGTGACCGTGCATCTGGTGGACGTGTCCGCGGCGGCCCTCGACGCTGCCGGCCGCGCCCTGGCCAGCGATCCGGATCTGGCGATCGTCCCGCACGAAGCGACCTACGAGGCCGGGTTGGCGGAGGTCGCCGCCGGGAGACGGTCGAGCGGAAAGACGCTGACGCTCTTTCTCGGCTCGAACATAGGCAACTTCGACCCGCCTGGCGCGGCAGCCTTTCTGCGTAACCTCCGAACCGCGATCTCGGAGGGCGATTCACTGCTGCTCGGGGCGGATCTCGTGAAGCCGGAGTCCGAGTTGCTGCTCGCGTATAACGATCCGCTCGGCGTGACAGCGGCCTTCAACAAGAACCTGCTCGTGCGTGCCAACACCGAACTCGATGCTGATTTCGATCTGGCGGGGTTCAGCCATCGCGCGATCTGGAACGACGAGGCTTCGCGCATCGAGATGCACCTGGTCAGTACACGGAGGCAGCGCGTGCGGGTACCGGCCGTTGATCTCAATGTCACGTTCGAGGACGGCGACACGATCTGGACCGAGAGTTCCTACAAGTACCGCACCGACCAGATTGTGACCATGCTGTCGCAGGCAGGGTTTTCTTCCACCAGCCAGTGGTCGGACGATGGCTTCGCGCTGACCCTGGCGGCGGCGCGCTGAACTGGACTAGACAGCCGACGAGACGTTTGCCGAGAAGTTACCAAGAGGACCCCACCATGCCTGACCAGCCGAAGCCGACACCCGAGATTGCGCTCATGCCGAATGGCCCGTATCGGGTCTCCAACCTCGCGAGGCTTGAAGGTCTGTATGGCGCGCCGGCCCACGACACGACGGAGGTGACCAAGCTCTGCCGGTGCGGCGGCTCGAAGAACAAGCCCTTCTGCGACGGCAGTCATCGGACCAACGGCTTCAGCGATGCGAAGGCCGCTGATCGCGTCCCCGACGCGCGCGAGGACTACGTCGCCGAGGCGATCACCATCCACGACAACCGCGGCATCTGCGCGCATGCCGGGCGATGTACCGACGGTCTCGAGGAGGTGTTCCGGTTGAGGCAGGAGCCGTTCATCCTGGCGACCGCCGCGTCGGCTGAGCAGATCGCGGCCGTCATCGACACCTGTCCCTCAGGCGCACTCAGCTACTCGATCGACGGCGTCGAACACCGCGACGGCGGCGGGGAGCCGGTGGTCGGTTACGTTCCCAACGGCCCGTACGTCGTCCGTGGTGGCGCCGCCGCGCTCAAGAACGTGCCGCAGGGCGAGGGCGCATCGACGAAACGCTTCGCGCTGTGCCGTTGCGGCCACAGCACCAACAAGCCGTTCTGCAGCGGCGCGCACTGGAACCACCAGTTCGACGAGCACGCCAAGAAGCCCGAGTAACTCCCCCCGGTTCGGTTCGCGCCGATCCCGACTGTAGCGCCGGTGGCTCTCCGACTCCGCGCCGAAAAGAAGCGGCTGGTCGGTGCATGTTCGATGTGGCGTGAATACACGAGCAACGCCGGGCAATTCCAGCGGCCTGCCCCGCGTAGCCCCCAGGCCGGTGTTCCGGACCAACGGATCTGCCGATACTAGGGTGCACGCGCCCGGCAAGGAGCGTCGGGACACGTGGGGGGCCATCGAATGACGACGGAGGGCGCTGGTGCCACTAGCGGATTCACGCTCGTCGAGCTGCTGATCGTCGTGATGCTCATCGGCATCATCTCGGCTGTCGCGATTCCGGGGCTGCTGCGTGCGCGTCAGTCGGGCAACGAAGCCTCGGCGGTCGGTTCGCTGCGCGTCATCAGCAGCGCGGAGGCCGCCTACGCCTCCACGTGCGGCGGTGGTTACGCACCCTCGCTGGAGGACCTTGCCTTGGCCCCAGTGGATGGCGGACCGGCGTTCATCACCTCGGACCTGTCCACGACCGGTGTGGCCAAGAGCGGCTACGTCATGGCGGTGGCCGCGGGTACCAACACGGCCGTCATGACCTCCAGCGCAGAGACGTGTAACGGCGGAGCTGAAACCGTCGCGAGCTTCCATGCGCACACCGAGCCGTCCTCGGTCGGTAGCACGGGGCAGCGGTCGTTCGCGACCAACGAGAGCGGGACGATCTACCAGCTCGTGACTGGCGGCGCTATTCCCAATTCCATGGCCGGCGCTACGACGTATCGCTAATTCACGGTGGTCGGTCCCCGACGGTGGCCGGAGACCGGCGCCCCACGGGCTGCTAGACTGCGCGTCGATGAACTCCGTCCACGAGCGAACACGCGCCATCCGAGAGGCGGCGACCCAACTAGGGTTCGATCACTGCGCGGCCGCGCCCGTAGCGGCGTTGGACGCGGCCCCGCGTCTGCGCGAGTGGCTCGCGCTCGGGATGCACGGGAGCATGCAGTGGATGGAGCGCAGCGCCGACCGGCGCGCCCATCCTGGGCTCGTGGTGCCGGAGGCGCGGTCGGTTCTGATCGTGACGCGAAGTTACTGGACGGGAGAGGACGCCACCACCGACCCGTCCCGCGGCAGGATCTCCCGCTACGCGTGGGGGGGCGAATACCACGACGTGCTCGGCGCGGCGCTCGGCGACCTGTATCAGCGCACACAGGAGATCGCACCGGGTGTCGTGGGGCGTTTTTACATCGACACCGGCCCCGTGCTCGAGAAGGCCTGGGCGGAACTCGCCGGCCTGGGCTGGATCGGCAAGCACTCGAATCTCATCACCGCCGGAGTCGGCTCGTGGTTCTTTCTCGGCGCCATCGTGCTCGATTGCGAGCTTGCGTACGGAGACCCCGTTGCCGACCAGTGCGGAAGCTGCACGGCGTGCATCGACGTGTGCCCGACAGAAGCGATCGTCGCGCCCTACGTCGTGGACGCGAGGCTCTGCATCTCCTATCTGACGATCGAGAACCGTGGCCCGATCCCGCGCGAATTACGGGCGGGCGTCGGCAACCGCATCTTTGGCTGTGACGAATGCCAGGACGTCTGTCCGTGGAACCGGTTCGCCCAGGTCGGGGCCGCCGCGTCGGCCTTCTCGGCTCGCAAGGGGCTCCGGGCGCCGGATCTGGTGGACCTGCTTTCGCTGGACGAAGATGGCTTCAGTACGCTGTTCCGCGGGAGCCCCGTGAAGCGCGCCCGGTATCAGGGCTTTCTGCGCAACGTCGCCGTCGCGCTGGGCAATAGCGATCACCCGCGTGCGGTGGCGGCGCTGACATCGAGACTGCAGCACGAATCCGCCCTGGTGCGTGGCCACTGCGCGTGGGCGCTGGGACGTTTCGACGACGCCGATGCGCGCGCCGCACTCAGCGATCGGTTGCCGTGCGAGTCCGATGCCTGGGTTCGCGAAGAGATCGAGGCTGCGCTGGCGCCCGCACTCCGCTAAATCTGGCCGATGGCGGCTGGCCAGGGAGCCACTCTCGCCCGCGCGGCCGCTCACGATCGCTATAATGGCGTGAGCACAGCCGCTGCGGATGTTTCCGGACGGCAACTCTGTACGGGTGAGGTGGCTGAGTGGCCGAAAGCGGCGGTTTGCTAAGGCCGCCCGAGATCGAAGAACGGGCCTGAAATTCACGATTTCAGGCCCGTTTTTTATTGGGTCGTTGGTTGGCGTTGGCTGCCGATGGATGGTCCTCGGACCGAGTTTGGGCACACTGGCGGGCACACTGGAGCGGACGCCAATGTGTGCCTTGTGGGCACACGATGCATTACGCTGAGCGAGATGCCGAGTAAGAATCGACGTCAGAGGAAATCGTCGTCACAAGACTCGATGACGCGGTCATCGTCGGGCGCCTCCGCGCTCCGGGCGTTGAAGCTCGACGCCTGTGAGCGAGGCCTGCTCAATGACGTCGAACGGGGCGAGTGGACGGCAGTCGGGCAGCTCGCCGCTGCCCGAGTTCGATACGCTGGCATCGCGAAGGCGACTCTACGCCGCCCTCGAAAAGCGTAGCTGCGCATTCTCTCGCAAGGCTCGCCGATCCGCAGGGTGCCGGCGTACAATTGGACATCATGCGGGTCACCATTCAGTTGCCAGACGACATATCCGCCGCCCTCGAGGGGCAGTGGGACGACGTGCCCCGCCGTTCACTCGAGGCCATCGCGGTTGAGGGCTACCGCACCGGCGCACTGACGGAGTCTCAGGTTCGGAAGTTGCTGGGACTCGACACGCGCTTCCAGGTACATGTGCTGCTCAAGGAGCACCGCGTGCCGCTGCATTACACGAGCGCAGACATCGAGGACGACATCCGCGCACAACGTGAGCTCGGCATCCTGCCCGGCCAATGATCGTCGTGGCCGACAGCGGGCCGCTGCACTACCTGATCCTGCTGGAACACGTCGACCTCCTTCGACGCTTCTACGGCCAGGTTGTCGTACCCGAGGCCGTTGCCAGCGAACTCTCAAACGCTGCTACTCCGGGGGTTGTGCGGGAGTGGATCGCTGCACCGCCCTCATGGATCGACGTTCGCGCCATTGCGCCCGAAGACATGGCTGCCATCACTGACGATCTGGACCTCGGTGAACGGGCAGCTATCGCGCTCGCGGAGACTCTGCGTGCCGATCTGCTCCACATCGACGAAGCTGCCGGCCGTGCAGAAGCGAAGCGGCGACACTTGCGAGTGACGGGTACGCTGGGCGTGCTTAGATCAGGTGCCGAGAAGGGCCTGGTGAATGTGCCCGACTTGCTCGAACGACTCAAGTCGACGAGCTTCTATCTCGATGAGACGCTCGTGAACACGGTCTTCGAGCCCTGGCTGAAGCCGTAAGCAGGCGGCAAATTCGAGTGGAGCCAGCGTGACGAGCACACGCAACGCCTACTGCGCCGCGCTTGGCATCAGCGTGCCTCGACTCGAGTACGCCAAGTCCAGCCCCGATGCCAACTACTACAGCCTGCTAATCATTGCGCTGCTCGAGCGCGGTGAGCCGATGGGCCTCGATGAGATCGCCGCGCGATTTGCCGCGGCTGGGGTGGCGCCGACTGCGCGTGAGGCACTCGCGTCGCTCAAGCGGTGCAAGCCGGCTCGCGCACCGATCTATCGGGACGGCAATCAATACGCGCTCGATCCTCACGACGACGAGGTCAGCTTCTGGCTGTTTCGGCTTGGCCTTCGACCGGCGCGCGTCCCTCCACTGCAGGCGATCGGCCCGGCGCCAGGTCCGCTGCCGTCGCCGGGCGACCCGATAACCGTAGCCTCATTGAACGAAGCGTGGCGAGACGGAGTGCCCAACACGTGGTCGGCGCAACGTGTGGCGGTGGCCGTGCTGGATGCGCACGACGGCGCCATGGCCGGCGCCGACGTCATGGCGTTCGTGTCGGCGCGAAGCGGGTGGAGCCCGTTGCGGGCCGAGTCGGTGCAGTTCTGGCGCAGCGGCGCGATCACGGTCCGAGAGGATGGGCTATGGCTGCTCGACCGCTCGCACGACGTTGTTCGTTCGACACGGGAAGCGGTGCGCGCCCGCGTCAGCGACATGCGGCGGTGGGCGGCCATGCGCCCCGATCCGGCGGCGATGGAAGCGCACCGCCGTCGCATAGAACGAGAGCGTGAGGCTCATGCTCGGCAGCTCGCAGCCATGCGGCGTGTGCTCGTGCATGCGTTTCCGGCAAGCCGTCCGCTGGCACTCGCGCTGGTCGACGTTGCCGAACGCAAGGTGAATACCTTCATTCGCGAGGAGGTCGCGCGCGCCGTCGAGCGTCTGACCGACTACGAGATCATCGGCGCTGTTGGCGTCAGGACATTGCTTCGGACATTGAAGGTCGACGCCGGGGAACGTCGACTGGCCGAGCTCGGCCCTCCGCAGAAGACCCGACAACTCAATCGGCAGGGTCGGACGCTCACGATCACAACTGAACTGCTGGTCCAGGGATCGTGCGGGATCAGTCGTCCGTTTGGCGACGAGCGAACGATGCATGAGTACCTGCGCGGCGGCGCAGACACCAGGCTGAGACGCCGACTCGAAGCCGACGCGAAATCGCTCTTCGCGCTCTATCAGTACGGGCGCCTTCATGGCTGCGTTCGGCTGCGCTGGGGCTTCATCGACGAGATGCTGCCCGCGCCGTGGGTTCATCGAGATGAGAACACGCTGTACCACTTGCTGAAAGACGCGCACGAGCGTGATGTGCCCCTCGAGGTCGTCGTGGGCAGTGCGCCTGGGTGGGCGGATCCGTGGGCTCGCGCTCAGGGGGCTTACGTGGCGACGGACGCGTGGCACTCGCCATCGTTGCTCGCCGACGAGCAAGGCTATGAGATTCCCCGGACAGACGTGCAGTTGGCGCGATTGCTGGAGAACGCGCAAGAGTCGGAGTGAGCACTCCACAAGTCTGAAGACGCCGTTTGCCGTCCCGCGCCCAGTGCAGACGTCTTGATCGCCCCCAACCGAACGTACAATGCGTCAAAACGAGGTTGAGGTGCGCGACGACTCACCGAATGCGCGTGACGGGTGGTTGGTTGGCGACGTACTGCTGGACGTCCGCCATGCCCTTCGTGGGTTCCGACGGCATCCGGGCTTTGCGGGTGCAGCCATCACGATGCTCGCCGTCGGCATTGGGGCGAACGCGGCGGTGTTCACGCTCACTAACGGAATCTTGTTCGACGGAGCGCCCCATATCGATCCGGCCAATCGCATCGTATACATCCAGACGCCGCAGGGCGTGTCCTATCCAGATTTCGAAGACTGGCGCGCCGAAGCGCACTCGTTTGACGGTCGGATGGCCATCGTCTTCAGCGGCGGGAACAGGACGCTTCTGGACGACCAGCACGGGCCCCGAGAGGTGTACGACGCGACGCAACTCGGTGCGAACGCCTTCCACGTGCTCGGCTACCGGCCGATCATCGGGCGTGACTTCACGCCGTCGGACGAAATGCCTGGCGCCCTGCCGGTGATCATTCTGAGCCATCACCTGTGGGAACGCCGCTACGGAAAGGACCCCGGCATCATCGGCCAGACAGTCCGGATCAACAGTACCCCGGCATCGTGGGGAGCCGTCGACATGGTGACGAGCACAATGGCCACGATTGTCGGCGTGATGCCGCCAGATTTCCGCTTCCCGATGTACCGCGTCGACCTCTGGCTGCCGCTGGTCCGCACCTCCGGCACGTTGTTCCCGGATGTCGACGACCGGCAAAAGCGCAACTTCTGGTTCGCGTTTGCGCATCTAGCAGATGACGCGACGCTCGATCAAGCGCGAGCGGGAATGCAGGAGATCGGGCGACGGCTCGAGCGCACTTATCCAGCGGCCAACCGAGGCGTCGTGCCGTCCGTCAAGAGCTTCCGCGAGGCCTGGCTCGCTCCGAATGTCGCTGCACTCTACTCGTCCATGTGGGCGGCCGTGGCGTTCGTCCTATCCTGTTGTCGACGTGATGCCGGTTTTGAAGTCGCAGCTTGTGAGCGTTTCAGCGGCCGATCCTCTCAGCCTCGCGGCTGCGGCGGGCGTATTGGTCGTGGCCGCGGCGCTCGGCTGCTTTATTCCGGCCCGACGAGCCGTGCGGATCGATCCTGTCGTTGCGCTCAGGCACGAATAGCCGAGAGGGCGGGCATCACCCAAGTCGGGCACACTCGTGGGCACACTGGCGATTCCTCCGTGGGAGCGTGTCCACACTTCGTCGATAGTCATGCAAGACCAGCCGATTTTCGGCTGAATTCGACGCACGAAGGCGGCGGTTCAAAAAACCGCCGCCTCGCTGTATGCAAAATGTCGATCGGCTAAGTGCTTGTTTCGCGTAGACTTAAAATTTGCGGTGAGGTGGCTGAGTGGCCGAAAGCGGCGGTTTGCTAAACCGTTGTAGGGTTTAAAGCTCTACCCAGGGTTCGAATCCCTGCCTCACCGCCAATCTATTTTCTAAACGGTTGCTCCGCAGCCGTGGGCCGCCGCATCTTCCGCCGCCAGCCCGAATACCTCGCTATCTTGTCCGGCTACCCCCACGGGAGTCTCTGTATTGTTCGGATACTGCACAATAAGGCATGAGCAAACGCATTGGCATCCTGACCGGCGGGGGGGACGTCCCGGGTCTTAACTCCGTCATCAAAAGCGTCGTGTACCGCGCCACGCAGAACAAGTGTGAGGTCATCGGTATTCGCAAGGGATGGGAAGGCCTGACGCATTGCAACCTGGACGACCCTGCCAGCAAGGCGAAATACATCTGGCCTCTGGATCGCGTCAACACCCGGACCATCGACCGCTCCGGCGGCACGGTGTTGCACACCAGCCGCGTCAGTCCGTCGCGCGTCACCCGACTCCCGGAGTTCATGAGCGCGGACGGCGTTCCGCGAAACGGCGAATGGTTCGACTTGACCGGTCACGCGGTGCGCAACCTGGATCGGTTGGGTATCGAGTATCTGATCGCGATCGGCGGCGATGGCACGCTGGCGACCACGCCGAGTGTAGAGAAGCTGGGCGTGAAGGTGATCGGCATTCCCAAGACGATGGACAACGACGTGCGCAACACGGAGTACTGCATCGGGTTTTCGACGGCGATCACGCGCGCGACGGACTCCATTCAACGGCAGCGGACGACGGTTGGTTCGCACGAACGCTACGGCCTGTTCCGGATTTTCGGGCGCCAGTCCGGCTTCACGGCGCTGTATTCCGCGTACACGACGTCGATTCGATGCTGCATTCCGGAGTATGACGTGTCGCTCGACCGGCTGCTGGAACTGCTCGCAGAGGAGAAGCGCAACACGTCGAGCAACTACGCGCTGCTGGTGCTGTCGGAAGGCGCGAAGTGGCAGGGGTACGTACCGGCGTTCGAGCGATACGATGCGTCTGGCCATCTGCGGCCACCCAGCATTGCTGAAGCGCTCAAGACCGAGATCGCCGAGCGACTGGGTGAGGAGAGCATCGCCAGCGACCTCACCTACGAGCTGCGAAGCGGCGAGCCGGACTTCGTGGACAAACTGGTGGCGACGACGTTCGGCAACATCGCGACCGACGCGGTCCTGGCCGGCAAGCACGGGGTCATGACGGCGCTGGTCGGTGGCAACTACACGTTGGCACCGCTTCCAGACCCGACGCTGGGGCCGCGCACGGTCGATCTCGACTCGCTGTACAACGTGGCGCGCTACCGGCCGAAGTATGCCGACATGCTGGGGTTGCCGATCTTCCTGACCAGCGCCGAGAACTGAACCTCCGAGCACCCGGACCTGTCGGTGTCTGCCGCGGCGACGCAGCGCGGTGGTGCTCAAAGCCTTCCAACGAAAAAGTATGAAATGAAAGACGGCCATACATTTATGGCTTTACCGCATGAAATCCTGTCTCTTCGCTGGGCGACGGCCCTGGCTCGGATAGCAGTCTCTTTCTCGTTCCGACCAGTTACCCCAAATCTGGCGACGCTGAGAGGCTCCCAGCCCGTCCGCAGCGACAGGTGGCGGAACATTGTCAGGACAGGAATAGAACAGGAATGTTGCCTCGATATAGCGAAACAAACATTTCTGTCTATACGTGTTCGACTCCCCTGGCGACTGTCCAGCAGCGCAGAAACGCTTTGAAATGTGAACGTCTGAGCGGTGGCTGGCAGCGGTACCGAGGCTGCGTTCGTCTGGCATGTCGCTTGCTTTTCCGATCGGGTAAGGAGCGGTCATGGCATTGGAGAAATCGAAGACATCAGCGAAGAGCACACGCGCTCGCAAGACTGCGGCGCCACCTCGGACCAAGGTCACAGCATCTGGCAGCACGCCGCCTCGCCGGCGGACGAGCGCGGCGCCCCGGAGTCCCGCAGGACGCAGCCGGGGCCGAGGCGCCTCGACCACTCGGACTCCGGAACCCACGGCACCGTCCGGTGGCGATATTGCCGTGCGTGCCTATTTCCTCTACCTCGAACGTGGCGCTGCGCACGGGAGCGCCCTGGAGGATTGGCTCCAGGCAGAACACGAACTGCATACCTGACGGGCGCGGCTCGTCCGTCCCGACGCTCCCCATCAGCGCAGCGATCCGAGTCCACCCCTCTACCAACCCCAGGAGTGCACATTGAGCAGTATCCAACCACCTAACACCTCGCACGCCGGATTCGCGGGTCGCGCCGCCAGCACGGGGGACCAGGCGGGTCATCGCGGCTCGGCTGCGCGCGTCGGTGCCATCGCCTCGGTAACCGGGTACATGCCGACCAGCCCGCCGCTCGATGCCGGCGCGGGAGCTGTTCGCGATGAACGTGTTCAGCAAGCGCGTGATGAAGGACCGTCTTCCGAAGCCGGTCTACAGATCGCTCCTGAAGACCATCGAGTCGGGCACGACGCTCGATGCCTCGGTCGCCGATATCGTGGCGTCCGCCATGAAGGACTGGGCTATCGAGAAGGGGGCCACCCACTATGCCCATGTGTTCTTTCCGCTGACCGGCGCGACTGCCGAAAAGCACGACTGCTTCCTCGCGCCGGACGGGGACGGGGGAGCGGTGACCGAGTTCAGCGGCAGCCAGCTGATCCAGGGAGAGCCGGATGGGTCGAGTTTCCCGACTGGTGGTATCCGCCAGACGTTTGAAGCGCGCGGATACACGATATGGGACGTGACCAGCCCGGCCTACATCCTCGAGAATCCGAACGGGACAACCCTATGTATTCCCACGGCCTTGGTCTCGTGGACCGGAGAAGCTCTCGACAAGAAGACGCCGGTGCTGCGTTCAATGCAGGCGCTCAACCAGCAGGCGCAGCGCATTCTTCGCCTGTTCGGACACGACGACGGTGCGTTCGTCGCATCGACCGCGGGTCCAGGGCAGGAATACTTCCTTGTCGACCGTCACTTCTACTTCAGTCGTCCGGATCTGGTGACGGCGGGTCGGACCCTGTTCGGGGCCAAGCCGCCGAAGGGACAGGAGTTCGACGACCATTACTTCGGTGCGATTCCGGAACGGGTGCTGGCGTTCATGCTCGAAACCGAGCGGGAGCTGTTCAAGCTGGGCATCCCGGTCAAGACGCGCCACAACGAGGTGGCGCCAGGCCAGTACGAGATCGCGCCGGTCTTCGAGTCGTCAAATCTCGCCACGGACCACCAGCAGCTGATGATGATCACGCTGCGCCGCGTGGCCGAAAAATACGGCATGGCGTGCCTCATGCACGAGAAGCCGTTTGCCGGCGTCAACGGTTCCGGTAAGCACGTCAACTGGTCGATGGGGAGCCGATCGCAGGGCAACCTCCTCGACCCGGGTGATACGCCGCATGCCAATGCCCAGTTCCTCGTGTTCTGTGCGGCGGTGATCCGCGCGGTCCATCGGCATCAAGGCCTGTTGCGCGCCGTCGTGGCGTCGGCGGGCAACGACCATCGCCTGGGGGCCAACGAAGCGCCGCCGGCGATCATGTCCGTCTTTCTCGGCGACCAGCTCACCGATGTCTTCGAGCAGATCAAGGCTGGCGGCGCGAGTTCCTCGATCGAACGAAGCACGCTGACCGTGGGCGTCGACGTGCTGCCCCCGCTGCCAAAGGATGCCGGCGACCGCAACCGCACCAGTCCGTTCGCCTTCACCGGCAATCGGTTCGAGTTCCGGGCCGTGGGCGCGGGCCAGTCCATCGCCGGACCGCTGGTGGCGATGAACACGATCGTGGCCGAATCGATCGACTACTGTGCGACCAGGCTCGAAGAGGCGACCAGCGGAAACGCCGGTGCGCTGCACGGCGCGATCCAGAGCCTGCTGACCGAGATCATCAACGAGGCGTCGCCCGTCATCTTCAACGGCGACGGATACTCGCCCGAGTGGCACGATGAAGCGGCTGCGCGGGGCTTGTTGAACCTGAAGACCTCGCCGGAGGCCCTGCCCTATCTCGGGAAGCCGGAGGTGGGCGCGCTGTTCAAGAAGTACGGCGTCCTGTCGGAACGCGAGCTGGACAGTCGCCTTGAAACGTACCTGGAGCAGTACTGCAAGACGATCATCGTCGAAGCGAAGCTGACCGCCGAGATCGCCAGAACCATGATCTTTCCAGCCGCGATTCGCTATCAGAACGAGCTCGCCTCGACCTGCGCCAACCTGAAGCTGATCGGCTACGAGTTCGACACCGACACGCTCGACACGGTCACGACACTGGTGAAGTCACTGCAGGACAGCCTGGGCGTTCTCGAGCGGACAGCGGACGCCAGCGGGGACGGCGACCTGGCGGAGGAGGCCCGGCACTGCGGAGAGATCGTGTTGCCGGCGATGAACACGGTGCGCGAGTTCGCCGACGCGCTGGAGGGCGTCGGCGCCGACGACCTCTGGCCGCTGCCCACCTACCAGGAGATGTTGTTCATCAAGTAGCGCATCTCGAGCGCTTTTCGTTTCGGTCTGGGGCTTCTCGCTGGGGCCGGACCTTTCGAAAAGCGCTTTCTCGCGTTTTTCGGTCGCCACCGAATCGAAAAACGCTCTAGCCGCCGCCTTCTTTCCGGCGATCGGCGATCATCGCGGTGCTCATCGACTGGGATGCACCCGGCATGTCTGGCGAGCCGAATGCGGGTCCGCTCATCGCACCGGTGGGTCGAGGCCTGAGCGGGCGCCGCTCGTAGGCGCCAGGGATCAGCGTTTGCCCCGTCGTCACACGGGGGGGCGGTGGCGCCGGCGGATTCTCGACCGTCACTGGTGCCCTTCCACGCAGCCGGCGTATGTCGGCGCCGTTGCCGGCAGACGAGTGGGTCGGGCGTCGCACGTAGAGCGGCTCTGCACGCCTCCAGCCCAACGCGTGGCGTCTGGAAGGGCAGGCGCCGCCCAGCGACACAGCGGACAGGCAACCGTAGTCATGTCTCATCGTGAGGCCGGAGAGGCGTGGCGTCTGTACCGTTTTGCACACCCGACGGCGCGTCAACGCCAGACTTGTGCAGAACGGTACAGACGCGGTGTCCTGCCGACAACTACGCTCAGCACGAGGTTCACACTGTGTTGATCGTGCTTGGGCTCAGCGTGCTCGCGGTGGTCGGCGCCTTTGCTGTCAGGGCTCTGATTCTCGGCAGTCGCCCCGATCTGGGGTTTGTCAGCGAACGCTGGCTGGCCGAGCTCAAAGCCGATTCGTCTGGCCCGTCGCATTGAGGGACGCGGCGAGTCGCTTGCGGGACGTGGCTGGATGGTTGCGTGAGGACTGTGCACTTGTGTACAGCGCCGTCGCCTGCCGGGCAACTACACTGACGACCATCCATGGTTAAACGACCGCCGGCCATCAGTGCCTATGAATTCGCCGTCGTATCGGGACTCCGCGCCAAGCAGTTGATGCGCGGTTGCGTTCCGATGGTTGGCACCTCCCAGAAGCTGATCATGACAGCGCAGCTCGAAGTGGCCGCGGGTCTGGTGGCGAAGATGCCCGACCCGCCCGACCCAACCGAGATCTGAGGCCGGGGTCAGGCGGCCCACCCGCCTACGAATCGTGCAGGACGACGGTCAGCAGCGAGCTGTTGACCGTGATGATGCCGTTGTAGTCGATGAAGCCGAGGTCGCGAAACTTGTTCATGAAGACGTTGACGCGCGAGCGGGTGGTGCCCACCATCTCGGCCAGCGTCTCCTGCGACAGTTTCGGCAGTCTCTGCGGATAGCCGCCCTTGCCGTATCGCGCCAGCAGCAACAGCGTCCGCGCAAGTCGCTTCTCGCTTGAGTTGAAGAGCTGGTCGATCAAGTCCTCCTCGATCCTGATGTTCCGCGACAGCATGTGCGCCAGGAAGCACTCAGCGAGATCGGGTTGGGTGCGCAGTTTCTCCAGCATTTCCGGCTTCTCGACCACCAGCACCGTGCTTGCGGCGAGTGCCGAGGCGGTGGCCATCCGGCGAGGCTGCCCCGCGAGACACCCCTCCCCGAAAAAGTCACCCTCCCCGAGAACCGCCACGATCGCCTCCTTGCCCCTGGGCGAGAGCACCGACAGCTTGATGCTGCCGCGCTGGAGGTAGAACACGTCGCTGGCAGGATCTCCCTGGGAGAAGACCGGAGCTGACCGGGCGTACGTGGTGATGTGGCGTGCGACACCGGCAGAGTCGAGGAAGTGGCGAAGATCGAAGGCGGGCGGCCGTTCTGCTCGTGTGGGGCTGCGTCGCGTCGTCTTCGCCATGGGCCTCAATCATCGCACGCGCCAATCCAGACTGTGCTCTTGTGAACAGCCCGGGCGGTGGTTCCTGTGCCACGCTCTCCGCCATGCCGATTCGCCGCGACACGTTCACTGCGCGCCTGCCCTCAGGCGACTTCTTCCTGAACCCCACCGGTCTGACGTGGGGCGTCCGTCGTACCAACGACAACGGCAGCGCGGCCGATGTGTTCGCTGGCACGCGTGACCGGCGACAGGCGCTGGCGACGCTCCTCTCGCTGGCCGAGGGCGCCGGCGCGGACGCGTGGGAGGCGGCGGCGGAAGGCACCTTCCGCCTCCTCAAGAGCCATCGGGCGCCGGTATGAGGGGGGCCTTCGGCTGGCGCCTGCGGCCGGCAGGCGGAGAACATCCAGCCCCGCTGGTCGCCGCTCGCCCGCAGGCGTGACAAGATACAGCGTCGCTCGCAGCCAGACCGGCGTCCGCCGCCTCAGGTGGCCGCCGAAGGCACGGCCGCCTGGATCACCGAGCGTCCTGTCCCATGTTCGATTCCGTCCTGCTCGTGTCGTTCGGCGGACCGCAAGGTCCTGGTGACATCCGTCCGTTTCTTGAGCGCGTGCTTCGAGGGCGGCGAGTCACGCCGGAGCGAATCGAGGAGGTGGCGCATCACTACGAACTGTTCGGTGGTGTGTCCCCGCTCACCGAACTGACGAAGCGCCAGGGCGAGGGCCTCAGGCAGCGGTTGGCCGCAGCCGACTATCCGCTGCCGGTCTACGTCGGGATGCGTAACTGGAATCCGCTGCTGGCCGACACGCTCGCGGAGATGTACGCGGACGGTGCTCGGCATGCCATCGGTTTCATCACGGCTGCGCACCACAGCTATTCAAGTTGCCAGCAGTACCGCGAGAACGTGCGGGACGCGCGCGGTGTACTGCGCGACAGCACGGGCGGCGACATCGACGTCACGTTCGTCAACAGCTGGTTCGATCATCCACTCTTCATCGAGGCCAACGCCGTGCACGTTCGAGAGGCGCTCGCCACGCTTCCGGCACACGTGCACGGCGCCACGCGGCTGGTCTTCACGGCACACAGTATTCCGATGACGATGTCCGAATCGTCGCGCTATCGAGAACAGCTTCTGGAATCAGCCGCGCTGGTGTCGCAGCAGGCTGCCATCAGCGACTGGGCGCTGGTGTACCAAAGTCGAAGCGGCCGCCCCGGCGACCCCTGGCTCGAACCTGATATCTGTGACTACCTGCGGCGTGAACACGAGGCTGGCCTGCGCGCTGTCGTGGTCTGCCCCATCGGCTTCGTGTGCGACCACATCGAGGTGCTCTACGACCTGGACCACGAAGCTGCCGGCGTGTGCCGCGAGCTGGGCCTCCCGATGGCACGCGCCGAGGCGGTCAACGACGACGAGCGTTTCATCGAGATGATGGCCGATGTCGTGCTGCGCACGATCCAGCGCTACCAGCGCGGCCGGCCATTGCCGATCGTCGCACCCTGACGGACGTCCCGGTGGCTGGGCGCCGGGGCCTGGTTTGAGTATCGTATCCTCGCAATGACAACCCGCTGCGTGGAAGGCCCCTTCCCGACCCGCGCGTCCCTGACGCATGGCGTTCGCCCGCTGATCGCGCTCCTGTGGTTCCTGGCCATGCCGGCCCTCGCGTCGGCGCAGGCGCTGACTCCGACACCCGTGCAGTACCGGCTGTCGTTCAGCGCTCCCGAACACCGCCTGATGGAAGTGGCAATCCTGTTTCCCGACGTTCCCGCCGGTCCGCTGGAGCTGCGGATGAGCCGATCGTCACCCGGTCGTTACGCCCTTCACGAATTTGCCAAGAACGTGTTCGACGTTCGCGTCACCGACGCCGGGGGTGATCCATTGACGGTCACGCGACCAGATCCGTACGCCTGGATCGTGAATGGACATGCCGGTACGGTGTGGGTGACGTACCGGATCTTCGGGGATCGCATCGACGGTACGTATCTCGCGATCGACAGTACGCACGCCCACATCAACATGCCGGCGGCGCTCATGTGGGCCCGTGGGTTCGACGACCGGCCGGTCACGATTCAGTTCGTGGCCCCCGGCGGCGCCGACTGGCGCGTGGGGACGCAGCTTCTGCCCGGCGACGAGGCAGGGACGTTCACGGCGCCGAATCTGCAGTACCTCATGGACAGCCCGACCGAGTTCAGTGACTTCAGCCTGCGGACGTTCACGATGGAGGACGCACCCGCATCGCCGGTCGTCCGCCTTGTCGTGCACCATGCAGGCACGGACGCCGACCTCGACGGCTTCGCCGCGGACGTGGAACGGATCGTCCATGAAGCGCGGCACGTGTTCGGCGAGTATCCGTCGTTCGACGGCAACACCTACACCTTCATTGCCGATTACCTGCCCTGGGCCAACGGCGACGGCATGGAACATCGGAACAGCACGATTCTGACGAGCGCCAGCTCGATCCGCACCAACCGGGAAGGTCTGCTCGACACGGCGGCGCACGAGTTCTTCCATGCGTGGAACGTGGAGCGCATTCGACCACGTTCGCTCGAGCCGTTCGACTTCGAACGGGCCAACATGTCCGGCGAACTGTGGCTGGCCGAAGGGTTTACCAGCTACTACGGGCCGCTCATCATCCATCGCGCCGGCCTGCGCGACACGGGCGACTATCTGGCCGGGCTGGCGGCGAACATCAATCGCGTCCGGATGAGTCCAGGGCGCGACGTGCGGAGCGCCGAGGAGATGAGCCGTTTTGCGCCGTTTGTCGACGCGGCCGCGCCGATCGATCGGACCAGCATCGACAACACGTTCATCTCGTATTACACGTGGGGCGCTGCGATCGGGCTCGGCCTGGATCTCACGCTTCGCGATCGGACCGACGGCCGGATCACGCTCGACGATTACATGCGCGCGCTCTGGGAAGCGCATGGCAAGCCTGGTGGCAGGGCGCCCGGCTATGTTGACCGACCGTACACGATGGCCGACCTGCAGCGCACATTGGCTGCCGTCTCCGGCGACGCGGGTTTCGCCGACGACTTCTTCGCGAGGTACATCCAGGGCCACGAGGTGGTGGATTACGAGCCGCTGCTCGCCCGTGCGGGGCTCCTGCTTCGACGGGTGTCCCCGGGGCGCGCATTCGCCGGACTCATCCGGCTCCAGGACGCGCAGGGTGGAGCGCGGGTGGCGGATCCCGTGCCGTTCAACTCACCGGCGTTTCTGGCAGGCCTCGAGCGGGACGATCTGATTCTGGAGGTGGCCGGGCAGGGCGTCACACGCGCTGCCGACTTCGGACAGGCGATCGACGGACGTGCTCCCGGAGACGAGGTGTCGATCGTGTTCGAGCGCCGCGGACAACGCGTCACCGGGATCCTCCGACTGACCGAGCGACCGGAGATCGAGATCGTGCGGGCCGAGGATGCGGGCCAGACGCTGACGGCCGACCAGCGGCAGTTTCGCGATTCTTGGCTCACCTCGCCAGGCCCGTAACGACTGCTGGTGCGTTGTATCCTGTGCCCATGGCGAAAAAGTACTGGTTGATGAAGTGCGAGCCTGCCGCGTACACGATCCTTGATCTCAAGCGCGACGGCGAGACGAGCTGGGAAGGCGTGCGCAACTACCAGGCGCGAAACTTCATGCGCGACGAGATGCAGGTTGGCGACCCCGTGCTGTTCTACGCGTCCAACGCCACGCCGTCCGGCGTGACGGGCCTCGCCAGGATTTCCCGTGCCGGCTACCCGGACCAGTTCGCCTGGAAGAAGGGCCACAAGTACTTCGATGAGGCCACCGACAAGAAGAAGCCGATCTGGTACATGGTGGACATCGCGTTCGTGGAGGCGTTCACAGACACCATCGCGCTGGAAACGCTGAAGCACACGCCAGGCCTGGAAGAGATGAAGGTCACGCAGAAGGGCAGCCGACTTTCGGTGCAGCCCGTCACCAAGTCCGAGTACGACATCGTCGTTCGAGTGGGCCGGAAAGGTCGGTAGCTGGCCGTCGGACATTCCGGTCTGTGTCGGAGGCCGGTAACTGGCGCGAGGGTCACGAACCCGTGAGCGAAGAAATCTCGATCGAGGTCGGTCTCGACGACGTCGACAACCCCGAGGTACTGGGCCGTCTCGTCGCCCGAGCACTGGGGCGGAGCGGAACCGACGTACCCGAGTGGACGGTGCGGAGACGGTCGCTCGACGCGCGTAGGGGCAGCATGAAGTTTCATCTCGTCGTTGCCGTCGGCGCCACCGAGACGCACAAGCCGGTTGGACCACCCCCCAAGACCGTGTCTGGAGATCGACGCGTGGTCGTCATCGGCGACGGCCCGGCCGGACTGTTCTGCAGCTATGAACTTGCCAGGCACGGCATTCCGTCGGTCGTCGTCGATCGTGGACGTCAGGTGCAGCCGCGTCGGCTCGATCTCAGACGATTGAATCAGGAGGGCGCCGTCGACGCTGACAGCAACTACTGCTTCGGCGAGGGCGGCGCGGGGACCTACAGCGACGGCAAGCTGTACACGCGGTCCCACAAACGCGGCGATGTCCGGGACGTGCTGGAGGTGCTCGTCGAACATGGTGCCCCGGCCGACATCCTCGTTGATGCCAGACCGCACATCGGTTCGAATCGACTGCCCAAGGTCGTCTCGGCGTTGCGCGAGCGACTCGAGTCGGTGGGCGTCGAGTTTCGTTTCGAGACAAGGGTGACTGGCCTGGACGTCGATCCGCCACGCCGCGTCCGCGGCGCGATGACTGCGGGAGGACGGGTCATCGGAGGCGACGCCGTGGTCGTGGCGACCGGTCATTCCGCCTCCGACGTGTTCGATCTCCTCGCTGCCGCGGGCGTCGGGCTCGAACCCAAGTCATTTGCGCTGGGCGTTCGGATCGAGCACCCGCAACCCCTCATCAACGAGATTCAATACGGACGCTACGCGGGACATCCCAGGCTCCACGCGGCGAGCTACAAGCTCGCGCATACCGTGGAGGATCGTGGCGTGTTCTCCTTCTGCATGTGCCCTGGTGGGTGGATCGTACCGGCGGCGACCGAGGCGGATGGGCTTGTGGTCAATGGCATGAGCCTGTCGCGACGCGATTCGCGATTCGCCAACTCAGGGATGGTGGTCTCGATCGAGGTCGACGACGCCAAGACGGCTGGCTTCGACGGACCGCTGGCGGGCCTTCGCTTGCAGCGCGCGATCGAGCGCCGCGGATTCGAAGCTGGAGGCGGGGCGCTGCGGGCGCCGGCCACGCGCCTCACCGACTTTCTCGCCGGCCGCTCATCCGCCGACGTTCCGCGCTCCAGCTACGTGCCCGGTCTGACGGCCGGGAACCTCGCGGACGTGCTCGACTCGACAGGACTGCCCATCGCGGCACGCCTGCGCGAAGGCTTGACGGCCTTCGGCAGGAAGATGCGCGGGTTCGCCAGCGCAGAGGCCGTGCTCGTCGGTGTCGAGTCACGGACCAGTTGCCCCGTGCGCGTGCCACGCGATCCGGAATCGCTCGAGAGTCCGGATCTGGCCGGCCTCTATCCGTGCGGAGAAGGCGCCGGCTACGCGGGTGGAATCGTCAGCGCCGCACTCGACGGCATCCGCGTGGCCCGTGCCATTGCACGCGAGTGGTCGTCGTAGCGACCCCATGGCTGCTAGTGCCAGCTACACGATCGCCCGTGCCGCGCGTCCGCCTGTGCCGGAGAGCCTCTGGAGTTCGCCGGATTGGCGCGCGGTGACGCCAGCGCCCCTCGCCCACTTTCATCCGCGCAGTTCGCTGCACCGCCCACGCACCGACGTGAAAGTGCTGCACAGCGACGAGGGCCTGCACGTGCACTTCAGCGTGGCGGATCGCTACGTGCGTGTGGCGCACGTCGGGTTTCAGGCGCCTGTGTACAAGGATTCGTGCGCGGAGTTCTTCGTGCGGCCCGGCGGAACCGGTGGCTATCTGAACTTCGAAATGAACGCGGGCGGCTCGCTGCTGGCGTCGTTCATCGAGGACTGGACCAGAACGCCGGAGGGTTTCCGGCGCGCCCGCCCGCTCGAACCGGAGTGGGACACACGCATTTCCCGTGTCCATGCGTTGCCGGAGCGCATCGACCCTGAGATCACCCGTCCCGTGGACTGGAGCGTTCAGTACATGATCCCGTGGTCGCTGATCGCGGACGTCGTCGGCCACGGGCGACCAGCGCCAGGCGATCGGTGGACCGGCAATTTCTACAAGTGCGGAGACGAGACGTCGCATCCCCACTGGGCAGCATGGTCGCCGATTGGCGGGGAGCTGAACTTCCACGCGCCTGAGCGTTTCGGGCTGTTGGTGTTCGCCTGATGCCTGACCTGCGCAGTGCGCGGTGCGGGGGCACTCGCGCTGTTGCGTCGTCCGGGCCGCCGGCGATAGGATTCGCTGCACACCATGGCACCGGCACCCACCGTTACCGTTTACGTCCCGGGTCCGCTGCGCACGTACTGCGGGGGTGCTGCGGAGCTCTCGATCTCCGCGCACACGGTGCGCGCCGCACTCGATGTGCTCGAGCGGCATCAGTGCTCGTTGTATCGCAACGTGTGTGACGAAACGGGCGCTGTACGCCAGCACCTGAACGTGTTCGTGAACTCGGACAACACGCGCGACCTCGGCGGGGTCGACACAACACTCAGGACGGGGGATGTCGTCACGATCCTGCCGGCGGTATCGGGAGGCTGACGATGGCGGATCGAGTCGTACTCACGATTGGCACGAAGAAGGGCGTCTTTGTCGCGGACGCGGCGAAGCCGCGGCGCCGTTTCACGTTGCGCGGTCCATTCGGTCCTGGTGTCCCCGTCTACTCGACGCTCATCGACACGCGCGGCACTCCGCGGCTGTATGCGTCGAGCTGCAATCCGTTCTTCGGGATGAAGGTGCTGCGCTCGACCGACATGGGCAAGAGCTTCAAGGAGACGAAGTCGGCACCGGCGTTTCCCAAAGGGGACGGGCGCGCGCTGGCCAACATCTGGTCGCTCGAAAGTGGCAGCGGCAGGAGAGAGCTGTGGTGCGGCGTGGAGCCCGCGTCCCTGTTCAGGAGCCGCGACGGCGGAGATTCGTGGGAGATGGTGCCGGGCATCAGTAATCACAAACATGCCCGTAAGTGGAGCCCGGGCAACGGTGGGCTCTGCATGCACACGATCATTCGCGACGGAACCCGAATGCACCTGGGCATCTCGACCGGCGGCCACTACCTGAGCGAGGACGGTGGCGACACGTTCACGGCGTCCAACACGGGCGTCGGCGCCGGCTTTGCACCCGACCCGTACCCTGAGTTCGGCCAGTGCGTGCACAAGATCGCGCGACACGACGACGCACCAGGCCGGCTCTACATGCAGAACCATGGCGGGTGGGCGGACTGGACCGGGCCAGGCGGACCGCGGCCCGACATCGGCGTGCTGCGCAGCGACGATCACGGACGTTCGTGGCGATCGATCGCCAAAGGTTTGCCTTCCGACTTCGGGTTCCCGATCGTCGTGCACCCGCACGACGCCGACACCGTCTACGTGGTGCCGCTGGAGCCGGCCACGCGCTCCTGTCCCGGCAGCGCGCCTGCGGTGTGGCGCAGCGAGAATGGCGGCGACTCGTGGCGGCGGCTCGCACGTGGTCTCCCGAAGAAGCAGAGCTACTTCACGATCCTTCGAGACGCGATGGATATCGACCGGCTGACGACGCCGGCACTCTACTTCGGCACGACGACGGGGCAACTGTGGATTGGCCGGGAAGGCGGCGAACAGTGGGACTGCCTGTTTGACTCGCTGCCCCCGATCCACAACGTCAAGGTCGCGGTCGTGTGAGTCTCGCGAAACCGCACGAGGGATCGACCTCCCGCTCGAATCGCAGCATGAGATCGCCCGCCATTACCTAGAAGCTCAGCTCGTTGTCCGGAACGGTACGAACGTATGATTAAAACGAACGTTCGAGCTAGCCTGGAGGGGCTTCTTTATGGGTCACGCCACCAGCGTGAAGATCCTCGATGCCGCCGAGTCCTCGTTTGCGGAGCATGGTTTCGCCGCAGCGTCGCTACGCGATATCACGACAAAGGCGGGAGTCAACCTCGCGTCCGTCAACTACCACTTCGGATCCAAGGAGGCGCTGCTCGCTTCGGTGTTGGAGCGACGGTTCGGACCGGTGAACCAGGCACGCCTGGCGTTGCTGGCAGAACTGGAAGCCGAACCTACGCCAGGGCCGAATGTCGAAGGACTCGTGTACGCCCTTCTGGCACCTGTCTTTCAGCGACGGTGCGAATGGGATGAGCAGGGAACCAATTTTCTCCAGCTGATCGGGCGGCTTCTCAGCGTGCCCCACGAACGGGTGCGGTCGATCATGAAGGCCCAGTTCGACGAGGTGATCGCGCGCTTCGTCCCGGCGTTTCGGCGGGCGCTTCCACACCTGGAAGCCGACGAAGTGGCGTGGCGCATCCTGTTCTTGATGGGCGCGCTGATCAACACGATGACGTGGAGCGGGATGAGCGAGATGTTCGGAGCCCGTCAACCTTGTGATGCCGACGAATTGCTGGATGCGCTCGTGCTGTTCGGCGTATCGGGGATGACGGCTCCGTCCCGTCAGTCGGCGACGGTGCTCCGATGACAGCCGTCTATCGAACAACGAGCGCCGCCGTCGTACTCGCGCTCTGGCTGGGTGCGGTCGGGTGCGCGTCGATGGGGGCGACAGCGCCGGCAGTGGAGCAGCCGGATATCGGTGTGGCGGTGCCTGACGCGTGGACGACGGCCGAGTCGCCGGCTGAGGAGGTGACGACG
>JAQBVV010000072.1 GCA_027622905.1 Acidobacteriota bacterium
GACCGCCTCACCGGCCGGCTACGCGCCGGCCTGACCCTGGCGGAGCCGGCTTAAGTGATCACCTATGTGTGCGAATGAATGTCGCAGAACACCTTCACGATGCCAGGCTCGTCGAACCGGACGCTGCGCGTCTGGCCACGCGGATACCGTCCCAGGTTGAAGGTGTTGACGCGCGAGAGGGAAAACACGTTGTGATAGATGGGGTCGTCGTTGGGAAACTCGACGTCGGATCCGACCGTGACGGCGACCACTCGTGGCAAGAAGCGCTCGTGCTCCTGCCGGATTGCCACCTGCATCGGCGGCGCAGCCTGGGGCGGAGCGTCGCGGAGGTACACGACGACATGACGACGTTCCGATTCCGGGGCGAGTGTCGGTGCGGGGACCGCTCGTGACGGGTACGCGGCGGACGGGCGCCGCGAGGTGACGGGAATGCCGATCTCCACGCGACCGCTGACAATCGCCGGTTCCTGCGCCGTGGGGCTGACGACGACCATGGTACAGAC
The DNA here is from genome assembly GCA_027622905.1 of Acidobacteriota bacterium. Lineage (GTDB taxonomy): Bacteria > Acidobacteriota > Vicinamibacteria > Vicinamibacterales > UBA2999 > JAQBVV01. The sequence continues at coordinate 504 of JAQBVV010000072.1, forward strand.
CGCGGCGAGGATCAGCGCCAGGGACTGCACACAGTTCGGAACGGTTCTTCGCATGCTCGCAGTCTATCGGCGCTTGTCTCTGGTATCTTCACGGCATGCTGAGTGTGCTGTTGGCCGCCGCACTGGCAAGCCAGTCGGGCCCCGATGTGCCGGGTCGTGGCGTGTCCGAGGCGCTGGCGCGCGAGCGGTCCAGCATTATCGGGTCGCTCAGGTACGAGCTGACGTTCGTTGTGCCCGAGGCTCCGGATGAGCCTATCCACGGACGTGTGACTCTGCGCTTCGTCCTGGAAGCTCCCCATCGGGTCGTGATCGACATTGCCGAGCCTGCCGAACGTGTCCGCAGTGTGCGCAGCGGCGGAATCGAGCTGCCGGTGTCGCTCAGCGACGGACACCTAATAGTTCCGGCGCACGCGACCAGGGCTGGACAGAACGACGTCACGATCGAGTTCGTGGCGGGGGACGACCCGTTCACCCGCGAACAGGGGTTTCTGTACACGCTGTTCGTCCCCGCGAGCGCCCATCACGGGTTCCCCTGCTTCGATCAACCCGATCTGAAGGCCCGCTACAGCCTGTCTCTCGACGTGCCGGCTGGCTGGAAAGCCGTGGCCAACGGCGCGGAGGCCGCGACCGAGTCGGACGCGCAACGGACGCGCATCCGGTTCGAGGAGACCCAGCCGATCTCGACCTATCTGTTCGCGTTCGCGGCCGGCGAATTTTCCGTGGAAACGGCCGAGCGGGACGGGCGCGAGTTCAGGATGTTCCATCGCGAGACCGCCGCGGCCATGGTGGAGCGCAACCGCGACGCGATCGTCGACCTGCACGCGTCAGCGCTCGCCTGGCTCGAGGAGTACACCGCCGTTCCGTATCCGTTCGGCAAGTTCGATGTCGTGGCGGTCCCGTCGTTTCAGTTCGGCGGGATGGAGCACCCCGGGGCCATCTTCTACAACGCCGAGCGGCTGCTGCTGGAGGAGTCTGCGACACAGCATCAGATGCTGGGGCGCGCGAGTCTGATCGCGCACGAGACAGCGCACATGTGGTTCGGCGACCTCGTGACGATGCGGTGGTTCGATGACGTCTGGATGAAAGAGGTCTTCGCGAACGTGATGGCGGCGAAGATCGTCAACCCCTCGTTTCCAGAGGTCGATCACGACCTGCGCTTCCTGCTGTCGCACTATCCGGCCGCCTATCAGGTCGATCGTACGGCGGGAGCGAATCCCATCAGGCAGCCGCTGTCAAACCTTGACGAGGCCGGGCAACTCTACGGCCCGATCATCTATCAGAAGGCGCCGATCGCGATGCGCCAGCTCGAACTGATCGTCGGCGAAGCCGGGTTCCGCGAGGGACTGCGTGCGTACCTGCAGACGCACAGGTTTGGCAACGCGACGTGGGGAGATCTCGTTCGCCTGCTCGACGCGCGTACACCCGAAGACCTGACCGCCTGGAGCCGAACGTGGGTGGAGGAGCGCGGTCGACCAGAGTTTACGACCGGGCTGAGTGTCGAGGGTGGCCTGGTATCACGCCTGCGTCTGACGGCGACCGACCCGTGGCAGCGTGGGCTGGTGTGGCCACAGCGGTTGCGAGTCGCGCTCGGCTACGAGTCTGGCGTGCGGCATATCCAGGTGGATGTCGCCGCGGCGTCCGTAGTCGTTGCGGAGGCCGAGGGCATGCCGGAGCCGCTGTTCGTGCTGCCGAACGGTGCAGGGCTCGGCTACGGTTTCTTCCGCCTGGACGGGATGAGCCGGGATTACCTGCTGGGCAGCATCGAAGCCATCGCCGATCCGCTGACCAGAGGCAGCGCGTGGGTGACGTTATGGGACAACGTCATGGAGTCGCACATCGGGGCCGGCGCCTTCCTCGATGCGGCCGTGCGTGCTCTTGCCACCGAGACCGACGAGCAGAACATCCAGCAGGTGCTGGTGTATGCGGTCCGGGCGTTCTGGGCACACCTGGATCCAGATGAGCGGGGCCGGCGCGCCCCGGCGTTCGAGAGCATGCTCTGGGCAGGGGTTGGCCGCGCGTCGACCCGCAGCGAGAAGGCAGCCTGGTTCGAGGCCTTCAGGGACGCCGCGCTCACGACACCCAGCCTGGCGTTGATCGGGAGGGTGTGGCGGCGCGACGAACGGATCGAAGGGTTGCCGCTCGGTGAGACAGACGAGATCGCGCTGGCGCTGGCGCTGGCGGTTCGCGAGGTGCCGGCCTGGGAGGACATCCTGCAGACCCAGCTCGATCGCATCGGGAATCCCGACCGGCGGGCGAGGTTCGCGTTCGTGATGCCGGCGCTCTCGGCGGACCCGGCGGTGCGTGAGCAGGCGTTCAGCCGACTTGCCCTGCCGGAACATCGGTCTCGAGAACCGTGGGTCATCGAGTCGCTGGCCTGCCTGAACCATCCACTGCGTGAGCGCCACGCGCGGCAGTTCATCGGGCCGGCGCTCGATCTGCTGCGTGAGATCCAGCGCACGGGCGACATCTTTTTCCCGACGGACTGGACCCACGCGCTGCTGCGCGGCCACCGGTCGCCGGAGGCGGCGGCGATGGTTCGGGAGTTCCTGTCTCGCGAACTGGACTACCCCCAACGCCTCCGGTGGACGATTCTCGTTGCCGCCGACGAACTGCTGCGGGTGGCCCGTTGAGGGCGGCCGCCGGTCGGATAACATCAGGCTGATATGCGGATCACCATCGTGGGGGGCGGCGAGATCGGGTTCGCGATCTCGCAGGCGCTGTCGATCGAACACGAAGTCTCTGTCATCGATCGCGCGGCCGACGTGGCGGAGCGCTTCGAAGCTCTGGATGTGCAGTTTGTGCGCGGGCGGGCGACGAGCCCCGGTGTGCTGGAGCGCGCGGGCGTGGCACAGGCAGACGTGCTGGTTGCGTGCACCGGCCTTGACGAGGTCAACATCGTCGCGTGCGCCATTGCGAGCAGGCTTGGCAAGCCTCGCACGTTCTGCTTCGTGTCGCGTGAAGAGTTTCTGGGGCTCCACGACGACAAGGGGCTGGACCAGTTCGGCATCGATCGTGTGGTCTGGCCGGAGGCGCAACTCGCATCGGACATCGAGCGAATCATCCGCGTGCCGGGTGCGCTCGACGCCGAGACATTCGTCGATGGTGCGATCCAGATGGTCGAGTACCGCCTCGATCCGGAGTCGGAACTGCCCGGTCGCAGCATCGCGGAGCTACATCTCCCGCACGGCTCCCTCATCGTGGCGGTGCGGCGCGGTGACGCTGTGTTTATCCCCCGCGGTGAGAGCACCCTGGCGTTCGACGATCGGATCGTCGTGATCGGAACCCCGGAGGCGCTCCGCGATGTGACCGAGCGCGTCACGGTGGCGGCCGGAGCACGTCGGCAGCGCGTGACGATCATCGGCGGTGGTGCGGTTGGCCTGCGGATTGCGACATTGCTCGAGGCTGCTGACGCGACCGATGTCACGGTCATCGAGTCGGACCCAGGCAGAGGGGAGGCGCTGGCCGGCCGTCTCCGTCGCACGCTGATCCTCAACGGCGACGGTACGGATCTCGAACTACTTGAGTCGGAGGATGTCGGTCGGAGTGACGTCCTCGTGTCGGTCATCGACAACGACGAGCGCAACCTGTTCGCGTCGCTGCTCGGGCGGCAGCTTGGGGTTCGGCGCATCATCACCAGGGTCAGCAAACGAGCGAACTTGCGATTGTTCGAGCACGTCGGTATCGACGTGGCTGTCTCCGCGCGCGGCGCGGCCGTGGCCTCCGTGCTGCACCAGATCCAGGGCAGCACGACGCGCCTGCTGGCGGTGGTGGAGCAGGGGGCGGGCCGGATTCTCGAACTCGACATCCCGGAGGGATACGTCTCGCGTTCCCTGCGCGACCTGGCCCCGCCGCTCAACAGCATCGTGGGGGCGATCGTGCGAGGGACCCACGTCGTGATTCCCCGAGGGGCCGACCGCATTCAGGCCGGTGATCGGTTGATCGTGTTCACCACGCACGAAGCTGCCGACCAGGTGCGAAAGTACTTCGCCAACGTGAAATCCCAGAGCTGACGTGCGGCTGGCCACTGTCGTCCAGATTACCGGCACGCTTGTTCGGCTATTCGCCCCCGCCCTGCTGGCTCCGGCGGGCGTTGCGGCACTCTATCGCGAGTGGGATGACGCGGTCGGGTTCCTCGTCGCGTTCGTGGTCACGGGATTGGTTGGTACCGCGATGCGTCGGGCGGGCGGGCCGGGTTCCGGCGACGTGGAGCGGGTGCGGCACGTCGACGGCATGGCGATCGTCGCGGCGACTTGGCTGGTGATCGCGAATCTGGGTTCCATCCCATACATGTGGGCGGGCCTCGGTGTCATCGACGCGTTGTTCGAGTCGATGTCCGGTATCACGACGACAGGCGCGACGGTCTTCACGGACTTCGGAGCGTTCGGGCACGGCGTATTTTTCTGGCGCGCGCTGACGCAGTGGCTCGGCGGAATTGGTGTGATCGCGTTGTTCGTGGCGGTCCTGCCGCGGCTGGCCATCGGTGGACGCGAGCTGTTCTTCGCCGAAGCCGCCGGTCCGACCAACGAAAAACTCACGCCGCAACTGCGACAGACGGCGATCGCGCTGTGGCGGCTCTATATCGGACTCACCGTGGCGGAGGCGATCGCGCTGCTGATCGCGGGCATGCCGTTGTTTGACGCGGTCTGCCATGCGCTCACGACGATGGCCGCAGGAGGCTTCTCGCCGAACGCCCAGTCGATCGCGGGCTACGACAGCGTCGCCATCGACTGGATCGTCACCGTGTTCATGTTCGCCGCCGGCGCGAACTTCGCGATGCAGTACCGCACGGTGCGCGGGAGCCGGGTTGCGATCGCGCAGGACGAAGAGTTTCGCACCTACGGGGCCGTGGCGCTGATCGCCATCGTGGTGCTGTGTGTCTTTCTGTTCCGGACCGGTATCGGCGCGGCTGATGCGTTGCGGCAGGCTGCGTTTCAGGTCGTGTCCATCATGACGACGACCGGCTACGCCAGCACTGATTTCCAGCTCTGGGGTGACCAGTCGAAGATGGTCCTGCTGCTGCTGATGTTCGTCGGGGGGTGTGCCGGGTCGGCCGCGGGTGGGCCGAAGGTGGTGCGGCACCTGTTGATGGCGCGCCTGACGATCCGCGAGCTGAGAAGGACGTTGCATCCGCGCAGCATCCTGCCGGTCAAACTCGGGCACCGTGTGGTGCCCGAACAGATCCTCAGGGCCGTGCAGGTGTTCATGCTGTTCTATCTGCTGACCTTCGCCGTTGGCGCCGCGATTGTCGTGGCGCTGGGCGCCGATCTGCTGACCGGTATCACGGCGAGCATCGCGTGTCTCGGCAACATCGGCCCGGGGTTCAACGCGGTCGGCCCGATGGCAAGCTTCGCCGACCTGCACCCGATCAGCAAGGTGGTGCTGACGCTGGAGATGTGGATCGGCCGCCTCGAGGTCATGACCGTGCTGGTGTTTTTCCGCCTGGAGCCGTGGCGCGCCGCGCGCTGGGGCGCAATTCACGGGCCCGGGGCCGGCTCCTAGCTCCGTTTCTCGCCAGGTCGCATCATGCGCATGAGCTCCATCGGGAGCGGGAAGACGATCGTGGAGTTCTGCTCGGAGGCGATCTCGGTCAGTGTTTGCAGATAACGGAGCGTGATGGCCGCCGGTTCGCGGTCGATGATCGCGGCCGCCTGTGCGAGTTTTTCCGACGCGATCAGTTCGCCTTCCGCATGGATGATCTTGGCTCGTTTCTCGCGTTCTGCCTCTGCCTGTCGGGCCATGGCTCGCTGCATGTCCTGCGGCAGATCGACGTGCTTGACCTCCACGGCCGACACCTTGATGCCCCACGGATCCGTCTGCTTGTCCAGGATGGTCTGTAGCTGCTGGTTGAGGCGGTCCCGCTCCGCCAGCAGGTCGTCCATCTCCGCCTGTCCGAGCACGCTCCGCAGCGTCGTTTGCGCCAGTTGCGACGTGGCGTAGTCGTAGTTTTCCACCTCGACGACGGCGCGGCTCGGGTCGATGACGCGATAGTAGACGACCGCATTCACCTTCACCGACACGTTGTCGCGCGTGATGATGTCCTGCGGTGGGACGTCCAGCACCACCGTCCTGAGACTCATGCGGACGATCCGATCGATCGGCCTGAAGACCAGCACCACGCCGGGGCCTTTGGTTGTTGGCAGGAGCTTGCCGAGCCTGAAGATCACGCCGCGCTCGTACTCGGCCAGGATCTGCACCGAACTGATCAGGTAGAAGGCGACGATGAGCAGCATCAAGAGCGTCGGGGACAGGTCCATCAGTGTTCTCCTTCGTGCGCCTGGGTGCCGGACGGCTCAACCGCGAGCGTCAGGCCGTCGACCGCGGTGACGCGGACAGGCTGTCCTGCCGCAAGACGGCGCTCGCTCCGCGCGCGCCAGATTTCTCCATGGACGTCGATGTAGCCGGTGGCGTCCAGTTCGATCGGTTCGCGGACATACCCGTGGACCCCGATCATGCCTGCCTCGCCTGCCACTGAACGCTGTCGCTGCGACCGTAGCGCGAGCCGGCCCAGGCCCAGCAGGATGGCCGCGCAGCCGAGTGCCATCGGCACGATGAAGCCGAGGCCGACCTCGATTCCAGGGATCGTGTCGCGCGTGAGCATTGTGGCTCCGAGGACAAGGCTGATCGTACCGCCGATACCCAGCACGCCGAAGCTCGGGACCGTCAGCTCCAGGAACAGCAGGATCAGGCCGAACAGAATGAGCAGGAGTCCGGTGGCGCTGACCGGCAGGATCTGAAACGCGAAGAACGCCAGCAGCAGACACACTCCGCCTGCGACTCCCGGGAGAATCACCCCTGGACTCCACAGTTCGATGGTCAGTCCGAGCATTCCAAGGGTCAGCAGGAGCGTGGCGATCTGGGGATGGGCGATCGCGCCCAGAAACGTCTGCCTGCGCGTCATGTTCACGCGGCGCACCTCGGCGTTGGCCGTTCGCAGCGTGCTCGTCTGCCCGTCGAAGCGCGTGACCATGCGACCATCGAGCTGACGGAGCACGTCATCGAGATCCTGTGCCACGAAGTCGATGAGTGGAGGCTCGGCGGCAAGGGCTTCGCCGTCGGTGAACGCCCGGCTCTCCAGGACCGCCTCTTCCGCCAATACCTCGCTTCGCCCACGCGCGGCTGCCAGCGATCGCACATACGCGGCTGTGTCCGAGGCGGCCTTCTCGGCCATCGTGTCGTCGACGGATTCGCCCGTGCCGGACACCGGGTGCGCCGCGCCCATGTGGGTCCCCGGCGCCATCACCGTGACGTCGGCCGCCAGCGCGATCACGAAGCCCGCCGATGCTGCGCGGGAGCCCGACGGCCCCACGAGCACCACCACCGGCGCGCGCGAGGCAATCATCCGCGAGACGATGGTGCGCGTCGAGTCGAGCAGGCCGCCTGGTGTGCGCAGGATGAACACGACGACATCGGCGCTGGACGCGTCCGCCTCGTCGATTGTCTGGGTCAGGTATTCGGCGGAGATCGGGTGAATGATGCCGTCGAATTCTGCGACGATAACGAGCGGTCGGTTCAGGGACTGGGCGTACCCGGCCCCGAGGCTGCTCGCGGAGACGAGCGCCGCAGCGATCACCGCGTTGCGCAAACGCCGCATCACCCGATTGTAGTCGTATTCACGAGCGGGTTCCGTGTTCAGGCGGGGGCGCCTGCCGGGTTCGTCGCCAGGCCATGGATGCGAGGGCAACCAGCGTGAGAAGGCTGATGGCCGCACCTGCCTGGAACGGGCGAGACACGAATTCGAACGTGACGATGTGATTTCCGCCTGGGACGACGACACCCATGAGCGACACGTCAACCCGCTGAATCGGCAGCGGTTGCCCATCCAGTCGGGCCTGCCAACTGGGATACCACCCTTCACTCAGGACGAGAAAGCCGCCGTCGAGGGTCTCCACGTCAATCGAGAAGAATCCATCCCGAATGTCGGTGACACGCGCGGAAGCGGAGCCGCCGCGCCAGGCAGTTCGCTCCAGCGTTCCTTCCTCGACCATGGCCAGGCGAGCAGGATCGAACCGTTGACCGTCCGGGAGGTACGAGTAGTGCGCAGCCCGAAGCTGGCGCTCCTCGGAGAGCGGGATCACCTCCTCGGTGATCCACGCGCGGGGCAGCGCGCGACGGTTTTCGAAGAGGGCATACTGGCGTTCCCCGGCGGCGGTTTCGTCATGCGAACGATCGGTCGCCTGGGACGTGAAGAACGGAGGGAGGCTCAGCCAGCGCTGGGGATCGCCCAGGGCGAATGCCGGCATACGCTGCGGGAACTGCCCGCCCTCGGCGTCGACCACCGTGATGCGGTCGATCTCGATCCAGCCGGAAGAACTGCTCTCGATCTCGATGCGCGCATCCGGCATCGGCTGCGGCAAGTCGACGCGCAGGTAATAGGTCAGAGGCGCGGTGTCGGGATCGAACGCGACTGCTTGTGAGTGCCGGGCGCGTCTGGCGAGGGTCGGATCGCTCAGGCCCTGGTCGGCCACTTCTACACCGGCACGGAGAGGACGCTCGAGCGGTGCCATCCCGGACGACAGAATCCTCAGCGTCCCGACCGGGTGTCCCTGTCGAGCGTCTTCGCTGCAGCCCAGGTGCAGAGCGATGTGCACAGAGGCGGTGGATGTGCCCACGGGCAAGGCGTAGGAGGCTGATCGTGGGTGCTGCTGACCGCATTCCGGCTCTCCGATCGGCAATCGAAGCGGCTCGACGGCCCACGTGACGTCGTGGCGCTCGAACGTATCGCCGGCACTTCCGAGGTCGGACGCTTGCATGACCACGTACTTGACGGCAAGCAGGTCCAATGTCGGATTGTCATCAAACACTGCGGGGGTTACTGCGCCATTCGGCCCCATCGTGGCCAGCGCGGAGAGGCGCGCGGGCAGGAGCTGGCTGTAGCCACCGAGAAGTGGAATCGCCCACAGTCGACCGTACCCGGCGGGAACCAGTTCGTCGGCTCCCGCCCCCATGGGGCTCAGCAGGCGCTGGCCGAGGGGGGCAAGCCCGGTCTTGAGACGGGTGACGTGGACGCTCGGCTCCGCTCCGCTCTGTGGCATGACGGGGGCTTCAAGGCCTGTGAGGTGGACGGTGTAAGGCAGGGCAAGGACAAGATCGACAACCAGAACGCCGAGGAGCACGGCACTCCACGCTCGGCTCCCTGGGCGCAGTGCGAAGGCAAGACACGCGGCCGTGGCAACGATCGCGACGACGGCGTGCGTCGCGACGGGACCGCTGTCCACCAGGCCGTACCGCGCGGGGTCGACTGCGACAGAGATCCCTGCGGCGGCGACTGCGGTGCCAACCACCGCAACCGCTCCCAGGACCGCCTTGAGTGGCAAGGCCCGCCGCTGGAGGGCTGCGACGGCTGTCCCTGCGAGCACGGCGCTGCCGAATGAGGCCAGAAAGAGGTGACGTCCGACCACCCTGAACCTGTCGTACAGCGGAATCTCGAACACGAAGCCGGCCAGCGGGGTGGAGTCGCCCGCGCCCAGCATGAACGCGGCGACGGCGACGGTAAGCCAGAAGGCGACACGCCAGTTGCGGCGTGCGTGCGCGACGCTGAGCGTCGCCAGTACGAGCGTGACGAGGCCGACGTAGGTCGGCGCTTCCCGGCCTTCATGCTCGACGGCGGGGAACAGCATCGAGAGCATCTGCGCGGGCGAATTGGCGTGCCCGACGAACTGTTCGAAGCTCATCTGTTGCCGGGCCATCTGCTGCATGATGTCGAACTGAGGCAGGAGCTTCACTGCGCTCAGTAACGCCCCGAGCACGAAGAGCGCGGAGACGGCGACGTAGTAGCGGGGGCGTTCTCGCTCGGCGAGTCCACCGACCAGCGCGTACACCGCTGCCGCGGCGCAGGAGTAGAGCCCGATCTGGGGATGTCCGAGCAGGAAGGTGCAGCCGGCGGCGAACGCGCCGATGGCGATCCAGCGCCGGGAATGTGGCCCGCGAAGGCGGTCGACCGACAGCAGGATCACCGGCAGCCAGGCGATGGCATGGACGATGTTGATATGGGCGACCCGCTCCATCATGGCTTCCGAGAGGCCGTAGGCAAGCCCGGCGAACGCGGCGGCGAGACGCGAACGCGTCGCCGAGAACACGTATGCGTAGGTCGCCGACGCCGCGAGCACGTATGCCGACACGACGAACCCAGTCCAGGAGCCGAGGATTGGTCCGAAGAGGAAACGGAGTGGGTAGAAGGGTACGTCGTCAGAATCCGCGGCGATCAGGTAGCCCGCGAACTCGTAGCTTGACCAGGGGAAGAACGTGGACAGGAAACGGGGGAGGTAACTGTCGCCGAGGTCGGATTCCACCAGGTAGGCGTGTTCGACAATCGGACGCGCGAACAGCCAGATGAAGATCACGGCGAACGCCGCGACCACGACGAGTGCATGGCGCGCCGGACGTTCCTGGGGGTCAAAAACGCTTATCATGGCCGGGTGGCGCTCGAGTCGCCGCAATGCCGAACATGGCCACCGCATTCAGCGGCCCCAAGGCGTGCGGTGCCGCGTGCAGAAGTCTTATGGTTCGCCCAGTCAGCACAGGAGCCATCTGAAAGGCACTCCAGTTGCGCAGCCACGGTGCTCCCTTGACCCAGCATTCGCCGCGTCATGTTCGTCGAGATGGCGTCAAGTCGACGGTGTCCGGTTCGCAGCTTCCGCCATCGTGGGTACTTCGATGTCCGGCTGAGGTGGCACATTGGGGCGTCGCGCAGCGTGAACGCCGCATCGGTGGATTGTAGCTGCAGAGGCGCTGGAGCGCTTTTCGTTTGGTCTCGCGGGGGCCAGGCCTTTCGAAAAGCGCTTTTCCGCGTTTTTCGGTCTCCACAGAATCGAAAAACGCTCTAGTGTCCCGACTCAGTGACTGGTGCCAGTGCAGTAGAGCGATCGGAGGGTGAGTTCCCGGTGGTCGAGGCCGGCGGCCTTGTCGAGAAGGCGTACCAGGGGTGGCAGGTCGACGGCGAAGCGCCATTCGTCGGCGCGCCCACCAACCGCTGCGAAGCGGGCTACGGTGCCGCTCCACCAGGGGGTGATGCGACGCGCGATCGGTTCGATCAGGAGGATGCGGGTACCGCGGCCAGCGGCTTCGAGCAGTTGATCCTCAACCTTCGTCCGGAGTTCGGCGGTCAACTCGTTCAGCACGTACGCCGCCACGATTGCCGCTCCCGACGGGAGCGACGGCAGGCGCTCGACGTCGCCTCGCCGCGCGTGTCCCGACAGCTTCAGCTGGCGGTAGGCCCACCTCGCCTCCGCGACCGCCCAGGGGTGGCGGTCGATTCCGGTGACTGTCGGTGTGCGCCCGGCGGCGATCGCCCAGGCCGCACCCGCCGCGCCGGTGCCACAGCCGACGTCGAGGATGGCGCGTGGCGGCGGAACGCCCGCCTCAAGGGTGTGTACGGCGCGGGAAGTGGCCAGGAAGTGGAGCGGCGCGTAGAAGAGCGCGAAGGCAGCGCGTTTGCCTGCGCTCTCCATCACACGGGGCACCGCCTCGCCCCGCCGTTGCACATACGCAGCCGACAGCGCGCGCAGCGCCCTGGTGACCTCCTGCACGCGCAGATCGGAGAGGTGGCGCTCCTCCAGCGCCGCAACCCACCCGGCAAGGATCTGGGTGTCGTCGATGTGCGGTCTGTCGGTGGTCACAGTGCAGAGGTGCCCGGTTCACCGAGGCTACCAGGCGAGCCGGGCGTTCTTGTCTTTCGCGCGCTGATGGGCGGTATAGGCCGCGATCAGATGGAAGGGCCACCCGAAGAAGCCTCCCGTGCCGATCCAGAGGCCAGGCGTGACGATGAGCCAGAAGACACCGCGGAGGAAGTCGCCGTTATAGATCTGGCCGACTCCAGGAATGATCAGGCTCAGGACGCCGGCCAGGCCGGGGTGGCGGATCTCCGCGTTCGTCGTCATGCGTCGTGTCTCCTTCGGGGCGCGCCTGCCGGGCCAAGCGTCTGGGCGACCGCGGTGGCGCCTGTCAGGACCAGCAGGATCGCGATGCACTGGCGCATCGCGCGAGTATAATCGGCTCTGGCCGCCAGGGGTATCCCACGAGGGGATTGAGACAGACCCTTGGAACCTGGGCCGGTTCGAACCGGCGGAGGGAGAGCGGCGCGGTCCCGCCTTGTTGGTGATGTCATGATCGATTTTTCAACCGCATATCCGAACTCGAAAAAAGTCCACGAAACGCGGACGGTGCCGCTGTCAGCAGGAGGGGTCGCGATCGACGTGCAGGTCCCGATGCGTGAGGTGACGCTTGCCGGCGGCGAGGCGCCGGTGCGCCTGTACGACACCAGCGGTCCGCTGGGGCACGACGTACGCGAGGGGTTGCCCAAGCTCCGGCAGAGCTGGATCGATGCCAGACGCGAAACGGGAACGGTCGGTACGCAGCTCTCGTATGCGCGGCGAGGGGAGATCACCCCTGAGATGGAGTTTGTCTCGGCGCGCGAGGGGCTGCCGGCGGAGTTCGTACGGGACGAGATCGCGCGCGGCCGCGCGATCATTCCGGCCAATATCCGGCATCTTGAACTTGAGCCGATGATCATCGGCCGCAACTTCCTCGTGAAGATCAACGCGAACATTGGCAATTCCGCAGTGCGGTCGTCGATCGAGGACGAAGTTGAGAAGCTCCAGTGGTCGACGCTCTGGGGCGCCGACACGGTCATGGACCTCTCGACGGGTGAAGACATTCACGAAACACGGGAGTGGATCCTGCGGAATTCGCCCGTGCCGATCGGCACGGTGCCGATCTATCAGGCGCTCGAGAAAGCCGGGGGGCGGCCCGAAGACCTCACCTGGGAGATGTATCGCGAGACGCTCATCGAGCAGTGCGAGCAGGGGGTGGACTATTTCACCGTGCACGCGGGTGTGCTGTTGCGCTACGTGCCGATGACCGCCAAGCGGCTCACCGGTATCGTGTCGCGCGGTGGCTCCATCCTGGCGAAGTGGTGTCTGGCGCATCACCAGGAGAACTTCCTGTACACGCACTTCCGCGAGATCTGCGAGATCATGCGCGTCTACGATGTGTCGTTCTCGCTCGGTGATGGTCTGCGACCGGGCTCGATCGCCGACGCCAACGACGAAGCGCAGTTTGCCGAGCTCAAGACCCAGGGCGAGCTCACGCGCATCGCGTGGGAATACGACGTCCAGGTGATGAACGAGGGTCCAGGTCACGTGCCCATGCATCTCATCAAGGAGAACATGGAGAAGCAGCTCGAATGGTGCGACGAGGCGCCGTTCTATACCCTCGGGCCGCTGACCACCGATGTCGCGCCCGGATACGACCACATCACGTCGGCGATCGGGGCGGCAATGATCGGCTGGTACGGCACGGCGATGCTCTGCTACGTCACGCCGAAGGAGCACCTCGGACTGCCCGATCGTGACGACGTGAAAGCCGGTGTGATCGCGTACAAGATCGCCGCGCACGCGGCGGATCTCGCCAAGGGCCATCCGCGCGCGCAGGCATGGGACGACGCGATCTCGAAGGCTCGGTTCGATTTCCGGTGGGAGGATCAGTTCAACCTGGCGATGGACCCGGTCACCGCCCGCTCGTATCACGACGAGACGCTTCCAGCGGACGGCGCCAAGGTGGCCCACTTCTGTTCGATGTGCGGCCCCAAGTTCTGCTCCATGGAGCTGACGCAGCAGGTGCGCGAATATGCCGCGAAGAACGCGATCACCGGAGTGGACGCGCTCCGGGCCGGCATGCAAGAGAAGTCGGAGGAGTTTCTCCGCGAGGGCGAAATCTACGTCAAGAAGTAGTCAAGAAGTAACAGGGGGCGGTGGCTCGGCTTGTTAACCCGCCACGCTACTGAGCGTCCAACAACTGGTGCATCCGATCGCTGCAGGGCGGGCAGATCCCGTGGGTGACGTCTGGCAGCAGGTCCCGCTCAAAGAGTCGCATCGCCGCGAGTGCGTCCTCGACCTCGCACCAGCGCCCCTCAACATCTACCGATTTGCACCACCCGCACATTCGCAGAAGATCGCCGCCGTGCCGTGGCCGTTGCTCAAGCAGCGCCACCGATGCCCGAGCCTCCGTTCGCGCCAGTGTGGTCTCGACCCGCAGGCCAGAGGGGTATCGTGGCTCGATCTTGAAGTCCAGGAAACGGCGAAGCGTGGGCGAGTCACACCGAAAGGGAAACACGATCGCGCGTCCGGTCTGCGACACGCGTTGAAACAATCGATCGTACAGCAGCGCGCTTGTTGAATCCGTTACGCACGACAGGGCTGACTGGCCCAGTTGGCCAGGCGGGGGCACAAGCTACGGCGCCAGGTTGGCCACAGCAAAATCTGCCCAACCAGCACCAACGCTGCAGATGCGAAGGTTCTCGTCAAGTTCATACACACAACTGGTCGGTGCTGGCATTTCTGTGAACGCTCTCTCTTGAACGGCTAGCGATCGCGAATGGCGGCTCCTCGCAGCGGCCCCAGTCTAATTCAGTCAGATTAACGGCGTTCACCAGCGGCCGTCTGGTGCAACGCGGTGTTCGGCGGCGTGATTCGCTTCGATTCACCTGCATGTTGGCGTTTTAGTGTTATAACGCTATAGTGACAGCATGGGCTTGACCAAGCGGGCAACCATCTACCTTGATGCCGATCTCCATCGAGCTGTCCGGATGAAGGCTGCAGAGATTGAGAAGTCTGTTTCCGAACTAGTGAACGCTGCGCTCCGGCACAGCCTCGCCGACGACGCAGACGATCTTGCCGCCTTTGGCGACAGAGCCAAGGAGCCGAACCTTGACTTCGAGGCCCTCGTGAAGGATCTCCGGCGTCGTGGCAAGCTATAAGCTTTTCATCAAGCCGTCAGCCAGCAAGGAGATCGAAGCGTTCCCGAAGCAGGAGCGTCAACGAATCGTCGCGAAGATTTCGTCCTTGTCGCGCGACCCGAGGCCGCCGGGCTGCGAAAAGCTCTCGGGGCAAGACCGATACCGCCTTCGACAAGGGACCTACCGAATCCTATACGAGATTCAGGACTTGGCTCTTATCGTCGTAGTCGTTAAGGTCGGTCATCGTCGTGACGTCTACCGATAGTTGTCCGCCGAACTGGTATTGGAGTCGACCGGTCTCGCCGCTTCGCAGCTAAACGATCCCTCCGATCGCGGCCATCCTAGCGCACAAGCCCAGTCGGTCCAACACCTTCCGTCCACTGGTGTCGCTGGGTATGGCCAGGTTTCGCTGCGAGCGCCGGTATGGCTGCGAAGGTCTGGCAGTCAACCACGATTCGGTGGCCGGAGGACAGACCGGCAAAGACCTGAGCCGCAATGACATCGTGCGCAAGATGAGACACCGGCTGACCTGTGTGGCTGTGAACGGGTTGCAGCCATACGCGAAAGTGACAGGTTTGCGGTACGGACGCCGCCGGGCTACCCTCGTCCGGCGGCCGGCTCGGGGATGTCCCGTGCGCTGTTGAAACTCGGCGGCGGCTCGGGTGAGATTCTACGCGACGTTCACCTCT
>JAQBVV010000073.1 GCA_027622905.1 Acidobacteriota bacterium
GCGGGAAGGCGCTTTTCGAAAAGGCCCGGTCCCTGCGAGAGCGCTAGACCGAAACGAAAAGCGCTCTAGACGTCGAAGGTTGCCATCACCGGCCCATGGTCGCTCGTACCGACGTCTCGGTGTACGGCGCACTGGGTGGCCCTGGCAGCCAGTGCCCGCGAGGCGAAGACGTAGTCGAGTCGCCACCCGATATTTCGAGCCTTCAGGTTGCGCCAGGGCGCCCACCACGTGAAGAGATCAGGGTTGTCGGGTTCACGCTCGCGGTGCACGTCGACCAGGCCTCCCGACAGGATGCGCTCGATGAGGGCCCGTTCCTCCGGCAGTTGCCCGATGGCGCGCGGTTTCCGTTCCTTCGGATGCACATCCATTTCCGTCCGCGCGACGTTCATGTCGCCACACAACACGAGCGCCGACCCGTCGTTCTGGAATTCCGACGCGTAGGTGTCGAGCGCTTCGAGGAACCGGATCTTCGCGGCGAAATCCTTACCGCCGTTCGGTACGTAGATCGAGGCGACCGTCGCGTGATGAAGCCGAGCGATCACGATGCGATGTTCGAAGTCGAACGCGGGATGCGCGTACACAGGCTCAGCCGGATGCCACGCCTTGCGCACGTGCAGGCCGACGCCCGAGTACCCCTTCCCGCCGTGCCAGCAACACCAGTACCCTTCCAGCTGGCACAGCCAGAGCGGCAGTTGCTCGGGGGCGGCTTTGAGTTCCTGCAGGCACACGATGTCCGGTTGCTCCCGTTCAAGGAACTCCTGCACATGCGCTTGCCGCGCCCTGACGCCGTTGACGTTCCACGTAACCAGTTTCATCGCGCTATCATGAACCTTCCATGCTCATCGTAATGAAGTTCGGCGGCACCTCCGTTGGATCGACTGAACGCATCATGCAGGCTGCGCAACTCGTTGTCGATACCGCTGCCAAAGGGCATCAGGTTGTGGTCGTCACGTCTGCCATGAGCAAGGTGACCGATGCCCTGATCGGCGCCGCGCGAGAGGCGTCTACCGGCAACTGGGACGTGGCCCGTCGGCAGGAGCTGTTCGAGCGGCACAAGGCTGTCGCAGACGCCGTGGTCGGCGGTGACACGGCCCGCCACGAGGCCGTACTCGCTACGCTGCACCGACGGCTCGACCGGTTCGAGAAGCTGTGTTTCGGCTTGTCGATGGTGCACGAACTCACACCGAGGCTGCTTGACGCCATTTCGGGCACGGGCGAGATGCTGTCGGCGCCGCTGCTGTCGGCCGCCATCGCCGCGTGCGGGCAGCCGTCGCAGCCTGTCGATGCAACGGACGTCATCGTGACGACGGATCAGTTCGGTGGGGCCGAGCCGCGCATGGACGAGACGCGGGTCAAGGCGACCGAGCGCTTGCGGCCGTTGCTCGCCAGCGGAGAAGTGCCGGTGGTGACAGGCTTTATCGCCTCGACGATGGACGGCGTCCTGACAACGCTCGGCCGTGGCGGATCTGACTACTCCGCGTCGATCGTCGGCGCGGCACTGGACGCCGACGAAGTCTGGATATGGACTGACGTCGACGGGGTCATGACCGCCAACCCGTCGGAGGTGCCGGAAGCGCGAACGTTGTCTGAGATCTCCTACAGCGAGGCGTCGGAGCTGGCGTACTACGGCGCGAAGGTGCTGCACTACAAGACGATTCTTCCGGCGTTCCGCCAGCGGATTCCGGTGCGCATTCTCAATAGCTTCAACCCTGGCCACGCGGGCACGCGCGTCAGCGTCGAGGGTAACCCAGCGGCGCACGGTGTGAAGGCGGTGACGTCGATACGCGGCGTCATCCTCGTCGCGATCAGTGGTACCGGCATGCAGGGAATCCCGGGGATCGTGGCCAAGACCTTCGACGTGGTCGCAGCGCAACAGGCCAACGTACTGATGATTTCGCAGGCGTCGTCTGAGAACAATATCTGCTTCGTGCTCAGCGCGGCCGAGGCCCCGCGTGTCGTCGCGGCGCTGCGCACGGCACTGGAGTTCGAGTTGATGCGCGGACACATCGAGGAAATTGCAGCCGAGCAGCAGGTGGCGATCGTGGCTGCCGTGGGCGACCGGATGCGAGGGGCTCCTGGTGTGGCGGCGACGGTGTTCGGTGCGCTCGGCAAGGCCGGTGTCAACGTGATTGCCATCTCGCAGGGTTCGTCCGAACGCAATATTTCGTTGGTCGTGACCGAGGCCGATGCGGCGACCGCCGTGCGCGCCATACATCGCGCCTTCGAGCTCGACAAGACCGCGTAGCGGTCCGCGGGCAGGACGTGAAGTTCGACACGCGGTTCTTGGCAGTGAAAGGTCAGTCTGTTCATGCACAATCCCTTTGTTCCTGAAACCCTGGACGGCTGGTGTGCGCTCCATCTGATGTATCGCGTTCGATGGGATCGCCTGGCCGGGAAGGCGCCGGCCGAGCGCGAGCAGATCGCTGCCGCCGCGATGACCGCACTCGCCGATCCGGATGGCGGACCGACGGCGCCGGTGCAGATCCTCGGACACAAGGCCGACCTGATGTTCATCTGCTTCCGGCGCAGCTTCGAGGCGCTGGCCCGGGCGCAGCTGGCACTGGCGCACACCGAACTCCATGGAGCACTGGAGGTGACGTCCTCGTACGTCTCGGTCGTCGAGCTCGGCCTGTACGAGATGACGGGCAAGATCCACGAGCAGCTCGGGGCTCGCTTCACTCCAGGGAGCGACGAGTTCGAGAAGGCGTTTGACGAAGAGATCGAGACGCAGCGGCAGCGCGTCGCGAGCCGCCTGTTCCTCGACATCCCGAAGCGTCGCTTCGTCTGCTTCTATCCGATGAACAAGCGCCGGGGAGAATCCGTGAACTGGTACAGTGAGACCTTCGAGCGCCGGGCGTTGATGATGCGGGAGCACGGCATGATCGGACGCCGGTATGCCGGGCGGGTCAGCCAGGTGATTTCCGGGTCGATTGGTTACGACGACTGGGAGTGGGGCGTCGACCTGTTCGCCGACGACCCCCTGGTATTCAAGAGCTTGATCTACGAGATGCGGTTCGACGAAGCGAGTGCGAAGTTCGCGGAGTTTGGCCCCTTCTATGCGGGGCTGCAGTTCGAGGCCGGCGGATTGGGCGCGTTTCTGAACGGGAGCGTGCCGGCGCTGACGTAGGACCATCGACGTGGTGGCCGTTCGACGGCCGCGGCCAGGGGGTTATAATCCGCTCACGCCAGACATGGGGAGCGTCGGCCGCCGGTCGCGCCGTGCTCCGACCGCTCAGACAACTGTGAGGAGGCCTATGAGACTGCGAAGTATCGTGCTGTCGATCGCCATCAGCGCGGTCCTTGCTGTACCGTCATCGGCGCGGCAAGCCGCGCCTGTCCAGCTTCGATCGCCAGACGTCATCTTCGTTCCCACACCCCAGGAAGTGGTCGATGCGATGCTCAGGCTGGCCGACGTGTCGGCTGATGACGTCGTCTTCGATCTCGGTTCCGGCGATGGGCGGGTTCCGATCACGGCCGCTCGGACGTATGGCGCGCGAGGCGTTGGGATCGACATCGATCCCGAGCGGATCAAGGAAGCCAACGAGAATCTGCGAACGGCCGGTGTGGAGGACAAGGTCCGCTTCCTCAACGAGGATCTGTTTACGTCCGACATCAGCGAAGCCACGGTGGTGACCCTCTACCTGCTTCCCTCGCTCAATCTGAAGCTGGTCTCGAAGCTCAATGCCGAGTTGATGCCAGGGACGCGCATCGTGTCGCACGCGTTCGACATGGGCGAGATCAGGCCCGAGCAAACACAGAACGTGAACGGTCGCACGATCTATCTTTGGACGGTGCCGATTCAGTAGCGGCTGCGTACGCACGTCGGCCGTTCAACGGTCCGGTCCCATTCTCTTGCCCTCTGCTCGTGGCGCTCCGGCGGCCCGACGCACGGGACCGACCGTCGGCTGCGGGTGGAGTGCTCGCCCCCCGAACACCTGTCCCGAGCGCAGCCGGCTGCTGGAACGAGTGGGTCGACCGGTGGCCGCCGCCGAAGCGGCGAACCGTCGTGCACAATTTTGGATCCCCCTCCCGACACGCTGCTAACTCCTTGTTCCATGGCCGGATAGCGACGATCGGCAGTCCGTCGAGCCCGGCACGCCAGAAAAAAACGCAAAAAACGGGTTGAGGCCGGGGGGCGCGGGTCGCTACAATTCGCCTCTTCCGTATCCCGGGGAAATGGGCCGCGGAGAGGGCACACATGATAAATGTTGCGGCGATCCGGATGCAGCAGTTTGGCGTGCAGTTCTACCAGGCATCGCTGACTGCCGAAGATATCGACAAGCTTGTTCGTTTCGAGGTTCTCAACTACGGGGAGTCCGGGCAGCCGGCGGTTCGGGGAGGCAGGAAGAGAACCCCGTCGAAGGTGAACTGGGATCTGCTCGAGCGACGAATCGCGTCCAGCGAGAAGGCGTACCAGCGGCAGATCATCAGACGCAAGATCGACGAACTGGTGCAGTACTACGAGCAGTGCCGTCAGGCGCGAGACCTGCCGTCCATACCGGGCGCTGTCATCATTTCCTGCGATGAGAAACTGGCGTTCGAGCCGATGGAGTCAAAGGCGGTCGTCGGCCGGCTGAAGGTTCCTGAGCGCGAGGGCATTCTGCGCGCGATCGACGGCCAGCACCGGCTGCTGGCGCTGCATGCCGACATCGACAACTTTCGCGATCAGGCGTTCTCGGTACCGGCGATCATTTTCGACCAGCTTCCCGAAGACCACGTTGTACAGATGTTCGTGACGATCAACGCGAAGCACACGCGGCTGAATCCGTCGCATCTGGTGAGTTTGTCGGGTCGGCAACTGTACCGCGACGATGCGCTGGCGGCGGCACACGATGTCGTGCGTGCGCTCAACGATCGGGAGGACTCGCCGCTGCATGGCGAGATCAAGCTTCTGGGCGTGGGCCGCGGCAGAGTGGCGCAGGCGCCGTTGGCGCAGGAGCTCAAGAGGCTCTTCGCCAGCGACGCGTTCGGTGGGCCCCGTAAATCCGCTGACTTTCGCGAGGACGCGAAGCGGTTCTTCGTGAACTATTTCAAGCAGGTGTCGGTCGTGTTTGGCGCCGCCTGGGCGGGACGGAAGTACAGCATCAAGTCAGCGACGGCGCTGCGCGCGTTCATACGGGTGGCTCCGGACGTGGTTCGGCGCCTCGACCAGGAGCATGCGGATCGCGCCGATTTCCGCGCCATCGGGCGTGTCATCGCACCGTGGGGGCGTCGCATCGGCGATCTGAGGTTCGAGAGCGACGGGGCCTGGAAACGCAGCGGTACGACGACCGACTCGCTGGCCAGTGAACTGAAGCTGGCGCTGGAATACCCGGAAGGCGCCGGCGTTTAAGAGGAGCGTCAAAAAGGATGAGGGGGCGCCGATGCGCCCCCTCATGTCAATGCCGGGCCGACCCCCCCGGGTGTTCACGGCTCCCGCCGTGAAACTCAGACCGACGTCTCTTGTAAGAGCAACAGGCGTGCCGTTCGTTTTCCGGTGCAAAACCGACATGGGCGACCGCCTCGCTCCCGAAATTGTGACTCTGATTACGAATATGCTCCGGTTCGACGATGCGGGTTGACCTGAACAGCGACGTTGGCGAAGGGGGCTCGGGCACGGCGCCAGAGCAGGATTCGGCGCTGATGTCGCACATCACGTCTGCAAATGTGGCCTGTGGGTTCCACGCGGGCAATCCGAGCGTCATGCGGTCCACGGTGATTCTTGCGCGCGAGCACGGCGTCGCCGTGGGGGCGCATCCCGGTTTTCCGGATCCTGACGGGTTTGGTCGTCGCGAACTCCAGTTTTCGCCGCCGGACGTCGAGGACTTCGTCGCCTACCAGATCGGGTCGCTGGCCGCCATCGCGGCTGCCGAAGGGGTGCGGCTTCAGCACGTCAAGCCGCATGGCGCGCTGTTCAACATGGCGGTGCGCAGCGCGGCGCTGGCCGACGCGGTCGCCCGGGCGGCCGCCGTGATCGACCGGTCGCTGATTCTCGTGGGTTTGCCAGGATCGGAGATCGTCGCGGCCGGCGCGCGCGCGGGCTTGCGAACGGCCAGCGAGGGATACGCGGATCGCGCGTATCAGGCGGACGGCACCCTTGTCTCTCGCGGGCAGCCCGGTGCGGTGATCGACGATTCCGATCGCGTTGTCCCGCGTGCGGTCCGCATGGTGCGAGACCAGACGGTCGAGACGGCCGGTGGAGCGAGCGCGTCGCTCACGGTCAACACCCTCTGCGTGCATGGTGACACTCCCGGGGCCGCGGATCTGGCCGCGCGCATCCGCACTGCGCTCGAGGACGCGGGTGTGCAGGTGAAGGCGATGGGCCAGGAGTAGACGTTCGGAGCCCTCGTGGTGTCAGGGCGAGCGAGGCGCGAGCCCTTAGGACAGGAGCATCAGGAGGAGGGCCTTCTGCGTATGCAGTCGATTCTCTGCCTGATCGAATACCAGCGAGGCGGGCGATCCCATGACATCGGCGGTGACCTCCTCGCCACGGTGCGCTGGCAGGCAGTGCATGAACAACGCATCTGGAGCCGCCACCTCCATCAGCGCGCCGTTCACCTGAAACGGGCGGAAGACACGACGACGCTCGTCGGCCTCCTGCTCCTGGCCCATCGACGCCCAGACATCGGTGTAGACGGCGTCGACGCCCGTGACCGCTTCCCTGGGATCCTCGAAGCTGCTGACCTGTGCGCCATCGCGTGCGCGGTGCCCCGCCTCTTCAATGACCTGCGCATCGAGCTGGTAGCCTGCGGGCGAGGCCAGATGAATGGACATCCCGAGCTGGGGCGCCGCGTGCGCGAGCGATCTCGCGACATTGTTGCCGTCGCCGACGTAGGCGAGCGTTCGGCCCCGGCAGGTCCCCCAGCGTTCGCGCAGCGTCAGCATGTCGGCCAGTGCCTGGCACGGATGCTCCTGATCGCTCAGCGCGTTGATCACATGGAGAGCCGGAGCCGCGGCACCCAGTGCCATCACCGTTGCGTGTTCGTAGGTTCGGACCACCAGCGCCTTGACCCATCGTTCGAGGTTCCGGGCGACATCCTCCAATGGTTCGCGGTCGCCGACGGCGAACTGATGTGGCAGCTGGAGCGTGTGCCCACCCAGTTCGTGCACGGCGATTTCAAATGTCGAGCGGGTGCGAAGGGACGGCTTCTCAAACACCATGGCCACGTGTGCGCGGTGCAGCGCATTGGCGGTGGGGGCCTGATCCGCACGAGGGCGCTCCGTTTTCAGTTGCGCGGCGAGGTCAAGCAGTCGACCGAGCTCGTCGGTCGAGAGGTCCAGAATCGAGACGAAGTCCCTGGCTGGCGTGCTTGACGCACTCATGTCCGGTACTCGCCGTTGATGCGGACGTACTCGGCGCTCAGGTCGCACGTCCAGATCGTCGCGGTAGCGGGTCCTCCGGACCCGAGGCTCACGTCGATCTGAATGGTGTCGCTCCGGAGATGCTCGGCCGCCTGCGGTGCCCGCTCGTCGTGCGCGGTGCCGTGATCAAACAGCAGCACGCCGCCGATCCGCACACTGATGTTCGCCAGGTCGAACGTCACGCCGGAACGTCCCGTGGCCGAGACAATGCGACCCCAGTTGGGGTCCGCTCCATGGACGGCCGTCTTGACCAGTGGCGAGTTCGCGATCGTGCGCGCGACCTGTCGTGCGGCGTCGACGGTCTGGGCATCCGACACGGTCACGGCGACCAACTTTGTCGCGCCTTCTCCGCCGCGCACGATGGCGAGAGCGAGTTCGCGCGACACAGCCAGCAAGCCCTCGACCAGTGCCGGATAAGTGGCCTCGTCGATGGAGACGCCGCTCGCGCCGGAGGCCAGGGCGAACAAGGAATCATTTGTCGAGCACTCGCCGTCCACGGTGATGGCGTTGAATGTGTCGCGCGCGGATGCGTCGAGCGCCTTTTGAAGAAGCGCCGGCGAGACGGCCGCGTCAGTGGTCAGGAAACCCAGCATCGTCGCCATGTTCGGTTCGATCATGCCTGCGCCCTTGGCCATCCCGCCAATGGTGAAGGCTCCGCGGGGCGTCGTCACGGTGACCGCGCACTCCTTCGGAGATATGTCGGTGGTCATGATCGCCCGGGCGGCATCGCCGCCGTGGCTGCGTGCCAACCCGGGTACGGCGGCCCGGATGCCAGCCACGATGCGGTCGATCGGCAGGGCGACCCCGATGACGCCGGTGCTGGCGACGAGTACGTCGCGCGACGCGCACCCGATCGCCTGGGCGGTCTCCGACGCCATGGTTCTGGCATGGGCGTGGCCCTCCGGCCCCGTGCAGGCGTTGGCGCAACCGCTGTTGACGATGATCGCGCTGATGACGCCTCGCGAGGATTCGAGGTGTTCCCGCGAGACGATGACGGGCGCTGCCTGGGCCAGGTTGGTCGTGAAGATGGCCGCCGCCGAGGCCGGGACGTCGGCTGCCAGCACGACAAGGTCAAGCGCGGTGGCGTTCGCTTTGACACCGCAGTGCAGCGCGCTGGTCCGAAAGCCCTCGGGAGTGGCCACGCCTCCCCGGATGGGCGTCACCGTGACATCGCGACGATCAGCCATGAAGTGCCGCCAACGGCACGCAGGTCTGTGGCGAGCGGCGCAACTCGCGCAGCATCGCGTACTGACCGCATCGGCGAAAGTACTCGCACGTGCGGCAATCAGCGAGGATCTTCTCGGGCAGCCAGACGTGCGGAACGATCGAGAATCCGAACCGCACGAAGTACGCCGGGGCGTGCGTGAAGGCACACAGCTTCTCGAAGCCAGCGGTAGAGGCGCGTTCGACAAGCTCGTCAATGACGTGGTGGCCGACGCCGAGCGCGCGCGCGTCGTCGCAGACGACCAGCGAGCGCACTTCGCTGACGTCCCGGCTGAGCGGAGCGAGTTCCGCGCACGCGACGATGCCGCTTCCGGTGGTGCCGCCTCCGGTGGTGGCGACGACGAAACGATGCGCATGGACGGCGATCTCGTCCCGCTCGCGGGGAAGGAGATGGCCCTCCGCCAGATGGTCGACAATCAGCGCGTGGATGGCATCCGCATCATCGGCGTGCGCCGTGCGCAGCGCGACGGGAGCGGCCGCCGTTGGCGGCACCGCAGTTGGCGCGAGAGCGGCGGCCGGCGTCACGACGCAGTCTCCGGCCCGGCGGCGGTGAGCACGTCGTCGAGGATGTCGACAGCGCGATCGATGTCGGCGGCGTCGACGTTGAGCGCTGGCAGCAGTCGAATCACGCGGTCGTCGGTCCGGTTCACGAGCAGGCCCCGTTCGCGTGCGAGGTCGACGACCTGGCCGGCGTCGGTCTTGATCTGGAGACCGCGCATCAGGCCGGCACCGCGCACCTCGACGATCGACGGATGGCGGAGCGCGAGGGTCCGGAGCCGTCGTTCGAAGTGCATGCCGACGGTCTTGACGTGGTCGAGCAGACCGTTCTGAAGCTGACCGAGCACGAACGCCGCGGCGCGCGTGCCGAGCAGGTTGCCGCCGTACGTGCTGCCGTGGTCCCCCGGTGACACCATCTTCGCGACGCGTTCCGACACCAGGGCCGCGCCGATCGGGACGCCGCCACCCAGCGCCTTTCCCACCGATATCAGATCCGGCCGAAGGCCCAACGTCGGCGCGTAGAAGGGATGACCCGTGCGGCCGAGCCCCGACTGCACTTCGTCGGCGATATACAGCGCACCCGTCCGCTCGCAGGCAGCGTTGATGGCGGCGGCAAACTCCGGTGACAGCGGACGGACGCCGCCTTCACCAAGAATCGGTTCGGCGATGATCGCTGCGGTTGTGTCCGTCACGGCCGCTGCCAGGTCACCCGGTGCGGCCGGGTCGACGAACGTCACCGGGCCGATGAGAGGCCCGAAGGGCTCCCGATAGCTCTCGGAGTGCGTGACCGAGAGAGCCCCCATCGTGCGTCCCGAGAATGCCTTTTCCAGCGCCACGAAGCCGATCCGCTGCGTGGCCCCCTGGGTAAACCAGTACCGCCGGGCGAACTTGAGGCAGGCTTCGACGGCTTCCGCGCCGCTGTTGCAGAAGAACGTGCGCGAGAGCCCGGAGAGCTGAGCCAGGAGTGCGGCCGCCTCGGCCTGGTACGGGTGGTAGTACAGATTCGATGTGTGCAGCAACGTCGCGGCCTGATCGGCGATCACCGCCGTGAGGCCAGGGTGCGCGTGTCCGAGAGAGGTCACGCCGATGCCGGTGATGAAGTCGAGATACTCTCGGTCGTCAACGTCGTACAGCCGCGACCCCACGCCCCGGACGAACGCGACGGGCTGCCGCTTGTAGGTCTGGAGCACGTGGCGCGACTCGCGCTGCTGGATGTCGTCGAGTGTCATCGTCATCGGACCACCTGTGTACATCCGGAGAGCAAGGTGTTCGCGCCGGCGACGGCCTTGAGTCGCGCATCGCGGCCGTTCGCGATGATGACGTCACCCACCCCCTTGCGGAGCGCGGAACGACACGCCACAAGCTTGGCCACCATGCCTTTGCTCGCCGTGCCAGCCCGGATCAGACGAGCGGCGCCGGTGGACGTCAGTCGCTCGATCGTGTCGCCGGAGGCGTCCATCACGCCCGGCGTGCCGCCTGCGATGACCAGGCGTCGAGCGCCGAGCTGTCCAGCGAGATGGGCGGCAAGGGTGTCGGCGTTCACGTTCAGGATCTGCCCCGCACGGGTGGCTGCCAGGCAGGCCACGACCGGCACGTAGCCACGGCTCAGCAGGTCGGTCAGCAATCGCGGCGTCCCATTGCTGGTGGGTGATCCCACCAGGCCGAGGTCCACCGTCGCTCCCGTCACGCTCGCCACCGGCGGCGCACGTCGGACGCTCACGACTCCCGCGTCCGCGCCTGTCAGACCGACCGGGCTCGCGCCCGCCTGGCGTAGTGCCGCCACTAGGCGCGTGTTGATCGCTCCCGCCAGCACAGACACGACAACGTCCAGCGTCCGTGCATCCGTCACGCGGAGGCCATCGATCTGACGTTTGGGTATCCCTGCCGTCAACAACGCCGCGTCAATCTCGCGCCCGCCTCCGTGGACCACCACGAGCGAGGTTCGTTGAGCCATGGACGCGATGTGCCTGGCGATGCGCCTGAGATCTTCGGGCTCCTCGAGTAGTTCACCGCCGAGCTTCAGCACAAGACGGCCTTTCACAACAGCCCCGTGCGCTCGTCGAGCCCGAGCAGGATGTTCATGTTCTGGACTGCCTGTCCAGCCGCGCCCTTGAGAAGGTTGTCGATGGCCGAGACGATGACGACGCGCCCGGTCGCCTCATCAACCCTCCAGCCGATGTCGCAGAAATTGGTGTAGGCCACGTGCTTGATCTCAGGCAGATCACTCCCGGTCAGTCGGACCAGCGGCGCCGCCGCATACGCCCGCTGAAGGGCCTCACTCACGTCTGCGTCGGTCGTGCCAGGTCGGAGCGACCCGTAGATCGTTTCGAGGAGGCCTCGATCGAGGGGGACCAGATGCGGCACGAACGTGACCGTGGCGCCAAGTTCCTGTTCGATCTCAGCAGTGTGCCGGTGCGCGAAGACGCCGTAGGCGGCCACGCTGCCGTGGTTCGCGCAGAAATGTGTCCGGTCGGTCGGCGCTTTCCCGGCACCCGAGATCCCCGACTTGGCATCGATCACCACACCGCCCTCGAGCAGGCCGGCCTCGGCCAGCGGCGCGAGCGCCAGCAGCGCGGCGGTCGGGTAGCAGCCAGGGCAGGATACGAGCCTCGCCGCCCGGATGGCATCCGCATGCCGCTCTGGCAACCCGTAGACGACCCCGGATGGAAGTGCGCCGGTCGCCGGATACCAGCGCTGTCGGCCCGCGTCATCACGAAGGCGAAAGGCTCCCGACAGATCGACAACGCGCGTGTCGCGCTGGAGCAACGCCGCGCCAACGTCGGCGGCGGCGGCTTCCGGCAGCGCGAGAAAGACGATGGCGGCGTTTTCCGCGAGCCTGTCGACATCAAGTGGCACCACCGTGCCATCCCAGATGCCGCGCAGTGCCGGAAGGGGCCGGGGACCACTGGCGGCGCCCGAGGACATGGCGTCGGTCAGCGCGACAGACGGATGCCTGGCCAGCAGGCGCACGAGCTCCTGCCCGGCGAAGCCGGTCGCGCCGGCCACCGCGACCCGGGTGCGGGTGGTGGGTGTCCCGGTGGTCGGGCCGGGGGCGAGGGGGGCATTGGGGGCCATGGGCATCGCCAGTTAAAAAGAGTATTTATACATCCATATGCATAAACAGTCAAGTCTTGGTGTAAGCTACGAAACGATCAGATATGAAAGTCCGCCGGCAGTCGGTGATCCTGGACGTGATCCAGCAGCAGGCAGTGCGAAACCAGGAGCAGCTGAGGCGCCTGATGCGCACGGCCGGGTTTGACGTGACGCAGGCGACCCTGTCGCGCGACATTCGCGAACTCGGGCTCGTCAAAGGCGGCCACGATGCTGCGTACCAGCGGCCCGTGGCCGCGGGCGCCAACGGCCATTCGGCGAGCTCAGTGTTGAATCGCGCGGTCGCTGAGTACCTGACGCGTATCAACCGCGTTCAGCAATTCGTGGTCCTGCGCACGGGACCTGGCCAGGCGCAACTCCTCGGCGTTGCGCTCGACGGCGCCCGCCTCCCGGAGGTCGTCGGCACCATTGCCGGCGACGACACGATTCTCGTGATCGCGCAGAACGTTCGGCATGCCCGCGCGCTCGTCGCACGGCTGGAAGGGTTGTCCAGAGCATGACGCGGCGCACCGTGTTCGCCTATACCGGAAGCCTGCACACCTCGATGGCGATTCGCACGCTGGCCGAGGTGGACGATGGCGAGGTCGTGACGCTCACCCTGGACCTGGGCCAGGGGGTTGATCTGGAAGAGGTGCGTGATCGTGCGCTGGCAACAGGCGCGGTCAGGGCTCACGTCCTCGATGCCCGGGAGGAGTTCGCTCGGGACTTTGTGTTACCCGCCCTGCGAGCCGGTGCTCAGGGCGACGGCAACGTCCCGATGGGCGAGATGCTGGCGTGGCCGTTGATCGCAAGGAAGCTGGTGGAGATTGCGTCGGTTGAACAGGCAACCGAGGTTGCACATGGGTGTTCCGGTGCTGATCTGGAACGACTGCGTGCCTGCGTCGTCGCACTCGCTCCGGCACTTGAGGTGGTGGCCGCCGGCTGCGGGGACGGGGCCCGGCGCGCGCACGGGAATCTGTGGGGACGGGCGCATGCGGCGGGGGCGCCACGCGCCAAGGCGCCCGACAACCCGGCGCACATCGAGATCGGCTTCGACGAGGGAGTGCCGTCGGCGATCAACGGTGTGCCGATGCCGCTCGTCGAATTGATAGAAAGCGTGTCCGTGATCGCGGGGCGATATGGAGTCGGGTGGATCGACGCGCTCGGGCCGGACCCCGTTGAGGACGGCGATCGCAGGTACGAGGCGCCGGCTGCCGCGGTGCTCCACGCCGCGCGCGCTGCGCTAGAGGCGTCGGTACTGCCGCCGGAGCTGCTCGAGCGCAAACGAAGCAGGGCTGTTGCCTATGCGCAGGTGGCGACCGAGGGGCGGTGGTTCGGTGAGGAGCGCAAGACGATGGATGCTGTCAACATGCAGATGGAGGACAAGGTGACTGGCTCGGTACGTATCAAGCTATTTCATGGGACGCTGCACACGTCCGAGGCTGCCAGCGGGAGTCACGTCGAAGCGGGGCGCGTATGACGCTGTGGTCCGGTCGTTTTGATGGAGCGCCCGATCCGGCGGCGTTCGATTTCGGCGTGTCATTCGGCATCGACAGGGTGCTCTTCCAGGACGATGTGGCGGGAAGCATCGCGTGGGCAGAGGAACTCGGCAGAGCGGAGGTGGTGTCACGCGACGACTCCGACGCGATCATCGTTGGTCTCCGCGCGATTCTTGAAGAGGGGTTGCGTGATCCGTCGTTCGTGACTGGCCCGGACGAGGACGTACACAGCTTCGTCGAGCGGAAGCTCATCGAACGGATTGGCGACGCGGGCCGCCGACTGCACACCGGGCGCTCCAGAAACGAGCAGGTGTCGCTGGATCTGCGGCTGTATCTCCGGCGGCGCATACCTGAATTGCAGAGAGGCGTGGCGTCGCTGGTCGGGGCGTGCGTCGAGCAGGCGGAGCAGGCCGGTCAGGCGCTCATGCCGTCCTACACGCATTTGCGCCGTGCTCAGCCGGTGCTGGTGTCGCACTTCTTCCTATGCCACGCGGCGGCGCTGCGTCGTGACCACGGCCGACTCGCCACCGCCGCCGACGAGGCCGACGCGCTGACCCTGGGGTCGGGGGCAGTGGCAGGGACCAGTTATCCGGTGGACGCCACGCGGCTCGCGCGGGCGCTCGGTTTTTCCCGGATCGTCGCCAACAGCATGGACGCGTCGTCCGATCGAGATTTCGTGGCGTCGTTTCTGTACGCGACGTCGCTAGCGATGGTGCATCTGAGTCGCCTGTCGGAAGACGTGATCATCTTCACGGGCGAGGAGCACGGGTTCTTCGAGTTGTCGGACGCATCTGCAACTGGCAGCAGCATGATGCCGCAGAAGAAGAACCCTGATCCGCTCGAGCTCGTGCGCGGGAAAACAGGCCGCGCGATCGGCCGGCTGACGGGCTGGCTTGCCACGATGAAGGGGCTCCCGAGCGGCTACAACAAGGATCTCCAGGAGGACAAGGAGGCGGTCTTTGATGCGGAGGTGACGCTGGCCACATCGCTGGTGGCGGCGGCGGCGGTGGTGGGACGGCTGGGGTTGAACGTCGAACGGGCCGAGCGGGCGACCTCCGGTCTGCTACTGGCGACTGACGTCGCCGACTATTTGGTGTCGAGGGGGGTGCCGTTCAGACGGGCGCACGAGGTCGTTGGTGGCATGGTCAGGCGGTTGCTGGCCGAGGGCCGCGACTTCAGCTCCCTCGATCCGTCGGAATGGGCCGAGGCCAGCGAGATGTTCGGGGAGGACGCGCCCCGTGCGGCGACCGCCCGGGCGTCGGTCCAGGCCCGCCGGACACCGCAGTCCACCAACCCTGACGCGGTGCGTCAATCACTCGAAGAGTGCCGGACCTGGCTCGAGACGCTGGGATAGGCGGCGTTTTGGATTCTCGGGCGTGATTTGCTAAGATTCCGACATCTACTTCCTTTCTCATCCCGCCTGAAAGGAACGGCTCCGGGGGAGTAATGCAACAACGCCGGCCTCGGCTCGGTGACATTCTCGACGACTATTGTCCGCGTGAGCGCCGCATCACGAATCATGTCGTGGTGGCGATGATCGACGATGACGTGAAGCAGACGCGCTGCTCCACCTGTGACGCGGACCATGAGTACAGGGCGGCCAGAAGGCCGCCATCTCGCAAGAGGCGTCCGGTCGCTGCGATCGGCGACACGGCCGATGGATCACTGCGTCCACCCAGAACGATAGGGGACGCCGAGCCGCTGGAGGAGCCCGCTGTGGACGACGGAACGTCTGATTCGCTTGAGACCCCACCACCGCCTGAAGACCCGATTGCGGACGAGGAACCGGCAGTTGCCGCCGAAGCGGACGTCGACGATGGACCGGTTCATCGCCGGCTGATACGTGCCACGTTACCGCGTCCCGAGGGTCAGTCACCCGAGCGACGAGCGCCAGACTTCACGGTGCGCCAGCCTGGTGGGCGTGGCGGCCGGGAGCCCAACGGGAACAAGGCCAATCAGCGATTCAGCCAGGGGCGCCGGCCGGGGCAGCCCCAGGGGGGAGGGCCTCGTCAGGGTTCTGGCGGGCAGAGAAACAGCGCCGGCTCTGGGGGAGGCGGCAATCCTGGAAGCCCGCGCGGGAAAGGGTCAGGCCAGGGTTCGGATCGTGGCGGCGGCCGAAGGCGTGGGCGGTAGTCCCCTGGAACCGTGATTTCTAGGACAATTCCCAGGCGGGGCATCCCGGCTCCACCCCGCCGCGCACAGTCCACGCGGCGGGGGCCCCGGGCTGGCAGCGTTGCTCCTCC
>JAQBVV010000074.1 GCA_027622905.1 Acidobacteriota bacterium
CATTGTCATCGCTTCGGACTGGGTGGGGTTCACCTTGCCCGGCATGATGCTGGAGCCCGGCTCGTTCTCCGGCAGCAGCAACTCGCCGAGACCCGCTCGCGGGCCGGAGCCCAGCAGGCGGATGTCGTTGGCGATCTTCATGAATGACGCCGCCAGCACGTTGAGCTGACCGGCCAGTTCCACCTGCGCGTCGTGCGCGGCGAGCGCCTCGAACTTGTTCGGCGCGCTGACGAATGGCAGGTCGGTGAACGCGGCGATCCTCTTCGCCACGCGTTCCCCGAACTCCGGGTGAGAGTTCAACCCGGTACCGACCGCCGTCCCCCCGAGCGCCAGCTCGTACAGCCGCGGCAGCACGCCCTCGATGCGCTGAATGCCGTAGGTCAGCTGCTGGACGTAGCCGGAGAACTCCTGGCCCAGCGTGAGAGGGGTGGCGTCCATCAGGTGCGTGCGGCCGATCTTGATGATGTCGGCAAACGCATCGGACTTCATCTGGAGGGCGTCGCGAACGTGAATCAGCGCGGGCAGCAGGAGGCGCGTGATCTGCTCCGTGGTGGCGACGCTCATCGCGCCAGGAAACGTGTCGTTCGAGGATTGCGACATGTTCACGTCGTCGTTCGGGTGCACGGGTGTCTTCGACCCCATCCGCCCTCCGAGCGTCTCGATGGCCCGGTTCGTGATGACCTCGTTGGCATTCATGTTGGTCTGCGTGCCTGAACCGGTCTGCCAGACGACGAGCGGGAAGTGGTCGTCGAGGCGACCATCGATGACCTCCAGGGCGGCCTTCTTGATCGCCTCCGCCTTCGAGTGGTCGAGTGTCCCGAGTTCGTTGTTGACCTCGGCCGAGCAGTACTTCACCAGGCCGAGGGCGCGGATGAGCGCACGGGGCATCCTCTCGGTGCCGATCTTGAAGTGTTCGAGGGAGCGTTGGGTCTGTGCGCCCCAGTATCGCGTCGCGTCGACGTCGATGGGGCCGAACGTGTCGGTTTCAATGCGTGTGGCCATGCGTTCTCCCTTCGAGGTTCCCTGTCTGGAATCGTATTCTCCTTCACGCGAGGCTGTGGGAGACCGGCGAGGCAGCGCGTCGCTCGGTTCGAGTCGTCGATGGGAGCGATGACCGGAACAGATGGCGGCGTCGCCGGCTGAACGAGTCACGCGCTTGAGGGACGGCGGGGTGAGGGCTCGCCGAGACTGTCACACGTGCGCATCAGCGTTGGCGCGGTCCGCCTGTCTTGGGGCGTTCCCCGCCAGGTGCGCGACCGCCATCACGCGCGCGTTCGCCGCCACGCCGGCGCCCGCCATCGCGGATACGCTCGCCACCAGGCGCTGGCGCGCCTTCACCTGCGCGTCGGCCATCACGCGGACCCTGGGGAGTGCGCGTGCCCTGGTCGGAGGCGGACCTTGGGGATTGCACCTCTGGCGAGGCCTGGGCGTGGAGCGGTGCCGGCCACGCTGCAACCGCAAGCGCCAGAGCGGCGGCGGAGACGAGGCCGCGACGGAGAAGCCACCGGCGACCGGGGTGTCCGGGCTGGCGAACCGTTGTTGCCGTTGAGTGATCGTGTCGAGACATATGTGTGCTCCTTTTCGAGAGGCCGTGGATGCGACGGCGTCGTTAGAGCATGGGGTACGCAACAGGAATGCCGCTATTCGCGGTGTGCGTGTGACAATTCGGTGAAAGCTGCGCGATGCAGGCCTGCCCTGCACGAATGTGTGGAAGCGACGCGCGTTGTGTCGCGCGATCGGAACCGGTGGTGGGCACGTGTGACCGCGGGCGTCTCCTTACGAGTGCGCTGGCGTCACCAGCGTTGGACACTTGCATGCGAGAGATGTCCTGCGGCGGGCATTGCGATCATCAGACCGGGCGTGGCCAAATGCGGTCGGTGTCGGCGGCCGTGTCGGGTCGAAGGGGGAAAGTGATGTTTCAGGTATTTCGTGCGAGTGCGATCGCGCTGGGCAGCGCGGTCGTGATGATCGCGGTGTCCGGGGGATCGGCGATGGCTCAGTCGAGTCCGCTACCCAACCCGTATTCGTCGATCCTGGACTGGGCCACGCTTCCCGGGGGAAGGACCTGGGGACAGATGGCGGCGCTCGACATCGACAGCCGCGGCAACATCTGGGCAGTCGAGCGATGCGGCGGCATCACGTGCCACGGTCGGCCCGAAGCGCCGGTGCTGGCGTTCGGTCCGGCAGGCGAGGTGGTCAGAACCCTGGGGGCAGGCCTCTTCGTCTTCCCGCATGGCATCGCGATCGACAGTGATGACAACGTGTGGGTCACCGACGGCCGGGCCGTGGATGGGAAAGGCCATCAGGTCATCAAGTTCAGTCCCGACGGAGAGATCCTCATGAGGTTGGGCACTGCCGGCGTGGCCGGCGAGGGGCCGAACACGTTCAACGGACCGTCGGACGTCGCGATCGCCCCCAACGGCGACATCTTTGTCGGCGATGGCCACGATGCCGGCACGAACGCGCGCGTCGTGAAGTTCTCGAGTGACGGCACGTTCATCAAGGCCTGGGGGCGGAAAGGGGAGGGGCCGGGCGAGTTCGCGACGCCCCACTCGCTGGCCTTCGATTCCAGAGGCCGGCTGTTCGTCGGGGACCGCGAGAACAATCGAATTCAGATCTTCGACCAGGATGGCGCGTTCCTCGACGAGTGGACGCAGTTCGGTCGGCCGAGTGGGATGTGGATCGATCGGGACGACGTGTTTTACGTGGCCGATTCCCAGTCCGACATGACGCT
This sequence comes from Acidobacteriota bacterium, assembly GCA_027622905.1. Lineage (GTDB taxonomy): Bacteria > Acidobacteriota > Vicinamibacteria > Vicinamibacterales > UBA2999 > JAQBVV01. The sequence continues at coordinate 2,735 of JAQBVV010000074.1, forward strand.
GAACCCCGGCTTCACGCGCGGCCTTCGCATCGGGAGCGCCAGAGACGGGTCGGTGGCGGCCTTCGTTCCCCATCCCAACCCTGATCCAGCGTCGCCGGCGGCCGAGGGCGTCGTGATCGATGCGGCCGGGAATGTCTACACGGCAGGGAACGACGAGCCCGTGGCGAAGCACATACCGATCAACCCGACGGCGCGGTAGTCGCCACTGTCAGTCTTGCGGGTTCGTCGCAAAGACCGTCAACTCGGTCGTGAAGCCGCGGTCGTCCATCTCGAGTGCCGCTCTGACCGCGTGCGCAATGTCGTCAGCGTGTAACTTCGTCGGGTTCTCCTGCGCCTGGGGGAGTCCCGCGGTCGCGTAGAAATCCGTGAGAACCTCGCTGGGATTCACCAGCACGACGCGAACGTTGTATGGCCGCAGTTCGGCGCGCCAGCATTCCGTCATTCCGCGCAGCGCAAACTTGCTTCCGTAGTAGGCGGTGCCTCTCGCACTCCCGCGATGGCTCGCAGTCGAGCCGATGTTGATGATGTTGCCGGATCGTCTCTCGATGAAGTGCCTGGCGGCCTCTCGCGCCATCAGCATGGCGCCGGTCACATTCGTGCCGAACACCCGTTCGAAGTCGGAGAGTTCCAGTTCGATCAGCGGTGTGATGACGCCGAAGCCAGCGTTGTTGACCAGGATATCGAGATGGTCGAACTGCTGAAGCACCTCCGTGTAGGTGCGGAGGACGTCCGCCTCCTTCGCGACGTCCGCGTGGACCGGATGGGCACCGATCGCGGTGGCGGCCGCCGTGAGGCGGGCGGTGTTGCGGCCGGTGATGGCGACTCTTGCGCCGCCCGCGATGAGGGCGTTCGCGATCGCCAGACCGATGCCGCTTGATCCTCCTGTGACGAGGGCTGTTGCGCCGTTGAGATTCATTGTTCAGTCTCCAGGTAAAGGTGCGCGTGCCGAGGCACGCAATCCGCGCTACGCCAGCCGGCCGACCTGTGCCTCCAGCAGATTCATCGCCTTCTGTCCGATCGCCTGCTTCCAGCGCGCGTAGAAGGCGCTCAGTGGCGCCCGGAAGGGCGCCGTGTCCAGGTCGCTGAAGACCATGCCTCGTCCGATCAGACGCGCTCGCCCTTGCGGGCCGTTGAGCACAGCGTTGTCGGCCCGTTGTCGTGCCGCGAAGATGCGGGTATTGCGTTCGATGATGCCCTGCACGTCGGCCGGTAGCCGCTGCCACGCCCGCAGGTTGGCGATGAGGCTGAATCCGGACCACGCGTGGTTGGTCATGTTCACGTAGGTCTGCACCTCGTACAGCTTGAAGAACTCGACGATGCTGATCGGATCCGCCTGGGCCTCGACGAGATCGCTCTCGAGCGCCGCATGGAGTGTGGTGATGTTCATGGAGTGCGTGACGGCCCCCAGCGTTTCGAACAGCTCCAGGTACAAGGGGGAACCAGGCGAACGGAGCCTGAGCCCAACCATATCGGCGGGCGTACGGAGAGGCCTCGTCGCGGTCGTGATCTGATGGAACCCGTTGTCGAAGCACCCCCGCGGCACCGCGTAGAGGCCGAGGGCTCGTAGTTCCTCGCGAAGATAGTCGCCGAGGGCACCGTCCATCGCCTCGAACACCTGCGCCTGCGTGCGAAACGCGTACGGCGTTGCCTGCACCTGCACGACTGGGGCGAACGACGCAAGACCACTGGCGCTCACGGTGGAGAACTCGATCTCTCCGTCGCGCAGCATTTGCGTCGAGTTCGGGGCAGCGGGCGCGCCTGACGAGCTGATACTGCCGGGGAAGACCTCGACCTCGACACGCCCCGCTGTCTCTGTTCTGATCACGGCCCACATCTCCACGAGGCGTTTGTGTAGCGGGCTCTCGGGAGGCTGGTTGTGATAGTGGCGCATCGGGAAGTCGGCCGCCCGTGCCCGACGGGAGATCAGCGTCAATCCGCCGGCCGTGGCAAGGCGGGTGGCGAATTGCCGGCGCGTGACCCTGGAATCAGTCATCATCGAGATCCTTACATCGTCGTCCCGTGCACTGCTGCGTCACCGGCCACGGTCATCGGTCTAGATGAACGGGAGTATACGCCTTTGAACCCGGGGCCGGAGCGGAGCGCCCGACACAGGAATCGTCGCAGCGTTTCAAGCGATAATTCCCCACGGCCATCCGACACCTGGGAAAGGGCTCGAACATGACGACACGCAGCACGCGCCGAGCGGTACTCAAGGGAGGCCTCGCGGTAGCCGGGTTGGGAATCCTGGGCATACCTGACTGGGCCCTTCCGGTTCTCGCACAGGGTGAAACGCTCGTCCCGTTTACCGACCTGCCGGAGACGTTCACGCTGGAGCGGACGGCTGACAGGCGGATCATCGACATTCGGAACATCGATGGTCCGTTGACGCCGCGGGATCAGTTCTTCACGACGCAGCACTACGGCCATCCCGACATCGACCCCGCGGCTTTTCGCCTGCGACTCTCGGGAATGGTGGATCGCCCCGTCGCCCTCTCACTGGATGAGCTGAGAGCGATGCCGAGCGTCGAGCTCGTCGCCGGGTTCGAGTGCTCGGGGAATCGCCGCCCGCTGCAGGGGTTGTCAAGCAATGGGCAATGGACCGGCGTGCCTCTTCGGGCGGTGCTGGACCGGGCGGGTGTCAAGGCCGAGGCGCGGGAGCTGGTGTTCTTCGGCGCCGACCGCGGCGAGGAGGACGTGGATTTCCGTGGGCAGACCATCACGGTTGAGCAGCAGTTCGGGCGGAGTCTGTCGCGCGAGAAGGCGCTGTCCCCGGAGTCGCTGCTCGCCTACGCGCTCAACGGTGAGCCGTTGACGAAACACCAGGGCTTTCCGCTGCGCCTCGTCGTGCCGGGATGGTACGGCGTGGCCAACGTGAAGTACCTCTCCGAGATCTACGCGCAGGAGGACCAGTACCTCGGCAAATTCCAGGCGCGCTGGTACCGCACGCTGCGAGGCGAGACGATCGACGGCGAGGTGAAATGGAAAGAATCCGCCGTGACCGAGATGCAGCTCAAGTCCTTTGTCGCGCGGGTCAGTCGAGACGGCGTCCGCCACCACGTGTTCGGCGTGGTGCTCAACGACGGAACGCCGCTGCGGTCGGTCGAGGTGCGCGTGGACGACGGACCGTGGGAACCCGCAACGCTCGATCCGTCCACGCCGGAACAGTACTCGTGGAAATTCTTCAACTACGTGTGGAACAACGCCACGCCAGGCGAGCACACGATCGTGTCGCGCGTCACCGACAGCACCGGTCTGGTACAGCCGACCGAGCAGGAACTCGTCACCAAGAAGACGTTCCTCGAAGACAATTCGCAGCACCCGCGCACGGTCATGATCGCGTAGCGGGCTTCTGCGCAGGCGACGACGGGCCGCCCCGATCCGTCTCTTGGCGTTTCTCGGCGAACCGGGGCCGCGGCTGGCTCAGGAATGGATGTACTGCTCCAACTGGGTGATGGTGAACTGCTGCTCCTCGATCGTGGCCTTGATCAGATCTCCGATCGACACGACGCCGAGCAGGTCATCGTCCTCCATGACGAGCACGTGCCTGGTCCGCTGGCCGGTCATCAGCGTCATGCACGCATCGACAACCGTCTCGGGCTGCGCCACGACGAAAGTCGTGGTCATGATCGTGCTGACCGGCGTGTAGTGCGACGATCGGCCTTTCAGGATCACTTTTCGCGTGTAGTCGCGCTCCGAGACAATGCCGACCGGCCGACCTTGTTCCATGACGACGAGCGAGCCGATGTCCCTGTCGGCCATGAGACGCAGCGCGTCGAACACCGTGGTGTCCTGGGAGGTTGACCAGATGTGGGCGTCCTTACTCGCGAGCAGTTGGGCCATCGTCTGCATCGGCACTCCTTTCGATCACACGTCAGGTCTGGCCAAGCCTAGGCCTAATTCGATTGTGAAACAACCGATCAAGCTGCATGCGAGAGCCTGCGAGAGGCTGGCCCTCAGTCGCCAACGGTGGGTCGGGTTGAATTGCCTGGCGCGGCGCCAGTGACTCAGACGACCACCGTCGCGACGCCGATGAGCGCGAGCAGCGCGAGCGCCGCGCGACGGAACGCGACTTCAGAGACGTGGCCGAACATCCGGCGGCCAAGCCAGATACCGCCGGCGAACGCCGGCAACAGACCCGCGGCACGCCACAGGACGTCTTCGGTATAGAGGTCATACCAGCCGTACGTGACCAGCGCGGTTGCCGTGGTGAACGCGAAGAATCCGATCATGCTTCCCCGCGCCACCCTGGCGTCGGCAGGTCCTGACAGATAGAACAGAATGATCGGCGGGCCCGGGGTCCCCATGGCGCCGCTGAGCAGGCCGGCGCTTGCGCCAACGCCGAGCGTCAGCGGGAGAGGGACCTTTCCGCGGTACCGCCAGCCGACTCCCAGCACCGCCGCGAAGCCGAGGACGAGCAGGCCGATCGCCCTCCGCATGACCAGCTCGTCCAGGTGCACCAAGAGCCAGGCGCCAGCCGGGACCATGGTCACGGCGGCGATGCCGAGCGGCACGACCGACCGGCGGTCGCCGTGACGCCACGCATCGGGCAACAACTGCACCAGTGTCGGCACCTCCATCAGCGTCATCGTGGCGACGGCAGCCGGAGGCCCGAAGAGCAGACTCAATGCCGGAGACATGATCAGGGCCGAGCCAAAGCCCGAAAAGCCACGGACGATACCGGCGACGGCCACGACGACGGCGGCTATCGCCAGCACGGGAGGTCGTCCAGTCTGGCCCGGCCGACGCGCTGGTGACGTGCGCCGCGATCAGGCGTCACGTCAGGGCGCTTTTCGTTTCGGTCCAGGGCTTCTCGCAGGGGCCGGGCCTTTTCGAAAAGCGCTTTCCCGCGTTTTTCGGTCTCCACCGAATCGAAAAACGCTCCAGGCAGGCGACTGGCGCGGTCTGACATCGGATCATTCTGGCACGCGACGTCGATCCTGCCGCGATGCTCACGCGCGGGGGCCGTCACCCGGTCAGCAGGTAGGTCAGCCCTATCGCCACCGCGTACACGACGGCGATCGCGCCGGTGTCCCAGGCCACGACGAATCGTTTGGTGATCACGCGGTAGGTCAGGCCGATCAGAAACAGCGCGTTCATCGTCACGATCGCAAACAGCGACACGGCGTGGCTCGTCTCCACCCCTGTCAGCAGCGGCCCTTGTCGATAGAAGACGTCATCGAGGCCGAGAATGAGCAGGTTGAACAGATTGCTCCCCAGCACGTTGCCGATGGCGAGGTCCGGCGCGCCGATGCGCACGGCGGCAATCGACACCGCGATCTCGGGCAGCGACGTGACGATGGCGACGAAGAGGACTCCGACGAAGGCTTCTCCGAGCCCGGTCTGGCGGGCCAGTTCCGCCCCCAGCTGCGGTAGCCAGAGCGCGGCGGCGACGACGACGACGGCGGCGGCGCCGTACCGGACGCCCGCCGAGCGGACGCTGACCTCTCCATACTCCAGCGTTTCGGCCACTTCCTTGGTCTCGCGCGCCCGCCGGCGCTGCTCGTGCGTGAAGATCACACGCATCGCAATGAAGTACACGCCGATCAGCAGCGGCGAGTAGATCCCGATCCATCCGAGCGCAGGCAGCCTCGGGCTGGCCAGCAATCCCAGGCCGGTAATGCCCAGCAGCAGCAGACCGAATCCGATCGACAGCGCATGGCCACGGTAGGCACGCGCGCTCAGCGGTTCGGGCTGGATCGCGTCCATGAGCGACAGGATGAGAAGGTTGAACATGCAACTGCCGAGGACGTCGCCGACGGCGATGTCGGGCAGAGCAGAGAGCGCCGTGGCACCGAAGCCGGTAAACAGCTCTGGCAGACTGGTGGTGGCTGCCAGGAGCACGACACCGACCCAGCTTCGTCCGAGACCGATCTTCTCTCCAAGAATGTCCCCGTTGCGCGCGAGGTGCCCGCCGGCCCAGATGATGACCAGGGCGGTGCCGAGAAACTGGAGGTAAATCATCGTGCGGTGTCTCTACCCGACGGATGACGCCAGACGATTCTCGACCAGCCTTCGGCCAGGGCCCAGGCCAACAGCGCGCTACTGAAGACCAGCCCCCAGAGATCGACCGGGATGGCAGTGACACCCAGCAGGTTCGCCGGAAATGGCAACCACCCGGCGACGAGCTGGATGCCGATTCCTGACACGACGGCCGCGTGCAGGTACTTGTTGGGCAGCGGCCTCAGCCAGGTGTTTCGTGCCGGATAGGTGAGCAGGAGTTGCCCGATGGCCATGAAATGAAAGGTCGCGCTTCTCGCGGTCTCGAGGTCGTACCCGAGCCGCGGCACCACGCCGAGGAGACCCAGCGCGAGGATCGCCTTCATGCTGCCCGCCCCGACGATGAAGCGTACCGACGGCCGGTCCAGAAGCGGAGCGTCGGTTGCGCGGGGCGCCTGTCGCATGACGCCCGGCGTGCGATCGAAGGCGAGTGCCAGCGCCGGCAACCCGTCGGTCATCAGGTTGATCCACAGGATCTGCACGGCGGTGAGTGGGAGGAGCAAGGCACCGGCGCTGTCGCGCAAGTCGAGCGAGAAGGCGAGCAGGGCACCAGCGGCCACGAGGAGTACCTCTGAGAGGTTGGTCGAGAACAGGAAGCGGAGAAATTTCTGAATGTTCTCGTAGATACCGCGGCCCGCTTCAACTGCTCCAACGATGGTGGCGAAGTTGTCGTCGAGCAACACGAGGTCGGCCACTTCGCGGCTGACGTCGGAGCCGCGCTGTCCCATCGCGACGCCGATATCCGACCGCTTGAGCGCCGGGGCATCGTTGACCCCGTCTCCGGTCATCGCCACGACCTGGCCCTGTGACTGCAGCGTTTCGACAATGTGCAGCTTCTGCTCCGGCCGCACGCGCGCGAAGACGTTCACATCGTCGAGCGCGTCGACCAGTGCGGTGGGCTCGAAGCCGTCCAGATCCTCGCCGGTCAGGACGCGCGCGCCCGGGATGCCAATCAGCTGAGCGATGGCCAGTGCGGTGGCCGGATGGTCGCCGGTGATCATGACGACGCGGATGCCTGCGTCCTGCGCGGCGCGAACGGCCGCTGGGACCTCCGGCCGTGGTGGGTCCCAGAAGAGCGCGAGCCCCAATAGCGACAGCGACACCTCGGTGTCGCCCTCGCCCCACGCGATCGCCAGCACGCGGAAGCCTTCGCGCGCGTACGCATCGGCCTTTTCCACCCACGATTCGCGGTCGTCGTGCGAGAGGACGCAGCGCGTGATGAGCACCTCGGGGGCGCCCTTGAGGTAACTGACCGCGCCAGGGCCCTCCTGCACCGTGACTCGAGCGAACTTCGAGGTACTGTCGAAGGCGCGCTCGGCGACGACGGGGTGTTCCCGGCGGAGCGTGTCGATGTCGGCGCCATGCGCTGATGCGTACCGCAGCAGACCGAGATCGAGCGGATCGCCGGCGCCTGTTGTCAGGTCCGCGTCGTTGGCCAGGACGATGGACGCCAGTGCGCGCGGCAGATCGGACACGTCGAGCGACCGGACATCCATGCGGTTCTCGGTCAACGTGCCCGTCTTGTCTGTCGCCACGATGGTCACCGAACCGAGGGCCTCGACGGCGGACAGCCGCCGGACCACGGCGCGATGCCTGGCCATGCGCTCGACGCCGAGTGCCAGCGCAACCGTGAGCACGGCCGGTAACCCTTCGGGCACGGCGGCGACCGCAAGCGCAACCGCGAAGATGATCATCTCTGGGGCGCGGCTGATCCCTTCGGCTGCGATACCCAGCAGGCCCAGCACTGCGGCGAGTCCGAGGACCCAGCGCGCGATCTGGCGTCCCAAACGATCAACCCGTCGCTCAAGAGGGGTTTTCGCGGCCTGGATGTCGCCGAGCATCGTGGCCAGACGCCCCATGGCACTGGATGTGCCGGTCCGGGTCACATCCATGTACGCCTTCCCCCGGACGAGCACCGTGCCGCTGAAGACGTCGTCGCCGTCGCCCTTGTCGACGGGGATGGATTCGCCCGTCAGGAGGGATTCGTCCAGCAGCGCGCCGTGCGCCTCGACGAGCGTGCCGTCCGCCGGGATGCGGTCACCGGCCTCGAGCCGAACCGCGTCACCTGGCACCAGCGCGTGCGTTGGCAGGCGGACGAGGTGGCCGTTGCGCAGCACCCACGCCTGCGCGCCCGTCAGAGCCTTCAGCTTGGCCAGTGCCGCTTCAGACCGTTGTTCCTGATAGAGGCCGAGCGCCGCGTTGAACAGCAGGATGAGACCGATGGCGATCGCTTCGATCGGCCAGGTGTGCGCCCCTTCGTACACCCACAAGCTGACGTCGAAGGCGAGGGCGAACAGCAGCACGTAGATCAGCGGACTCGCGAACTGGCGCACGAACCGGCGCCACAAGGCGTCGGGAGCCCGCTCGGGCAGTGCGTTCGGCCCGACGCGGGAGAGTCGAGCGTGCGCGTCGCTGGTGGACAGTCCGTGCATCGATGTCAGCCCGTCGGCGATTCCGGCGGTTCGGCATGCATCGCTGGCCGCACCTCATGAGCAAGCGGCCCACCGCGTTCGAAGGCGCTGACGCTGGCGAGCGTGGTTTCGGCGATGTTGGTCAGTGCCTCGTGCGTGAGAAAGCCCTGGTGCGACGTGATCAGCGTGTTGGGAAAGGTCAGCAGCCTCGCCAGGACATCGTCCTGCAGCACTTGCCCGGACAGGTCCTGGAAGAAGACGTCCGCCTCCTCCTCGTAGACGTCGAGCCCCGCCCCGCCAACGTGGCCTCGCTTCAGGGCTGCGACGAGGGCACGCGCGTCGATGAGCGCACCGCGGCTGGTGTTGATGAGGACGATGCCGCGCTTCATGCGCGCGAGTGCGGCCTCGTCGATCAGATGTTGCGTGCTGGCTGTGAGGGGCACGTGCAGGGAGATCACGTCCGACCCGCTGAAGAGATCGTCCAGGGCCACGTAGCGCACGCCTAACTCCCGTGCAAGCGCCACATCGGGTGTCAGATCGCAGGCGAGGAGTTGACAGCCGAAGCCGTGCAGGATCCGCAGGAGTGCCGATCCGATTCGTCCCGTACCGACGACGCCCACCGCCTTGCCATGGAGGTCGAAGCCAACGAGGCCGTCGAGCGAAAAGTTCGCCTCACGTACGCGGTTGTACGCCCGGTGGGTCTTGCGGTTCAGCGTGAGCAGGAGCGCGACCGCATGCTCGGCAACTGCGTGCGGCGAGTACTCAGGGACGCGGACGACCGTGAGGCCCAGGCGGACCGCAGCACCCAGGTCCACGTGATTGAAGCCCGCCGACCGCAGCGCGACAAGGCGTGTCCCTCCCCGATGCAGAACGCCGAGCGCCTTCTCGTCGAGCCGGTCGTTGACGAACGAGCAGATCGCGTCGAAACCCGCGGCCAGCGCGGCGGTTTCTGCTGTCAGGCGCGGTTCGAAGAAGCGCAGGTCGTGGTCGTGGTCCGCATTCGCACGCTCAAGCGCCTCCCGATCGAAAGCGTGCGTGTCGAAGACGGCGATCCTCATGGTCGGGGTTCCTCGCGAAAGTCGAGCCTTCTTCGGTCCGCGCAGGTCCCGGAAGGGTCGATGCGTCAGCGTATCAGTTCTTGGACTGTGGTCGGACTGCAGAACGACTCGTCGGGGAGCACGACGCGCGCCGCACGGGCGGATACGGTTATCATGGGCTGTGGCTGGTGCTCCCGTCCTTCCCCCTCGAACGATTCTCGCAGCAGTCGATTTCTCTGACACCTCTCTGACGGCGCTGGTGTTCGCTGCCAGATTCGCGCAGCACTGTGACGCGGCGCTCCACGTGCTCCACGTCCAAGATCCTCTGCTCGGAATCGCGGCCCAGCACGAAGGCTTCGATCTGGCCCGCGACACCGACGACGCGCTCAAGCGTTTCATCGAGTCGGCGTCGCCGGCGGCCGACTGTGCTCCCCAGCGCCACACCGTCACGGGCGTCGCGCGCGAGAGTATTCTCAGTACCGCGTACCGACTCGACGCGCAGTTGGTGGTCGTCGGGAGCAGGGGCATGTCCAGGGTCGAGCACCTGGTGTTCGGTTCGACGACCGAGGGTGTGCTTCGTGGCGCGGGTGTGTCGGTGGTGGTGGTACCAACCGGATGGACGCCCCCGAGTATTGACGCGCGTGACCTGTCCGGTGTCGGGCCGGTCGTGGCTGGAGTTGACCTATCGGACCGCTCCGCGGCAGCGGCAAAGGCGGGGTGCGCGTTGGCGTCGATGCTCGGCACGTCACTCGTGCTGGTGTCCGTGGTCCCCAAGCTGAGCGTCCTCAGTGGCTGGGATGCCTTCGCGGAACGCGTGGTACGCGATCGTGTCGCGACCGTGCGACAGGCCTTGCAGGAGATCGTCGACGGCCTTGGATGTACGATCCCCGTAGAGATGCGCGTGGAGGTAGGGCAGGTTGCGGCTGCGCTCGCCGCGGCCGCGGCGCCGGACCCGGATCGGGCGCCCGTCCTGGTTCTGGGCAGGGCGTCCGGTGGCATTGGCAACGCGCCTGGCGCGATCGCCTACCGAGTGCTCTCCGGCCCGAATGTGCCGGTCCTGATGCACATTGCGTTGCCATAGGCAGGGCTGCTACCCCTCGAGCGGTCGCCGCATCGTCACATCCTGCTTGTGGTGGGGATTCTCGCGCTTCATCACCTGACCGTCGCGAACGATTCGAGGAAACAAGAGGTGGTGCGAGCTAAAATCACCGCCCGACCGATCGGCGCTGACGGTGCCACGGGCGGAAACGCGCGCTCCGGCACGCGGCCAGGCAACTTCCTAGGGCGCAGGAGCGGGAACTGTCTCGATGTGCACTCGCGTGATCGACGACTCCCGGACCATATCGATCACCTGAATCACCTGACCGTGCGGCGTTCGTTCGTCGGCCGCGAGCACCACCGTCATCGCTCCCTGGCGTGGCATCGCGAGGAGCCACTGTCGCGCGCCCTCGAGGCCGACCGATTGCCCTTCCAGATACACGCGTCCATCGGCATCGACATCGATCCGAATGACGTTCGGTTCTGTTCCCTCAGGCGCGCCGGTGCCTGCCCGCGGCAGGTCGATGTCGACGAACGTCCGCCTCGTAAACGTTGCCGTCATCACGAGGAAGACGAGGACGAGGAACAGGATGTCCATCAGCGGCGTCAGATTGATCTCGGCCGGCGCCCGTTCGCTCGATCCGAACTTCACGCGTCGTCCTCGCTGATGAGATCGAGGAGCTCGCGACCCATGCGTTCCAGGTGCGCGGTCGCATCATCGCACCGCGCTGCGAGCCAGCGGTGCGACACCAGCGCGCAGATGCCGACCACGATCCCGGCAATGGTCGTGTACAGCGCGGTGCCAATGCCACCGGCGAGTTGACCGGGGCTGACCAGTCCGTCCGCACCGGCCAGCCGATTGAAGACGATGGCGATCCCGACAACGGTCCCGAGCAGCCCAAACAGCGGGCCCAGCGTCGCGATGAGCGCGATGCCGCCGAGCCCGTGGTTCAGTTGCCGAACAGCGTCCTGCCAAGCGCCCTCGATCCGGGCCGTGATCCGACGGCGCGCCCTGCCTTCCTCGGCGAGCGCCTGTTCGATGATCATCGATGCCAGGGATCCATCCGCCCGCGCCACCGCCAGCGCGCTGCCGTATTCGCGATCGGCGATGAGCCTTCTGACCTGCGGCATCAGGCGACGTGCAGATCGGACGACACCGCGTACCTTCAGCCACTTGGCGAGCGCCATGGCGAAACCTATCGCCGAGCACGCGAGGATCGGCACAAAGGTCAGGACTCTGACCCACATCTCGGCGTCCAGGGGCATCTGCATGTGCGGCGGCCAGGTGCACGCGCGGGGGGGGGCGAGTCAACCCGCGTACGCACGCCGCATTATCGCCCGCCGGGTGACTCGGCGGAGCCGCTATTCGAACGCGTGACCGAGGGTTCGCGCGTTGTGTTGAGCAACACGATCGCGCGGTCGTTGTTCGCCGTACTCAGGACGACCAGACATCGCTCCTGGCTGCTGGTCGCGGTTGCGTAGAGGTGATGGATGTCGATCTCTTCCCGCGCCAGCGCTTCGGCAATACGGTGAAGCATTCCCGGCTTGTGCGGCATCTCCGCCACCAGCACGTCCGCCTGACGCACCTGGTAGCCGCGTGTCCGTAGCGCATCGGCAACCCGCACGTCGTCATCGCTCAGAAGGCGAATGACGCTCTCGGCACCTTCGACCCACGCGGTCAAGGCAAGAATGTTCACGCCCTTCTCAGTAATCAACCTGAACATGCTGTCCAGTCCGCCAATCTCGCTTGGGATCCTGACGACGGATTCCTTGGCACCTCGCACCTTCAACATGAAGCGCCCCTTCCTGCCGCTCCATCAATCTCATCAGGAGTGGCACCACGACACGGCAACATACCTTGCGCAAGAAACATGCCTGAGCCTCAGGGAGGCGATGCCGGGGCATTTGCCGACTTCCCTCTTCGCGGTGCACGTCGCTTGGCGGCGTTGGGGGCATTTTCCAGCACCGCTGGGAACTTTCGCGCGAACTGGTTGGCGCGCGCCGACTGCGATTCGCGCAATCGATGCCCCGCCTCACTGGATCCCGGACCACTACGCCACACCAGCGGGCCGCGTTCGCGAACATGCCCCCATGGGCACACGCCTTGCTGATTAGGAGCACAGCGTGACACCGAGGAGTTGGCTGCGCCGGGAGAGCGTCGTGTGGTCGGACGCCGAGCGCTCGATGGCCGTCGTCGGGAAGAGCGACTGCAGAAATGTCGGCGCGGGCAATAATGTAGTGCGTGGATCGAGGAATAGG
>JAQBVV010000075.1 GCA_027622905.1 Acidobacteriota bacterium
GCTTGCGATGGTGCTCGGGTTCTTCGAGGTGCTCATCTGGGTGACCGCGCTCTCCGAGGTGATTGCCCGGGTTCACGAGAACTTCTGGTTGGTGCTTGCGTTTGCGGGTGGCTTCGCCGCGGGCAACGCCGTGGGCATTGCCGCCGAGAGGTACATGGCTCTCGGATCGTGCGTCGTTCGAATGATTTCTCAGGCGCACGGCGAAGCCGTTGCCGACAGCGTGCGCCCGTACGCGCGTCTGGTGACAACGTTTCGCAGCGCGGAATCCGAGCTGCGGCTGGTGTACGCCATCTGTTCGCGCAGCCGGCTCCCGGATCTTCTGGCGACCGCCCGCACCGTCGACCCCGAGGTGTTCCACGCGGTCGAACGGCTACCGCAAAATAGCGATGTGCCGACGATGGTCGTGCCGACTGGCTGGCGGGCCATCATGAAAAAGAAGTAGACCCTACTCGTCAACCCTCAGCGTCGCGATGCCAAAGACCTGCCGTTCCACGGTCCTGAGCACGACGCGGTACAGGCCTGGCGCCACCGCACCAGACGTGGGACGCCAGGCGTCCCACACCCTGAAACTGGCGGCGTTGGCGGTGATGGCGATCTCGCGGGTGACGCGCAGTAATTCGCTGTCACGCCACCACTCGAGTTGCACGGTGGCCGGCACTGATGTCGGTGAGAAGACGCCGACGCGCACGAACAGCGCGCGGCCCGCCTTGGCTGCCGTGACGCCGTCGAGAAACGTGTCGGTCATGTCGAGCGTCTGGCGGTCGATCCCCGAGGCGAACGCTGCCTGCTGCATGCGGAGCGGGACGGGCGGGATCACGCCAGGCAGACCTATCGGCACGATCAGGATGACGACGGCGACGCCGACCAGCCAGAGGCGCGCGTGAAACCGGGTGCGCATCGTGCGCAGCGCCAGCGGTGCCGCGCCGCCCACGGCAAGCAGCGCCGCGATGGGAGCAGAGACGCGCGGCGGCAGCCCCACCAGAAGCGGTAGCAGCAGGTTGATGGCCGCGAAGGCGACGACGGCGAAGAACGCCAGCGCGAAGACCGGCCGGGTCCTGAGCCATCGGTCGAACACGAGATCGATGCACGAGAGGACGGCGAGCCCTCCGAGCAGGCCGAGAAACACCACGTTGGGCGAACCGATCACCGTGGAGTACGCATAGAAGGGAAGCAGGAAGAAGAGCGTCTGCTGATACAGCACGCGCGTGACGTAGGACGACACTTCGTGCACGAGCCCTGGTGACCTCCCCCTCGAGGCAAGGCCTTCGGCAGCGGCCCTGCCGAAAAAAAGCGTCAGGGCCCAGGCCAGGACCAGAAAGACCACCACCCAGAGCACCAGGTAGTAGCGGTCCCGCGCGACCAGCACGATGGTTGTACCGACCATCAGCGCCCACGCCGAGTGCAGAATCCAGATCAGAGCCCGGTGACGCTCCCAGAAACGGCTCGTCCGTTCACGCAGACTGTGCAGCACGACGCTCCCATCGTCGCATGGGCCATGCGCGTCTGCACGTGGAAAGACGGGACCGGCGCCGGCGCGGAGTCGAATGTTGTTACCATGCGGCATGGCTCTTGACGAACGCGACCTGTTCAACGAACGTCCCGAAACACGATCAGGGCGGTATCAGTGCCCGAGGTGCCGGCGGACCGGCGACTACTCCGTCCGATGGACGCGGCGGTCGAAGAAGGACCGACTACCGTCAGGGGCGAGCGCAGAGGACCGGGCGAAGTTCGACAAGGTGCGTGACTATCTCCTGCGGCTGGATGACGAAGTCACGTGCACGGCCTGCGGGAAGCGATTCGAAATTCCGTCGCAGCAGTCCGTGATGTTCGCGGACCAGTTCGCCGGTTTGCCCAACGACGACGAGCTTGAGCAGGAGATCAAGGAGGCTGCGGGAGAACCGGAGCCGGAACCCGAGGTCGAGAAGAAGCCGGCGCTGCCAGCCAGGTTCACCCGGAAGTCGATGGGCTGGAAATAGCTCGTCGCCGGCGATCGCCGCCTCGGAGGCGCGACCGCACCAGAAGACCATGAACGCGTTCGACACGGCGGCCGTCCTCATCGCCATCGCGGCCCTGACGGGGTACATCAATCACCGCGTGCTGAAGCTGTCGGCGACGACCGGCACGCTGGCGGTCGCGCTCGTCAGCTCGCTGGTGATCGTCGCCGCCGATGTCGTGGTACCCGCCTGGGGACTGCGGGGCACGCTGACTGGTTTCCTCGGCGGCACCGACTTCAACGAGGCACTCATGCACGGCATGCTCTGCTTCCTCCTCTTCGCCGGCTCCCTCCACATCGATCTCGAGGGCCTGCTGCAGCACAAGTGGACCATCGGGGCGCTGGCGACGGTTGGCGTCACGCTGTCGACGCTGGTGGTCGGTACCCTGACGTGGTGGGCCCTCGGCGCGCTCGGGGTGCAGATCCCGTTTGTCGTCTGCCTTGTCTTCGGATCGTTGATCTCACCGACGGATCCGATTGCCGTGATGGGACTCCTCAAGGAGCTGCGTGCGCCGCGCGGCCTCGAAGCGCAGATCGCAGGCGAATCGCTCTTCAATGACGGCATCGCCGTCGTCGTGTTCTTTGCGCTGGTCTCCGTGGCGGGTCTGTCCGGGACCGACAACGCAGAGGTCATCACGCTCAGTGCGGCGGGCCTGGCCACATTGCTCGTGGCTCGCCTGATCTCGGTGAGCGTGCCGATCACGGTGATGAGCGCTCGCCGTCCCTATCGCCGCGGCATCGTGCCGATCCTGACCTGGTGCGGCCTGCGCGGGGGGATCTCGGTGGCGATGATGCTGTCGCTACCGAGCTTCCCCGGGCGGGACTACCTGCTGGCCTGCACCTGCGCGGTGGTGGTGTTTTCGATCCTGGTGCAGGGGCTGACCGTCAGGCGGGTGCTGGTGCACTACGGGGTGGGAGACGGCGCCACGCGCTGAGCACGGGATGCCGACACGACCCTTGAAGCCTCGCGCCACGGACCGGACGGCAGCCGACGCGGGCGTCGAACATGCGCCGGCGCGGCAGGCGCCGCTGGCGATGGACGCCGCCGCGTTCCGCACCCATGGACACGCGCTGGTCGATCAACTCGCCGACCTGCTGGCTTCTGTGCCGGGGCGGCCGATCACCCCCAACGACACGCCTTCGGCGGTGCGCCACGCCCTCGACCTGGAGCGCGGGTTGCCCGAGGAGGGCACCGCGCCGGGACCTTTGCTCGAACGCGCGGCTCGTCAACTTTTCGATCACTCGCTGTTCAACGCGCATCCCCGCTTCTTCGGCTACGTCACAGCGCCTCCCGCGCCCATTGGCATCCTGGGCGATCTGCTGGCCTCGGCGCTCAATCCGAACGTGGGGGCGTGGATGCTCTCGCCAGCGGCCAGCGAGGTCGAGGCGCAGACGATCCGCTGGATCGCCGAGCTCATCGGCTTTCCCACCAGGTGCGGCGGTCTCTTCGTCAGCGGCGGCAACATGGCCAACATCGTCTGCTTCCTGGCAGCGAGGGTCGCCAAGGCGTCGTGGAATATCCGGGAGCAGGGGGCTGGCGGGCCGGCGGGCCAACGGTTGGTCGCGTACGGGTCTGCCGAGACACATACCTGGGTTCAGAAGGCGGCCGACATCGCGGGCCTCGGGACGAGTGCCGTGCGCTGGATCCCGACTGACGGGTCGCTTCGCATGGATATCGGGGCGCTGCGCGAGCAGATCGACGCCGATGTGCGCGCGGGCGGCCTGCCGTTCATGGTCGTCGGCACGGCGGGCTCGGTCAGCACCGGGGCGATCGACCCGCTTCTCGAGATCGCCGCACTGTGTCGGGAACGGAATCTCTGGTTTCACGTCGATGGCGCGTACGGGGGATTCGCCGCCGCGGTGCCGGACGCACCGGCTGATCTGCTGGCGCTGTCGGGGGCCGACTCGGTGGCGGTCGACCCACACAAGTGGCTGTACGCACCGCTCGAGGCCGGGTGCGCGCTGGTGCGCGACGCCGAGCATCTCCGGGCTGCGTTTGCGTACCACCCGGCCTACTACCACTTTGAAGAAGCCGCAGTGAACTACGTCGATCACGGGCCGCAGAACTCGCGAGGCTTCCGCGCACTCAAAGTGTGGCTCGCGCTTCAGCACGTGGGTGCGTCGGGCTATCGCCGGATGATCGGCGACGACATGGGCTTGTCGCGCGCGCTGGCCGCCGCCGTGGGACGGCATGGCGAATTGCAGCTCGAGACGCAGTCGCTCAGCATCACGACGTTTCGGTTCGTACCGCTGGATCTGGTCGGACGCCTGGGCGATCCGGCGGTCGCCGGGTATCTCAACGCGCTGAACGAGCGGCTGCTTGACGCCGTGCAGCGCGGAGGGGAGGCGTTCGTGTCGAACGCCGTGGTCGGCGGCCGGTATCTCCTTCGGGCCTGTATCGTGAACTTCCACACCAGCCAGGCCGACGTCGATGCGCTCCCGGAGATCGTCGCGCGCGCCGGGCGCACACTTGACGCCGCCGAGCGCCCGGCGGCGCTGCGCTAGTGTTCGATCGTCGCTCCTGGGCTGGACGCATCGAGACCTCCTCCGAGATGACTAGCGATTGGCCCATTCTGGGCCAGAACTCAGAGGGGACGGGGCAAAAACTGACAAGGCAGTCTGGTGGGGCTACAGCTACAATTGCTCCTATGACTTTTGCCCCTTTGAGGATGGCGTCTCCCGCGCTTCGAGCCCGCATCCGGTCGGCCATACTGTGCTCGGCGGTCCTGGCTGGCATCGCCGTCGTCGCCGCGCAGCAGCCGGCGATGCCGGAGGCCGTACGAACGGCCGACATCGACGACGTCGTTCCCGTCGATCCGCTGATCACCGTCCGGACGTTGCCCAACGGAATGCGGTACTACGTCCGAGCCAACAACCTGCCACAGGGACGCGCCGAGCTTCGGCTGGTCGTCAACGCCGGGTCGGTGCTCGAAGATGACGATCAGCGCGGCCTGGCGCACCTGGTCGAGCACATGAGCTTCAACGGGACGCGGCACTTTCCCGGGCAGGCGCTGGGGACCTTCATGCAGTCGCTTGGTATGCGCTTCGGCGCGCATGTCAACGCGCACACGAGCTTCGACGAGACGGTCTACGAACTCCAGATTCCAACCGATGACCCGACGGTGATCGATCGGTCGCTGCTGATTCTCGAGGACTGGGCGCGGGGGGACGTGTCGTTCGATCCTGTCGAGATCGACAAGGAACGCGGCGTCGTGCTGGAGGAGTGGCGTTTGGGCCTCGGGGCCAGTGAGCGGATACAGCAGGCGCAGTTTCCGCTGCTGCTCGGAGGGTCGCGCTATGCGGATCGGCTGCCCATCGGCACTCCCGAGGTGATTCAGAGCGTGAGCTATCGCCGCGTGCGGCAGTTCTACGAGGACTGGTATCGGCCCGACCTGATGGCCGTGATCGCTGTCGGGGATTTCGATCCGACGTCGATGGAGGCGCTGATCCGATCGCACTTCGGGTCGATCGAGTCGCCGGCGTCCCCGAGGCCGAGGTCCGCGTACGCCGTGCCCGACCGGCCCGGAACGGTCTATTCGGTCATCACCGATCCTGAGATGACGAGCACGCGCATCCAGGTGTCGAACAGACGGGCCGCGCGTCCGATGGTGACCCTCGACGACTACCGGGACAACATGATCGGGCGCCTGTTCGCGAGCCTGCTGTCTCTGCGGCTGGAGGAGATCGCGCAGACGCCGGACGCGCCGTTTCTCGCGGCCCGCACGTCTCGCGGCCTGTTCGTCCTCGCGGCGGAGATGACGACGCTGGACGCCATCGTCGCCACGGGCGGCGTCGAGGAGGGCGTGGCGGCGCTGTTCAGAGAGGTGGACCGCGTGGTCCGCTTCGGCTTCACGGAGACGGAACTTGCCCGGGAGAAGCTGAATCTTCAGCGGGGCTTGCAGCGGTCCGTCGTCGAGAAGGACTCGAGCCCCTCCGGGCCACTGGCCGACGAATTCATCCGGAACTTCATGCAGGCGGAGCCGATTCCCGGGATCGCGTACGAATTCGGCCTGAATCAGCGGTTCCTTCCAGGCATCTCGCTGGAGGAGGTCAATGCTCTGGCCAGCGGGTGGATGCCCGATGGCAACCGCGTCGTCGCGATCACGGCACCGGCCAGAGACAGCGCATCGCTGCCAGGCGAAGGTGCGCTGGCGGAGGTGCTTGCCGCCAGCGTCGGGGCGCCGCTGACGGCCTACGTGGATTCGGTCAGCCAGCAGCCGTTGCTGGCGCGCCTCCCGGCGAAGGGCGAGATCGCCGCGACGGCGTCGAACGAGGCCCTCGGCATCGTCGAGTGGCGCCTGTCCAATGGCGCCCGCGTCGTGCTCAAGCCGACGACATTCCAGCAGGACGAGATCCTGTTTCGTGCCATCAGCGCCGGCGGGACGTCGCTCGCCAGGGATGAAGACTTCGTCCCCGCCGACACGGCCACCGCCGTCATTTCCCAGGGGGGGCTTGGAGAGTTGCGGCTCGTCGACCTGGAGAAGGCGCTGGCGGGTACGACCGCGTTTGTCCGGGCCGAGATCGACGAAACGACCGAAGGCCTCGTCGGTGAAGCCACCCGTGCTGACCTCGAGACGATGTTTCAGTTGTTGTACCTCAGGTTCACGGCGCCTCGCGCCGACCCCGAGGCGTTTCAGGTGCTGACCGATCAGTGGAGCGTGGCGCTCGCCAATCGGGGGGTCGTTCCCGAGACGGTCTTCGACGAAGCGCTCGATGCGGCGCTGAGTCAGGAGCACCCGCGAGCGCAGCCGCTCACCGAGGCGCGTCTCGCCGAGATGGACCTCGATGCATCGCTCGCCTTCTACCGGGACCGTTTCGCCGACGCGAGCGACTTCACGTTCGTCTTCGTCGGGAGTTTTGATGTGGAGACCATGAGGCCGCTTGTCGAGCAGTACGTCGCCAGTCTCCCGTCGCTGTCAAGAGCGGAGGCCGCCAGAGACGTGGGCATGGAGACACCAGCCGGCGTCGTCGAAGAGGAGGTCCGAAGCGGGATCGCGCCGCGAAGCGAGGTCAGCATCGTGTTCAGCGGGGCGTTCGAGAACGACGAGGCGCACAGGGTGATCGCCAGAACGATGGCGGAAAGTCTGGCCGGAAACCTGCAGGGCAGGCTTCGCGAGGATCTGGGTGGCACCTACGGCGTGCGGGTCGTGCCGGGGTTCACGAAGTTTCCGTCAGGCAGGTACCGCGTGACGATCAACTTCTCGTGCGACCCCGATCGCGCGGACACCCTCGTGGATGCCGCGTTCCGCGTCATCGACGACTTCAAGCGCACGGGGCCGACGCGGGGACAGGTGATGGACGCGCGCGCGGCGTTGACACGGGACTTCGAAACCAACAGTCGGCAGAACGCCTATCTGCTCAATCGCATGGTGAGCAAGTACGAGTTCGGTGAAGACGTCGCCGAGGTCTTCAACGTGGATCCGATCTACGAGCAGGTCACGGTGGGTGCGCTGCGCGACGCGGCGCGGGCGTATCTGAACACCGATCGGTACGTGCAGG
The DNA here is from genome assembly GCA_027622905.1 of Acidobacteriota bacterium. GTDB lineage: Bacteria > Acidobacteriota > Vicinamibacteria > Vicinamibacterales > UBA2999 > JAQBVV01. Next base: position 7,493 of record JAQBVV010000075.1, read on the forward strand.
TGACGCTGCGGCCGGACGTGCCGTAGAAGCGGTTTCACAACCTCCAAGGGGGCTGACCGTAGTCGGCCCTGTCGAGGGGGGCGCATCGGCCGTCCAATCGCGGTGCGGCGTGGCCGGTAGAATGGTCGCGTGAACCCATCGCTCGCCCGGCTGCGGCCGTATCCCTTTCAGAGACTGCAGACACTGCTGGCTGGCGTGACGCCGCCGGCCGTCTCGCCGATCAGCCTGTCGATCGGCGAGCCGCAGCATGCGACACCCGAGGTGATCCGGCGCGCGCTGATCGACCACCTCGACGGCCTTTCGACCTACCCGGCGACCGCCGGGCTCGACGATCTCCGCACGGCGCTGGCGTCGTGGTTCGAGCGACGCTTTGGCGTGCCGCCTCTCGATCCGGACGCCAACGTGCTCCCCGTCAACGGCACGCGCGAGGCGCTCTTCGCGCTCGCGCAGGCACTGGTGGACGGGGCGCAGCGGGCCCCGGTCGTCGTCTGCCCGAATCCCTTCTACCAGATCTACGAGGGCGCGGCGCTGCTGGCGGGAGCGGAACCCGTCTTTCTGAATCAGACACAGCGCACCGGATTCGACTTCGACCTGGACTCCGTCACCGAGGATCAGTGGCGCCGGACGCAGTTGATGTACGTCTGCACGCCTGGCAACCCCACGGGCCGGGTGCTCACGCTCGACGCGTGGCGCGGGATCTTCGAACGGGCCGACAGGCACGGCTTCGTCATCGCATCCGATGAGTGTTACTCGGAGATCTATCCGGACGAGGACCATGCGCCGCTCGGAGCGCTCGAGGCGGCCCATCGGCTTGGGCGAGATGGGTACCCGAATCTGGTGGTGTTCTCGAGTCTGTCCAAGCGGTCGAACGCACCGGGATTGCGATCCGGCGCGGTCGCCGGGGATGCTGACGTGCTGCGCCAGTTCCTGTTGTATCGCACGTATCATGGAAGCGCGATGAGCACCGTCGTGCAGCGCGCCAGCATCGCCGCCTGGGCGGACGAGGCGCACGTCCGGGAGAACAGGACCCGTTACCGGGAAAAGTTCGCGGCCGTGGTGCCAGTGCTCGGGTCCGTGCTGGACGCGCGCGAGCCGGATGCCGGATTCTACCTCTGGGCGCGGGTGCCCGGGGGCGACGATGAACGGTTCGCCACAGCGCTGTTCGAGGCGACACACGTCACGGTGCTCCCCGGGCAGTATCTGGCGCGAGACGCGCATGGAATCAATCCCGGACACGGATATGTGCGCATGGCGCTGGTCGCCGATGCGTCGGCGTGCGCCGAAGGCGCGCGTCGCATTGTTGAGTTCTGCCGCTGATGGCGGAGTCTGATACGGAGTCACTACTCACCATGTCGTCACACCCCCTGGCTGCCATCGTCGATGCGGCGTTCGAGCGTCGCGCCGACCTGTCTCCGACCAATGCCCCGCGAGATGTGCGTGATGCGATCGATCACGCGATCGAGGGGCTCAACAGTGGCGCCATCCGCGTGGCCGAAAAGATCGGCGACGCGTGGGTGACGCACGAGTGGGTCAAGAAGGCCGTGTTGCTCTATTTCCGCACGCACGACAACACCGTGATGGGGACCGGGAGCGGCTCCGTCTGGTTTGACAAGGTGCCGCTCCGCTTCCAGGACTACACCGAGACACAGTTCCGGGAAGGTGGATTCAGAGCGGTGCCGACCGCGACCGTACGGACGGGCGTGTTCATCGGCCGGAACGTGGTGCTGATGCCGTCGTACGTCAATATCGGCGCGTACGTGGATGAGGGCACGATGGTCGACACGTGGGCCACGGTGGGGTCATGCGCGCAGATCGGCAAGAACGTGCACCTCTCCGGTGGCGTGGGCATCGGCGGCGTGCTCGAGCCGCTGCAGGCGACGCCGACGATCATCGAGGACGGCTGTTTCATCGGAGCCCGCTCGGAGGTCGTGGAGGGCGTGATCGTGGAGGCGCACTCGGTCATCTCTATGGGCGTGTTTCTCGGGCAGAGCACGAAGATCTATGACCGTGCCACCGGCGACGTGTCCTACGGGCGCGTGCCATCCGGATCGGTGGTCGTACCGGGCAGCCTGCCCGCGAGCGACGGTACGCACTCGCTGTCGTGTGCGGTGATCGTCAAGCGCGTGGACGCGGCCACACGAGCAAAGACGTCGATTAACGCGCTGCTGAGGGACTGACGCCACGATGGACGAATCCGCACCGGCGTTGGACGTGAGCGCGTCGACGCTCGAACTGGCAAAGCGCCTGATCGCCAGCCGGTCCCTCACGCCCGACGACGCCGGATGTCTCGACCTGATCGCGTCCCGGCTGGAAGCTGTCGGGTTTGCCTGTGAACGCGTCGATCGTGGGGCGGTCAGCAACCTGTGGGCGCGTCACGGTCACGCCGAGCCGATCGTGTGCCTGGCCGGGCATGTGGATGTCGTGCCGACCGGTCCGATCGAACGGTGGACCAGCGATCCGTTCGTGCCGGCGGAGCGCGATGGCTACCTGTACGGACGGGGCGCCGCGGACATGAAGACGTCGGTGGCGGCGATGGTCACGGCCGCCGAGCGGGTCGTCGCCGCGCGCCCGGATCATCCGGGTTCGATCGGCATTCTGCTCACCTCCGACGAGGAGGGCGACGCCGTTGACGGAACGGTGGCGGTGGTCGATCTGCTCCGAGAGCGGGGGACCCGGCTACACGCGTGCATCGTTGGTGAACCGACGTCCGCTGAGCGCCTCGGCGACACGATCAAGTACGGCCGCCGTGGATCGCTACAGGGCGTGCTGACGGTGACGGGCATGCAAGGCCACGTAGCCTATCCGGATCGCGCGCGGAACCCGATCCACGCGGCCCTTCCCGCATTGACCGAGTTGGCGAAGATGGAGTGGGACGGCGGCGACGCGTCGTTTTCGCCGACCCGGCTCCAGATGTCGAACATGCACGCAGGCACGGGTGCCGCCAACGTCATCCCTGGGACGCTCGAAGTCGTGTTCAACTTCCGGTTCGGCACCGCGTCGTCAGTCGACGGATTGCAGGCGCGTGTCCAGGAGATCCTGGAGCGCCACAAGGTGGATGGCGAGGTGGCCTGGACTCTTGGCGCCGAACCTTTCATCTGTTCCAAGGGCCGCCTGATTGAGGTCCTGAGCCAAGCCGTCGCGGCCGAGACGGGGCTTACTCCGGCGTTATCGACCAGCGGAGGAACATCGGACGCTCGGTTCCTCGCCGGCATATCGACGGAGCTGGCCGAGTTCGGCCCTTTGAATGCGTCCAGCCACGCCATCGACGAGTGCGTACGCGTGGCCGATATCGGTCCGCTCTCGCTGGTCTACGAACAGACCGTCGCGGCGCTACTTACCAGGTAGCGTGCTCCACGGGAGCCCGCCATGAACTCGTGGCGCTCGGACGCGACGCGCTCGTGAAATCCGTATTGCACTAGCGATCGCCGCCCACCGACACCGAGAGGCCGGCGCGTACGGTCCGCGGGAGCGCAGGGAACCCGGGCGCCGCTTCATAGCGAGCGTCCAGGAGGTTTTCGCTGCTCACAAAGACCTTGAGCCGCGGGTGCACCCGATAGGCGCCGCCAAGATCGACCTTCTGGAAGCCGGCTTCGAGATCCCTGTTCGGCAACAGCAGCGAGTTGCCGAAGAAGGCGTCACTGAGAAACGTGCTGCCGTCGCGCTTCCCGGTCACATACATCGACAACGTGACCTGCCCGGCCCCCTGTGTGTAGCTCGCCATCAGCGAACCCGAATGCGTGGGCCGGCGGAACGGGCGCTGGCCGACGAGCGGGGAAAACGCACCGATGGCCACGCCAGGAATCGATGGGTTGATCGCGGGCTGCAGGGCACTACTGGCGAACGATTCGGTCACTTCGGCGTCAAGAAACGTGTAAGAGGCCATCAGCCGAAGTCCACTGGTCATCTGCGCCTCGGCGGAAGCCTCGATACCCTGAGCGGTAAAGGACGACGAGTTGACATAGGCGCCGAAGGTGGCGGCCTGCGCCGCGTCGGACGAAATGCCGACCTGGGGCAGCACGCTCTTGCTGACGAACTCGATCAGGTCCTCGAAGGTGTTGTGGAAATACGACACGCGTACACGCGCCTGGCCGTCGGCGAGGCCCTGCTCGATGCCGACGTCAACGCTGCGGCTACGTTCGGGACCGATCGGCGCTGGAATGACGCCGGACCCGGACGCCCGTGCCAGGACATTCAGGGAGCTCTGCTCCTGGAATACGCTCGGCGCCTTGATGCCGTTGCCGATATTGAAGGTCACCTTCGTATCGCCCGCGGCACCAGGGCCGGGCTGGCGGAGATAGGTGGCCACCGACAGTCGCGGGGTTGTGGCCGACGCAAACGCGGCATTTCGCTCGTACCCGACGCCTGCCGCGACGTAGGTCCGGCCGCCGACGCTGCCGCGAACCTCGGTGAACAGACCGCCGTTGTCGCGCGTGGCCGTGGGGTCACCATCGGGGTCGCTGTAGCCCTGTTCCCGTTCGAACCGGCCGCCGACGGACAGGTGCACGTCGGAGCCCAGCATGTAGGTCGTCTCGCCCGACAGCGCACGCCGTGTCGATCGGCTCCTGAAGAACGCAGGGTACGCGCCCCCGAAATCCAGGATCGCGCGCCCAGTGGCGGAGTGACCGTTCGCGCCCGTGATGGTCACCTCGTTGCCCAGATAGTTGGCGCCGAAGCCAAACGGGTCAAAGGACTCGCCAGTTGGCGTTGGGTTCGCGAAGTTCGACGTCTGGCCCGTTGAGCCGAATCGCATCGTACTCTGCCAGCGGTCGGTCCACTGCGATTGTGCCGCGACGCCCCCATAGGTGAGCTGTGACGCGGACGTCGAGTCGTCGCTCAGGCCGTAATAGAGCACCCCGTTCGGACTCCCGGCCTTGCCGTCGATCTGTCGAAACGTGGCGCTGAGATCCGTGCTGCCCCCGAGGGCCAGGCCAACTCTGCCAGCATAGGTGTGGTTGCGATAGTTGTTGTTGAGCACCTCGTTGTCGGTGGTGAAGTACGAGTACTGCGAGAAATAGTCCAGCCGTTGGTAGGTGCCGCCGAGCGACGCCGTGTTGTTGACAGTGCCAAGGTTGCCACCGTCGATCGAGTACGTGGCCTCCGGCACGCGTGTTCGACCTCGCCTCGTGGTGATGTTGACTACCCCGGTGAGCGCATCGCTGCCGTAGATGACGCTATTGGCTTGCCGGAGGACCTCGACCTGCTCGATCCCGGTCGTCTGGAGCTGTGAGAAGTCAAACGCGCCCCCGATGTCGTTGGCGGCGATGCCGTCGATGAGCACCTTGGCAAAGTTGGCCGAGCCGCCACGGATGAACATCGATGTCGTACCGCCGCGGGCGCCGGTCTGCTGCACCTGCGACCCTGGTACGAGGCGCAGCGCCTCGAGCAAGTCTGGCTTGTTGAGGGCCTCGATGGCTGCCCGGTCGACCACGGTCGCCGGTGCGCCGGTCTGCGCCTGGGGCAGGTCGGCCGCTGACGCGGTCACCAGGACGGCTTGCAACAGCGGGCCGATCTGAAGCGTGACGTCGACGGAGACCGAACTCCCGGTACCCACGTACACCGAATTAGACGTCATCGGAGCGAAGCCTTGTGCCGTCGCGAGCACCTGATATCGACCCGGCGCGAGGCTCGTGAACGCATAGGCCCCTTCCGCGTCAGACGTCGTCTCACTGGCGGCCCCCTGATCGCCCAGAAGCACGACGGCGGCGCCTGGCACGCGGGCGCCGAGCGGGTCGAGCACCGCGCCGGCCAGCCTGCCTTGCCCTTGCGCCACAGCGATCCCTGTGAAGAAGGGCGTCAACGCGAGAGCCACGCAGGCAAGGGACAATCGTAGACCGGTCATTCTCATTGATACCTCGTGAATCGAGCCCCGTCGATCGATGGAGGGATCGTAGCTGGAGTGAGTGGGCCTCGGGTCTGAAGAATTCCTGAATTCTTCGTCAGAAGTGAGGTCGTCGCCGTCACAGCTCGCGCCGAATTCTGAAAAGAACTTCAGGAAGTCTTCAGTGACGCACCACGGTCCGCTCGATTACAGTCGTGTTTCCACATGAGGCCGTTTCCTCGTCCGACGGACGGAATCCCCCGGCGCGCCCTCCTGCTCGTGCATCTATCGACGGGGCTGGTCGTGGCGGCCTACGCCGTGGCGATTGGACTGAGCGGCGCCGCGCTGACGTTCCGCGCGGAGCTGCAGACTCTCGCCTACCCGCAGTTCTTCGACGCACCGGCGGAAGGGGGAGCGCTGGCGGACCCAACAGTCGTCGTGGACCAGCTACGCGGGCAGTACCCCGGGTACCGATTCAGCGGCATCACCTACCCGACGCCGTCGCGGCACAGCTTCCTGGCCTACCTTGCCTGGGACGGCACCTTGCGGACTGTGTTTGCAGATTCGAGAACCGGCCAGGTGCTGGGGGAACTGCCCAGCGACGACTGGATTCAGCGGCTGCAGGATTTGCACTTCACGTTGCTTCTCGGCCCGTCCGGGTACGTGGTCAGCGGTGTCGGAGCGGCGTGCCTGACGGTCCTTGTGCTGACCGGTCTCATCCTGTGGTGGCCCCGCGTGACACGCTGGACCGAGGCGCTCAGCGTCCACTCGGCTCGAGGTTGGAAGCGGGTCGTCCGGGAGTCGCACTGGGTGACCGGCGTCTGGACAGCCGGATTCCTGCTGCTCTGGTCCGTCTCCGGGTTGTACTTCTGTTTTCCTGGGCCATTCCGAGAGGCGGTGAACACGCTCCTGCCGCTCACGACACTCCGGCCACCGGTGTCGACGGGTGGCGCCGCGGGCGAGGACGTGCCGTACAACCAGCTCGTGTCCAGGGCCCAGGCACTCGTGCCGGGCAGTCAGATGGCGCGGCTCGTCCTGCCTGCGGCCGAGACGGCCTCGGTCGGCGTCGTGGTGGCGCGGCGGGCACACGGTGACTTCGATACGAGCGACGAGGTGACGGCCTACTTCGATCGCCGTACGGGTGAGCTTCTGGCGCTCGACGACCAGAGCAGTCGTACCGTGGGGGACCGCGTCATGACGTGGCTCGGTGTCCTTCATGTCGGATCCTTTGGGGGTACGCCGGTACGGGTACTGTGGATGGTCACCGGACTCGCGTTCCCGTTGCTCGCGATCACCGGCGCCGTGATGTGGTCGACGCGGCGGCAGAAGGACGATAGCCGAAATCAGCGGGCTCCGGAACGTTGACCGACGACCGGTCGCACGATTCCGGCGTCCCCCGGCTGCCTGTCGCCGGACCTCGCGCAGTGCTCCCTCCGCGTTTGCGGTGCCTGTCAAGAGTTGCGTGCGTGTGGGCTTCAGCAGCAGCCTGACGCCTCGGCGAACTGGCCTCAGCCTGACTCTGACTGTGAAGTGTCAGCACACCCTGTATAATTCGTTGTGAAGAACGCGATTGTCCGACGGGATGATCCGTTGTGGGCGATGAATCACGAGGGGCTGCAGCAGTCATGACACAGAACACGAGCATCGCTCCGACCGTAACCGCGACGGACCACACCTCAGGGTCCAAGATCGCCTGGCGCGCGTGCCACTCCTTGTCGCAGGCGTGCGCTCCAGCGGGCTTGGTCCAGGTCATCCCGATCGCGTCGATTGTCGCGGTTTCGCTACTTGCGGTGTCTGGTGTCGCCCCGCTCGGTCTCACGGTCACGGCTCTCGCGCAGACGCAGCAAGCGTTGAATCCCGTGGGCGGGCAGCCGGGAGGCCCGCCGGTCGAGCCGGAGCCCGGTGGTCCGCTGACGCCGTCCGAGACGACATACAAGGTGGACGCGATCGAGTTCGGGCTGAGGCCTGATCAGTTCGTCGAGTACAAGTTCCGTCTGACGACAGGCGCGACGATGGTGTTCAACTGGAAGGCTGACTTCCCGATTGATGTGGATTTCCACACGGTGCCGGACGGCAAGCCGATCTCTGCATCCGGGACGTACCTGAGAGGAAG